>NZ_JAPSET010000076.1:0-18026 GCF_026847585.1 Phreatobacter sp. AB_2022a
GGTCAGCGAATTGCTGGCGAGGCGGTTCGCGCCGTGCAGGCCGGTTGCGGCGGCTTCGCCGACGGCCCAGAGGCCGCCCACCGTGCTGCGGCCGCTCGCGTCCACCGCAATGCCGCCCATGTGGTAGTGCTCCGCGGGGCGGATCGGGATCGGCTGGAGGGCAGGGTCGATGCCGGCGCGGCGGCAGATCGCCGTGATCGCCGGAAAGCGGGCCGCGAAGCGTGCGCCGGGCCGCTCCCGCGCATCGAGAAAGACCTTGTGGCCGGCGGCGAGGTGGCGCCAGACGGCGCGCGCGACCACGTCGCGCGGGGCAAGCTCGGCTCCGTCCACGCCGGCCATGAAGCGCCGGCCGGTTTCGTCGATCAGTATGGCGCCTTCGCCGCGCACGGCTTCGCTCACCAGCGGCATCGGCCGTTCCGGCCCGTCGAAGGCGGTGGGGTGGAACTGGACGAATTCGGGATCGGCGATCGCCGCACCGGCGCGCAGCGCGAGCGCGAGGCCCTGGCCGAACGAGCCGGTCGGATTGGTGCTGTCGCGGAACAAGCCGCCGATGCCGCCGGTCGCGATCACCACCCGGCCGGTCGGGATGGTCAATGCCCCCGTCGGGCCGGCCACGACGACGCCGGCAATGCCGCCGTCCGCGACGATCAGCCGGCGCACCTCGAAGCCGGTGAGAATGTCGATCGAGCGGGTCCGCGCCGCGGCGGCGGCGAGCGCGCGCATGATCTCGCGGCCCGTGCCGTCGCCGCTCGCATGGACGATGCGGTGGCGGCTGTGGGCCGCTTCGAGGCCGAGGCTGAGGGCGCCGTTCGGGCCGCGGTCGAAGCGCACGCCAAGGCGGGCGAGCGTCGCGATCGCCTGTGGCGCCGCCGCCGTGATGTGATCGACCGCCGCCGCATCGCACAGGCCGTCGCCCGCCGCCAGCGTGTCGGCCGCATGCAGCGCCGGGCTGTCGTCCGCGCCCATCGCGGCGGCGAGGCCGCCCTGCGCCCAGGCACTGGAGGCTTCCTGGCCGAGCGGCGCGCGGGCGAGCACGAGCACCGGCATGGGGGCGAGCGCGAGGGCTGTCATCAGCCCCGCCATGCCGCCGCCGATGACGACCGCTCGGCCGTCGAAAGACATGGCCACGGGTGTCATGCCGCGAGCATCCGCTCGACCGCGCGGCGGGCAGGGGCCATCAGCGGCGCCGCGATGGTCACTTCGTGCCGGTTCTCTTCCAGCGCCCGCCTGATATTGGCGAGCGTGATGCGCTTCATGTGCGGGCAGAGATTGCAGGGCCGGATGAAGTCGACATCCGGGTGCTGCACGGCGATGTTGTCGCTCATCGAGCATTCGGTGAGCAGAACGACCCGGGGCGGCTTGCGGCTGTCGACATAGTCGGACATGGCGGCGGTCGAGCCGGAGAAGTCGGCTTCGGCGACGACGGCCGGCGGGCATTCGGGATGGGCAAGAACCGTCACGCCGGGATGGCTCTCGCGCAGTTGCCGGATGTCGTCGGGCGTGAAGCGCTCGTGCACCTCGCAATGGCCCTTCCAGGCAATGATCTCGACATGCGTCTCCGCCGCAACGTTGCGCGCAAGGTATTCGTCCGGCAGCATGATCACGCGGTCGGTGCCGAGCGCCTCGACGATCGCCCTGGCATTGCCCGAGGTGCAGCAGATGTCGGATTCGGCCTTCACCGCGGCCGATGTGTTGACATAGGTGACGATCGGCACGCCCGGATAGCGCTGGCGCATCAGCCTGACGTCCGCGGGCGTGATCGAATCGGCCAGCGAGCATCCCGCGCCGAGATCGGGGATCAGCACGGTCTTGTCCGGATTCAGCAGTTTCGCCGTCTCGGCCATGAAATGCACGCCGGCGAGCACGATCACGTCGGCTTCGACATCCATGGCCTTGCGCGCGAGCGCCAGGCTGTCGCCGACGAGGTCGGCGACGCAGTGGAAGATTTCGGGCGTCTGGTAGTTGTGGGCGAGAATGACCGCGTTGCGCGCGCGCTTCAGCGCGAGAATGGCGTCGACATCCTCGGCGAAAGCCGGCCACTCGACCGGAGGAATGACCCGTCTCACCCGTTCGTACAGCGAAGCGGTGCGCTCCAGCACGGCCTGACGCGTTGCCATCGAATTATACTCCAAATGAGCATATGATGGCTTATGCTGATCCTGAGCATAAAGAATGTCAAGGCCTGGAGAGAGGCAGCTTGGTGCCGGCCACCGCGCGCTCGGCGAGCACGGCATGGCGGAAGCGGAACAGCTTGGCCGGGCGGCCGCCGGTGTCGGCCGCGATCGCGCCGGTTTCCTCGACGAGGTCCTGCTGCTCGATCAGCCGGCGGAAGTTCTGCTTGTGCAGGGAATGGCCGGCGAGCGCCTCGACGGTGCGCTGGAGCTGCAGCAGCGTGAAGGCCGGCGGCATCAGCTCGAAGACGACCGGCCGGTACTTGATCTTGGCGCGCAGGCGGGCGAGGCCGGTTGCAAGGATGCGGCGGTGATCGCCGCGCATGACCCGGCCGGGAATGGCCGGCGCCGCGCCCGGCGGCTGTTCGCGCTGCGCCTCCGCGACGAGGCCGGCTTCGTAGAGCAGCTCGTAGCGTTGCAGCACCAGCTCCTCGTTCCAGCTCCGTCCGGCGAGGCCGAAGGTGATGGCGACGCGCTGGCGCCGCTCCTGCACCGCGCGCTCATCGCCGCCGGTCGTGGCCCAGGCCTCCAGCCGCGGCGCCAGCACCCGCTCCAGCATGGCCGGCGGACCGGCCCGGAAATCCTCCCAGGGAAAATAGTCGTACCAGCTGCGCCAGCCGGCGCCGTCGCCGCTGCCCGGTTCCTCCCGGGTCAGGCCGAGATAGCTGATCGAGATCACCCGATGGTCGGGATCCTCGCCCGACCGGTCACGGTCGGCGAAAGTGTAGAGCTGCTCGACATAGCCGAGCGGGTGGGCGGTCTGCTCCTCCACCCAGCTCCTGAGGCCCGATTGCAGCGAACGATGGCTGAGCGCGAACGGGCCGGAGGGCAGGGCGCTGCCATCCTGGATGGTCATGACGCGCGGTTCGCCGCCGGTCACGGCCACCAGCACGGCGATCAGGTCGGCGGCGACCGACCGGGCGGCCGGGGCCGTCGAGGCGCGCTTCGGCTGGCCGCGCATGATGCTCCTGGCTCTCCCTCGTCACCGATCCGCTGGACGGACCGTGGCGGCGATGTCGCCGCAAAGCAGCCGGCGAGGCAAGGGGTCTTCGACCACCGTCCCGGCTTTTCCCTGTTCTGCCTTACGGCGGGCGGGCAATGCCCGGACCCGCCGCCAAGGCTTTGCAAAACACATCACGTGAAATATCATTCGCTCCGATCAATCGTCGGCGGATATCCCACGGCAGAAAGGCTCGACATCATGACGCTTCCGGAAGGTGCTCCGAAGCTTGAGGAAATTCTCATTCAGACCGCGTCCGTGCCCTGGCGCGAGAAGTCGCTGAAGGGCGTGCACGAGAAGATGCTGTGGCGCGACGAGGCGACTGGCGCGAGCATCGCGCTGATCAGGTTCGAGAAGGGGGCGAGCATCCCGCAGCCGCACCTGCACGCCTCGAACCAGTTCATGTACTGCCTCAGCGGCCACTATGAATATACCGCCACGGGCGTGACCCTGAAGGCCGGCAGCTTCTACTGCAATCCCAAGGGCAATGTGCACGGGCCGACCCTCGCCCACGAGGAGACGGTGGTGCTCGAGATCTATGACGGTCCGCACTATCCGGAAAAGCCGTCCTGGTACACCGACGAGCGGGACGCGCATTGATGGCGGCTCATGGCATGAGGGGGCGCTCATGAGCGCCATGCTGACCCTGCCGGCGGCCGATCTCGCGGCGCTCGCGCGCGACCTTCTGGCTGCGGCCGGTGCGCCCGCCGACAAGGCGAGCCTCGTCGCCGAGGCGCTGGTCGACGCCGATATCGAAGGGCTCGGGTCGCATGGCCTGATGCTGCTGCCCATGTATCTCGATCGCATCGGCGCGGGATCGGTCGCGCCGGCCGCCGAAGGACGGATCGTTTCGGATACCGGCGCGCAGATCGTGCTCGATGCCGAGAACGGCCTCGGCCATGTCACGGCCGCCCGCGCCGCCGCGCTCGCGGCGGACCGCGCCCGCACGCATGGTCTGGCGGCGGTTGCCGTGCGCAATGCCTTCCATTTCGGCGCCGCCGGCCGGTTCGCCCGGTCCATGGCGGAGACCGGCTGCGTCGGCATCGTCATGGCCAATACCCGGCCGCTGATGCCGGCGCCGGGCGGCGCCGAGCGCGTGGTCGGCAACAATCCCGTCGCCATCGCCGTGCCCGGACCCGCCGCGCCGATCGTGCTCGACCTCGCCCTCAGCGCCGGCGCGATGGGCAAGATCCGTCTCGCCGAAAGCCGCGGCGAGGCGATCGAGCCGGGCTGGGCGACGGATGCCGCGGGCCTGCCGACCACCGATCCGGCCGCGGCGATCGCCGGCATGCTGCTGCCGGCGGGCGGAGCGAAGGGCTTCGGCCTTGCCGTCATGGTCGATCTCCTGACCGGCGGCCTCGCCTCGGGCGCGATCGGCGAGGCGGTGCGGCCGCTCTATGGCGATCTTTCCAGGCCCTATGGCTCGGCCAATCTGTTCCTGGCGATCGACATTGCCGGCTTCCGGCCGGTCGCCGACTTCGCGGCGGCGGCCGGGGCCTTCGCCGACCGCATCCGCGCCTCGCGCACCGCGCCAGGCGCAGACCCCGTGCGCATGCCGGGCGACCGGGCGAGCGAGGCTCACCGCTCCTTTTCCGGCGACTGCCGCCTGGCGGCGGCGACCCGCGCCTCGCTGCTTGCCGCGGCGGGCCGGCTCGGCGTGACCGTGCCGGCCTCGCTCACCGGCTGAGCCGGGTCACTCGATGCTGATCCGGGCTTTTGCGATGACATCGCGCCAGAGCCCGGTTTCCGCGTCGATCTGCCGCGCGAGCGCCGTCGCGCCGTCGGCGACGACGGTGACGCCGACCTGGCCGAGCTTCTGCCGGGTTTCGGCGTCGGTCAGCGCCGCGACGACCGCGCCTTCGATCGCGCTGCGCAGCGCAGGTGGCGTTTCCTTCGGCGCGAGCAGCGCGAACCAGGCACTGGTGTCGAAGCCGGCAAGGCCGGCCTCGGCCATGCCCGGCACATCGGGCAGGAAGGGCGAGCGCGCCGCCGTGGTCACGGCGAGCGCGCGCAGCGTGCCGGCTCGGATCTGCTCGATGACCGATGGCAGGTTGTCGAACATCAGCTGGATCTGGCCGCCGACGAGATCGGACACCGCCGGCGCCGAGCCGCGATAGGGCACATGGGTCAGGGTGACACCGGTCATCTGCTTGAACAGCTCGCCGTTGAGATGGCCGTTCGAACCATTGCCTTGCGAACCGTAGCTGATCGCGTCCGGCTTCTCCTTGGCGAGCGCGATGAGCGCGGCGAGGCTGCGCGCCGGCAGTGCCGGATTGACCACCACCACATTGGGCACGCTGCCGGTCCGGGTGATGGGCGCGAAATCGCGCGCGACGTCATAGCCGAGCGAACGGTAGAGCAGGGGATTGACGGTCAGGGCGCTGGAGGCGGTGGCGAGCAGAGTGTGGCCGTCGGCCGGCGCGCGGGCGACGGCGGTCGCCCCGACCCCGCCATTGGCGCCGGGCCGGTTCTCGACGATGACGGGATGGGGCCAGGCGCTGCCGAGCTTTTGCGCGATCATCCGGGCGATGATGTCGCTGGTGCCGCCCGCCTGATAAGGCGAGACGATGGTCACGGTGCGGCCGGGAAAGCCGCTGGCGGCGGTCGCCGTGCCGCCGGCGGCAAGGCCTGCGAAGGCGGCGCCTTGCAGCGCCGCGCGGCGGGAGAGGCGGATCATCCGGCCTGCCCCCCGGCGTTCTTCAGCTCCACCAGAATGTTGCGGTAGGTCCAGCCGCTGGTATTGACCAGCTCGTGCGGCGCGCCGGGCATGCGCCACAGGGCCTGGCCGGGCTGTTCGGCGGTCTTCACGACGCGCCCGTCCTTCCAGTGCATCTCGTTGCTGCCTTCGGTGAGCGGGATCACCAGATAGGGCAGTTCGTGGACATGCCAGGGCTGACGTTCGCCCGGGTCGAGCGTCAGGCCCCAGACCCGTACGAACTCGTTCTCGAAGATGATCTCGTCGCCGATCTGGCCCAGGCTTTCGTCGCTCATGCGCTCGGCTCCTGCTGCGTTGAATGATATTTCACGCAAAATATGAGATGGCCGGGCCGCGAAGTAAAGCACGCCGAACCGCATGGCACGGCTGCTGCCGCATCGGGCCGGCAGCGGGGCGCGACATGCAGTCTGCGCCGCTCAGAACGGCAGCGCCACCTCCGTCTTGATCTCCTTCAGGATCACGTTGCTGCGCACGTGGCGGATGCCCGGCAGACGGAACATGAACTCGTCCAGGAAGCGGTTGTAGGCCTCCATGTCGCGGGCGACGACACGCAGGTGATAGTCCGCATCCCCGGTGGTGGCGAAGCATTCGAGCACGTCGGGCCGCGCCTTCACGCGCGACACGAACTGCTCGACGAAGGTCGCGTCGTGCCGTTCCAGCGAGACGTGAATGATGGCGGACATGGCAAAGCCCGCGCGCTCGCGGTCGACCAGCGCGGTGTAGCGCTGCACCACGCCGGCCTCTTCCAGCCCGCGCACGCGTCGCCAGCAGGCCGAGGCGGACATGCCGACGGTTTCGGCGAGCTGCTGGTTGGTCGCGCGCGCGTCCCTCTGCAGATGGTGCAGGATCCGTTCGTCCTGGGGCTCGAGCATGATGGGCCTCGCCTCGTGCGGGTGCGGTTGGAGGAATTATCCAGGATTCCGGGAAATTTGGAAGGATTGACCGAACGTGCCGCTGGCGGCCGCAAGATTGGACGAAAATTCCGGGCCGGCGGGCCGATAATGGCCGAAACGTCATCAGCCCCGGGGACAATGCCATGACGACGGCGCTCGCCGACTATCGGCTGGCAGATCGCTATGCGGCCACCGAAGGCCGCGTCTTCCTGACCGGCACCCAGGCCCTGGTCCGCATCGTGCTGGACCAGGCCCGGCGCGACCGCGCCGCCGGGCTCGCCACCGCCGGTTTCGTCTCGGGCTACCGCGGCTCGCCGCTCGGCGCCGTCGATCTCGAGCTCTGGCGCGCCAAGGCGCAGCTCGCCGAGCACCGCATCGAGTTCCTGCCGGCGGTGAACGAAGATCTCGCGGCGACCGCCGTGCTCGGTTCGCAGCAGGTGGAGGGCAACCCGAAACGCGACGTCCAAGGCGTGTTCGGCCTCTGGTATGGCAAAGGGCCGGGCGTCGACCGCGCCGGCGACGCTCTCAAGCACGGCAATGCCTACGGCTCGTCGCCTCATGGCGGCGTGCTGGTCGTTGCCGGCGACGACCATGGCTGCGTCTCCTCCTCCATGCCGCACCAGTCCGACGTCGCCTTCATGAGCTGGTTCATGCCGACGCTCAACCCGGCCGATATCGGCGAATATCTGAGCTTCGGCGCCTATGGCTACGCGCTGAGCCGCTTCTCCGGCATGTGGGTCGGTTTCAAGGCAATTTCCGAAACGGTGGAATCGGGCGCATCCGTCGTGCTGCCGGCCGAGCGGCGTTTCGTCGTGCCCGATTTCGTCAGTCCGCCCGGCGGCCTGCACTACCGCTGGCCCGACCTGCCCGGGCCGCAGATCGAGGAGCGCATGGAGGCGAAGAAGCACGCGACCTATGCCTTCGCCCGCGCCAATCCGATCGACCGGGCGATCTATGGCGTCGCGGGCGCGACCTTCGGCATCGTCACGACCGGCAAGGGCCATCTCGACCTGATGGAGGCCTTGCGGCTCATCGGCCTCGACGAGGCGGCCTGCCGCCGCATGGGCATCGACATCTACAAGGTCGGCATGGTCTGGCCGCTGGCGCTGCACGATGCGCTCGAATTCGTCCGCGGCAAGCGCGAGATCCTGGTGATCGAGGAAAAGCGCGGCATCATCGAAAGCCAGTTCAAGGAATATTTCTACGACTATCCGGGCGCCAAGCCCGATCGCATGGTCGGCAAGCACGACGAGACCGGCGCCAGGCTGGTCTCCTGGATCGGCGAGCTGTCGCCGCGCATGCTGGCGCCGATTGTCGCCGCGCGGCTCGACGCGATCTTCCCCGGGCTCGGCCTCGCCGCCCGCGCCGAGGCGCTGCGTCCGGCGCCCGAGCGCATCATCACGGTCGCGGGCGCGACCCGCACGCCCTATTTCTGCTCGGGCTGCCCGCACAACAGCTCGACGCGCGTGCCGGAGGGCTCCCAGGCGCTCGCCGGCATCGGCTGCCATTTCATGGCGAGCTGGATGGACCGCGAGACCACCTCGCTGATCCAGATGGGCGGCGAGGGTGTCAACTGGGCGGCCTCCTCACGGTTCACCGGCCGCGGCCATGTGTTCCAGAATCTCGGCGAGGGCACCTATTACCATTCCGGCTCGATGGCGATCCGCCAGGCGATCGCGGCGAAAGCCAACATCACCTACAAGATCCTCTACAACGATGCCGTGGCGATGACCGGCGGCCAGCCGGTGGATGGGCCGATCAGCGTCCGGGCCATCGCCCACGGCGTGCGCGCGGAGGGCGTCGCGCGCATCGCGCTCGTCTCCGACGATCCGTCCAGGTTCCGCGCGAGCGACCTGCCCGTCGGCGTGACGCTGCATCACCGGCGGAGCCTCGACGCGGTGCAGCGCGAATTGCGCAACGTGCCCGGCGTGACCGTGCTGATCTACGATCAGGCCTGCGCCACCGAAACCCGCCGCCGGCGCAAGCGCGGCGAGGCTCCCGATCCCGCCCGCTTCGCCGTCATCAACGACCTCGTCTGCGAGGGCTGCGGCGACTGCTCGGTGGCCTCGAACTGCCTCAGCGTCGAACCGAAGGAGACGCCGTTCGGCCGGAAGCGGCAGATCAACCTGTCGTCCTGCAACAAGGATTTTTCCTGTCTCGATGGCTTCTGCCCGAGTTTCGTGACGGTGGAGGGTGGACGCCGGCGGGCGCGCGGCGGCTCCGGCCTCGACGCGGTGGCCGAGGCCGCGCGGCTCGGCGAGCCGGTGCCGCCGTCGCTCGAGCAGCCCTACGATCTGATCGTGACAGGGGTCGGCGGCACCGGGGTCATCACGGTAGGCGCCCTGATCGCCATGGCCGGACACCTGGAAGGCAGGGGCGCTTCGGTTCTCGACTTCACCGGCTTCGCCCAGAAATTCGGCCCGGTGATCAGCTATCTGAGGCTGGCGAAGACGCCGGCGGAGCTGCACCAGGTGCGCGTCGACCAGGGCGCGGCCGACGCGCTGATCGGCTGCGACATGGTGGTAAGCTCCGCGCCCAAGGCGTCCGGCACCTATCGGCGCGGCATGAAGGCGGTGATCAACACGGCGGAAATGCCGACCGGCGACATCGTGCGCCGACGCGATGCCGACCTTGGCGCCGCCTTGCGGCTCGCCGCCATCGACGACCGGCTGGGCGAGGGCAATGTCGCAAGGCTCGACGCCAACAGGATGGCCGAAACCCTCATGGGCGACGGCGTCTATGCCAATATGATCATGCTGGGCTTTGCCTTCCAGCAGGGACTCGTGCCGCTCTCGGCCGCGGCCCTCGGGCGCGCCATCGACCTGAACGGCGTCGCGGTCGAGCGCAACCACCAGGCCTTCGCCTGGGGCCGCCTTGCGAGCGCCGCGCCGGACCGGATCGCCCGGGCGCTCGGCGCCGGGGCCGAGCCTGCGGAAACGCTCGACCGGCTCGTGGCGCGGCGGGTCGAGTTCCTCACCGCCTATCAGGACGCGGCCTACGCCGAACGCTACCGGGCCCGGATCGCGGCGCTTCGGACCGCGGAAGCGCGGTTCGGCAGCGAGCGCCTGACCGCGGCGGCCGCCCGGTCGCTGTTCAAGCTGATGGCCTACAAGGACGAATACGAGGTGGCCCGCCTGCACATGGCGACGGGCTTCCGAGAGGCGCTCGCGCGCGATTTCGAAGGCGATTTCAAGATCGCCTACCACCTGGCGCCGCCGCTCCTGTCGTTCGGCCGGGACGCTCGCGGCCGACCGTTGAAGCGGCGGTTCGGTCCCTGGATCGCCGGGCCGCTGCGGCTGCTCGCCGGCCTGCGGCGGCTGCGCGGCACGGCCTTCGATCCCTTCGGCTATCTCGCCGAACGGCGCGCAGAGCGGGACCTCATCGGCTGGTTCGAGACGATCCTCGACGGCCTCGTCGAAGGGCTCGATGCGGCGGATCTCGACGCGGCGGTGGCGATCGCGGCGGCGCCCATGGACATCAGGGGCTTCGGCCCGGTGAAGGACGAGGCGATGAAGCGGGTGCGGGCCGATGTCGCCGATCGGCTGGCCCGGCTCGCCGCCGGCCGGGGCGGGGCCGTGGCGGCAATGCCGGCCGAGCGCGTCGGCGGCTAGGCCGCCGTCCGCGGCCTGTGCGCAGCGGCACAGGCCCGGCCGCCTGGGGATGGCATCGTCTCCCACCGGTGAGGGAGAACGCCATGAACCCCGCACAATATTTCATCGCCATCAATCCGGTGGGGCTGACCGGCGCGGCCGCCGTCCGTTATGTACGCGACGTGCGCGAGCACCTCACCTGGATCCATCGCACCGTGTCCGGGCGGATCCTGCTCAACTGCATCAGGCGGCCGAGCTTTCCGATCGAGATCCGTCCGCATCCGACGGCCGAGTGCAATGCGGTGGGCGGTGCCGAGCAGAAGGCCGCCGGAGCCGCCTGGACGGGCGTGGTGACCTATACGCCCTTCGCCTTCTCGGCCCACGGCTCCTGCGCGCTCCTGCCTGCGGGGCAGACCTTCGGCCGGCTCTGGGACGAGATCCTGTTCCACGAGCTCGTCCACGTCTTCCGCAACGCGACGGGCCGGTGGAACACGGCACCGGCGCTGTCCTTCGGCATGCGGCAGTATGACGACAACGAGGAGTTCATCGCCGTCCTCTGCTCCAACATCTACGTGTCCGACCGGTCGAACAGGATCAAGAGCGGCCTGCGCGCGGGACATGCGGACTTCAGTGCCATGGCACCGGCCGACGCGGCCCGCTTCGGCCTGTTCATGTCGTCCAAGGCCGCCTTTGGGCTGGTCAAACAGTTCTGCACCGACAATCCGATCTTCACCAAGGCGCTGAGCGACAGGCTCGCCGATGTCGAATACAATCCGATCGCCGACTACTACCGCTACCCGAAGCTCTGCGAGACGCTGTCCGTGATCGGCGATCTCAAGGATCGGGCACGGATGATCGATGCGCTCGTCGCCATGCGCATACCGCGCGCCGTCGCCGCCCAGTTGATCATGGGCATTCCATGACGCGTGCCGTCAGGCGAGCTCAGCGCCGCGCCGTTCGGGGATCAGCAGCCAGAGCGCGACGATGTCGACGACATAGAGGATCGCGAGCATGGCGATGGCCGTCTCGAAGCCATAGGCGAGCGACAGCGCGCCGACCGCGACCGGTCCGAAGCCGCCGACCGCACGGCCGATATTGAACAGCACGTTCTGGGCCGTGGCCCGCGCGGCGGTCGGATAGAGCTCGCTGATGAGGGCGCCGTAGCCGCCGAGCATGCCGTTGACGAAGAAGCCCATCACCGCGCCGCCGACGAGCAGCGCCATCGGGTCGGTGAGCCTGGAATAGCCGACCACCATGATGGCGGCGCCCAGCATATAGGCGAGGAAGGCCGGCCGGCGTCCGATGCGGTCGGCGACGTGGCCGAACACGAAGATGCCGGCGGCCATGCCGCCGATGGTCACGGCCGTCCACACGGCCGATTGGGTCAGCCCGTAGCCGAACCGCGAGGACAGGTAGTTCGGCAGCCAGATCATCACGCCGTAATAGCCGAAATTCTGCACCGAGCAGAGAATGACCATGCCGAGGCTGAGCCTGGCCGTTTCGCCGTCCTTGACCAGCAGCTTGAGCGGCGAGCCTGTCCGCGGCCGCGCGGTGCTGCGCACGAAGACGTCGGGCTCGTGCAGCGATTTGCGGATGAAATAGGCGGCGATCGCCGGCAGCACGCCGATGGCGAACATGCCGCGCCAGCCGATCGCGGGCAGCAGCAGCGGCGTCAGCAGGGCCGCGGCGAGCACGCCGACCTGCCAGCCGAGCCCGACATAGGAGGACGCGCGGGCGCGCTTCGAAGCCGGCCAGGCCTCCGCGACCAGTGCCATGCCGATGCCGAACTCGCCGCCGAGGCCGAGCCCGGCGATCGTACGGTAGATCAGCAGGTCCCAATATCCTTGCGCGAAAGCGCAGAGGCCGGTGAAGACGGCGAACAGCACGATGGTCCAGGTCAGCACGCGCACCCGGCCGAGCCGGTCGGAGAGCATGCCGAACAGGAGGCCGCCGGCGACCGCGCCGACCAGGGTGGCAGTGACCAGCGAGGCGCTTTGGGTGGTGGTCAGCTTCAGGTCGGCCGAAATGGCGCGCAGCATGAACCCGAGGATGAGCAGGTCGAAGCCGTCCATGGCATAGCCGATGGCCGAGCCCCAGAGCGCCTTCATCGCTTTGGAATCGACATGCGCCGGCGCGCCGCCCACTTCGCCTGCATGGTCGGTTGCGGTCATGGTCGGGCTCCCTCCGTCGATACGCACACAAGGCCCGGCGCCGTCGGCGGCCGAAGCCCGTCATCGATCCCGGCCGCGCAGCGCACGTCGTGCGTCGCGGGCGCCCGTCCTTCCCTGGCCATGCATGCGGAATCGCGGAAGTTTGCTGCGAGGCGGCCCGAGCGTGCAATCATCCTTGCCGGCTCAGCGACCGCCATCAACAGATTTCAGCCGCCCCGTCATGTTGGCGCCATGAACGATTCGGGTTAACCGCTGGGCCAGATCAGGAGGAGATGCCCGTGCCGGCGCGCCCGCTCGTCATGTATCCCGATGCGCGGCTGCGGCTGAAGGCTCTGCCCGTCGGCGTCGTGGATGCGGCGGTGCGGCAGCTCGCCGCGGACATCGTCGAGACAATGCGCGCCGTGGCGGCAGTGGGCCTGACGGCCTGTCATGTCGGCGAGTTCAGGCGTGTCGTGGTCATCCGTCTCGATCCGGCCGCGCCGCCGCAGATCCATATCGACCCCGCGATCACCTGGACGTCGGGGGAGACGGCCGTCCATACCGAGGGCAGCGTCTCCATGCCCGGGGTCAACGAGGAGATCGAGCGGCCGGCGCGGATCCGGCTCACCTGGCGTGATCTCGACGATGTCGCGCACGAGGCGGAAGCGGACGGGTTCCTCGCCGCCTGCCTGCAGCACGAGATCGATCAGCTCGACGGCATCTTCTGGATCGAACGCCTGTCACGGCTGAAACGCGAGCGGGTCATCAAGCGTTTCGACAAGCTGCGCCGGCAGCAGCGGGGCTAGCAAGGCGCGCGCCGCGGCCCGGCCCGACCACCGCGGCGCCGAATCCAGGGCGCCGTCTTCGCTGCTCGGCCGGGCTCTTGCACCAAGCGGGCCGGGAATGCCCCATACATCCCGGCCCTGCAGGATCAGAGCCCGATCAGGCTTTCGGCCTTCACATGGGGGAGGCCATGGGCTTCGGCCACCGGCTGGCAGGTGATCCTGCCGTCGGCGACGTTGAGGCCGTTGCGCAGGTGGATGTCGTCGCGCAGCGCCTGCTGCCAGCCTTTGTCGGCGAGGGCGATCGAGAAGGGCAGGGTGGCGTTGTTGAGCGCGAAGGTGGAGGTGCGGGCGACCGCGCCCGGCATGTTGGCGACGCAATAATGCACCACGCCGTCGACCACATAGGTCGGATGCGAATGCGTGGTCGCCTTTGAGGTTTCGACGCAGCCGCCCTGGTCGATCGCCACGTCGACAATCACCGCGCCGGGCTTCATCGTGCGCACCATCGCATGGCTGACCAGCTTCGGCGCGGCTGCGCCGGGCACGAGAACGGTACCGATGAGCAGGTCGGCCCGCTTCACCAGCTCGGCGATGGCCGGCCGGGTCGAGAAGACGGTCGAGATCGACGTGCCGAACTGGGCAGCGAGCCGCTTCAGCGCTTCCGCCGAGCGATCGACGACGGTGACATTGGCCCCCATGCCGACCGCGATGGTGGCGGCATGGCTGCCCGAGACGCCGCCGCCCAGGATGACCACCTCGGCCGCCGGGACGCCGGGAACGCCGCCGAGCAGGATGCCGCGCCCGCCCTGCGCCTTTTCCAGGCTGTGGGCCCCGACCTGGGGAGCGAGGCGGCCGGCCACTTCCGACATCGGCGTCAGCAGAGGCAAGGCGCCCGACGGGGAGGTCACTGTTTCGTAGGCGATGCAGATCGCGCCCGATCCGACGAGGTCGTGGGTCTGTTCGGCATCGGGCGCCAGATGCAGGTAGGTGAAGAGGATCTGGCCCCTGCGCAGCTTCCGCCGCTCGCTGGCCAGCGGCTCCTTGACCTTCACGATCATGTCGGCGCGCGCGAAGATCGGATCCGGGCCGGCGGCGATCTCGGCGCCGGCGGCGACATAGTCGGCATCCGTCAAGCCGCTGCCGATGCCGGCATTGGCCTCCACCACCACCGTGTGGCCGTGATGGATCAGTTCCGCGACGGACGACGGAATCAGTCCGACACGGAACTCATTGTCTTTGATTTCTTTAGGCACCCCGATCAGCATGGTTCCTACCCCTTGTCCTGGTTGAGCCGGCTCTTGTCGCCGAGCCAAGGCCTGTCACGGCTGTTGCCGACGACGTCATGGTGGCCGGGGATTTGCGCAATTTTTCGCCTGATGCGTTGGCGTTGGACAAAGACGATCGCATAATATGCGGCGGTTCGACCAAAAGATCGTCATTCATGCCAAAATCTGAAAATGGGCTCGACCAGCGCGACCGTGCGATCCTCCGCCTGCTGCAGGCCGATGGCCGCCTGTCCAATGTGGAGCTTGCCGAGAAGGTCAATCTGTCGCCCTCGGCCTGCCTGCGTCGGGTCAGGCTCCTGGAGGAGCGTGGCCTCATCGCGCGCTATGTCATGCTGCTCGACGAGAAGGCGGTCGGCCTGCCCGGCATCGCCTTCGTGCTGCTGACACTCGACCAGCAGGGGCGCGCCGCGCTCGATGCCTTCGAGGCGGCGGTGCAGCGCCACCCGGAAGTGACCGAATGCTGCCTGCTTGCGGGCGCCGCCGATTATATGTTGCGCATCGCCTATGCCGACGCCGCCGATTTCGAGCGGATCCATACCGAGATCGTCACCCAGCTTCCCGGCGTCGCGCGCGTGCAGTCGACGCTGGCGCTGCGCAGCGTCAAGAAGACGACCGCGCTGCCGCTCTAGCCTGGCGAGGCAAGCCGGTCACGCCGCCGGGCCGATCGCATGCGTCATGGCCCGGCGCACCTCTTCGGTCAGCTTGTCCACCGCCGCGACGGCATCGAGCGCATGGCCGAGCTGCTCGCGCGAGGAGGCGCCGAGCAGCACGGTCGTCACCGCCGGTTCGGCGAGGCACCAGGCAATGGCGAGCTGCGCGCGCGACAGGCCGAGATCCCCGGCGATCGGTCGCAGGCGCCTGGCGGCCGCGACCATCTGCTCCTCGCGTCCGGCAAAGACGAAGTCCTTGAGCCAGGCGAAACCTTCCGTGGTCAGCCGCGAGCCATCGGGAATGCCGTCGTCGTAGCGGCCGGCGAGCACGCCCGAAGCGAGCGGCGACCAGGTGGTGAGGCCGAGGCCGTGGCGGGCGGCCAGCGGCGCGTAGTCCGTCTCCACGGCCTTGCGATGGAACAGATTGTACTGTGGCTGCTCCAGCTGCGGCGGCGTCAGGTGATGGGCGTCGGCATAGGCGATGAGCGCCTCGATCTCGGCAGCCGGCCATTCGGAGGTGCCCCAATAGAGGATCTTGCCGCGGGTCACGAGGCCATGCATGGTCCGGCAGATCTCGGGGATCGACATGTCCGGTTCCGGCCGGTGGCAGAGGTAGAGATCGAGATAGTCGAGGCCGAAGCGAGTCAGCGCCTGGTCGCAGGCCTCGACGATATGTTTGGCGCTCAGGCCGCGCTGGGTCGGCCGCAGGGCGCTCGCCGCGCCGGCGCCGTAGAGCACCTTGCTCGACACGCAATAGCTGTCGCGCGGCCAGCCGAGGTCCTTCAGGGCGCGCCCGAGCATCCGTTCGGCTTCGCCACCCAGATAGACCTCGGCGCTGTCGAAAAAGTTGACGCCGCGCTCATAGGCGAGCGCCAGGCAATCGCGCGCCGCGCGGTCGTCGAGCCGGGTGCCGAATGTCACCCAGCTGCCGAACGACAGGGCGGAAAGGCTGAGGCCGGAGCGTCCGAGGCGGCGATACAGCATGAGGGGCTCCATCGGTTGCGATGGCGGCCTTGTCGCAGAGCACCGGCGATCTGTAAAAGACCAAGTTTCTATCGGAATGATATGCCTTGCATATCATCGCCATGGGCCGGGTCGGCGGCGAGGCCGCGGACCTCGGCAAGGAAGCGGTCGCGGACCGGCGAGGGGTGTGCCGGGTTCCAGGCCATCAGCAGGTCGACATGGGTGAGCGCCGGCGGCGCCGCGCTGCGGATCGGCCGGAACACCACGTCGTGCCGGCTTCGATCGACCACCGAGGCCGGCACCAGGGCGATGCCGAAGCCGGCCGCGACGAGGCCGACCAGGGTCTGCATCTGGCGCCCCTCCTGGGCGATCCGCGGCGAGAAGCCGGCATGCTGGCACAGCGCGATGAGCTGGTCGTGGAAGGCCGGACCCAACCGGCGGGCCGACATGACGAAAGGTTCGTCGGCGAGTGCGGCGAGCGCGACCGGAGCGCCGGTGTCGTAGCGATGACCAGCCGGCAGCGCGACATGGATCGCCTCGCGCTGGATGCTCTCGAGAACGAGATCGGCGCCGGCGGCGCCCGGTTGTCGCATGAAGCCCAGATCGAGCGCGCCCTTGCCGAGCGCCTCCACCTGTTCTGCGGTGGTCGCCTCCGACAGCGCAAATTCGACATCGGCATGGCGCGCGCGGAAGCGGCCGAGCGCCGTGATGATGAGCGGCCGCGGGCCGAGTGTGATGAAGCCGAGCGCCAGGCGTCCGGCAATGCCTTCGGCGACGCGCCGGGCGTGGGCGACGCCCTGGTCGAGTTCGGCGAGGACGTGCCGTGCGGTTGAGAGGAAGGCATGGCCGGCCGGGGTCAACGTCACCGACCGGTTGGTGCGCATGAAGAGCGGGCTGCCGATATCGGCTTCGAGCTTGCGGATCGCCTGGCTCAGCGGCGGCTGGGACATGTTGAGACGCGCGGCCGCGCGGTGGAAGTTGAGTTCCTCGGCGACGGCGACGAACTGCCTGATGAGGCGGGTCTCGATCAAGGCGGCTTCTCCCTCGGGGCGCGGCGCACGGCGCCCGGATCATCCATGTGCAAGCCGGCGCATCGCGGCGCAAGCGGCTGCAATTCTCCGGAACCCTGCCGTCACGCTAGCAGAGAGGTCATCAGGACGCCCGGTCGTCGGGCTGGGCCGATCAAGCTGGAGGTGCCGTCATGATCGCTCGTCGTTCGTTTCTGGCCGTCATGGGTGGCGGTCTCGTCGCTGCAGGCCTGCCCGCGGTCGCTCAGGCGGGGGCTGGCGGAGCCGCCGCCGATGTCGCGGCGGGCGGGCCGGTCCGCGAGGTCTCCGGTCTTCGCCGTGCCCTCGGCGCGGCGCCGGCCGCCGGCGAGCCGCGCGAAATGCAATATTACATCGTGCGCCGGCGCTATTATGTGCGCCGCTACTACTACCGCCCGCGGCGCCGTTTCGTGCGCTGCTGGTGGAACGGATACGGCCGGGTCTGCCGCTATTGGTAAGCAGCCGGCGGGGGCGGACCGCCCTCCGCTCCCGTCACTGCGGATTTGGATGACGAAACCATTTATTGCCTGCCATCTGCGTACCCAGCATGAGTCTCGCTGCAGCGGGATCCCGTTACGACTGCAAGACGCATAAAAACGCCGGGGCAATGCCCCGGCGTTTTCGTGTGGACGCGGCCATCTCGGCCGGCGGGCGCTTCGTCAGTTCGAGGACGAGAAGGCCGAGGAGGGGACGGCTTCGCGGTCGACCTGGACCTGGCCGAAGGCCGGCGCATAGGCGTGGCGGGCGGGGAACTCGCGCGGCTGGACCGGGGCGGC
>NZ_JAPSET010000077.1:0-17672 GCF_026847585.1 Phreatobacter sp. AB_2022a
GCAGACTGCCGCAGCAACAGGAGAAGTTCGCTGGCCGCCTGGGCCGGCGTGCCCGGCGCTGCCACCGCCAGCGCCAGGGCCGCAAGGCCGGCGCAGCGGACCAAGCGACCTCTCATCGGCGCCTCCCGCGCGGTGCCGGGTCAGCTGCCGGCTTCGGTCGCGATCAGACGCCAGTTCGGATCGCGGTCGGTGACATTGCGCGCGAAGGTCCAGATATCGGTCACGTCGGTGACACGGTCGGGCGAGCCGTCGACGACATTGCCGGCACGGTCGCGCGTCGCGGTCACCAGCTGGGAAACGAATTTCAGCGTGACCTGGGCCTGGTCGCCGCGCATCTGCGCGTCGGTGATGTCCGCCTTCTCGATGCCGACAAAGCGGGTCTCGACCGTCTCGCCACGGCTCTCGCGTTCCTTGATCGCGGCCTCGAAGCCTTCGAAAACGTCCTTGGCCAGGAGGTCGCGCAGCGTCCGGCGATCGCCGCCGGCAAAAGCCAGCACGATCATCTCATAGGCCGACTTGGCGCCACCGATGAAGCCGACCGCGTCGAAGGACGGGTCGCGTCCGGCGATGGCGTCGAGGCCGCGTGCGGCCGACGAGCCGGCGGCGGCGACATTGGTCCAGCGCGGTTCGGCCGGCTGGCCCGGCTCGGCCGCCGGGGGCGGGGCGGGCTGCTGCTGGCCGTTGCGGTTCGGCAGGGGGACGACGTCGGCGGGCCCGCGCTGGGCCTCGCGGTTCTTGTCGCCCGACTGGAACGGGTCGCGCTCCTGGCCGGTCTTGGTGCCGAGCACGCTACGCAAGCGGAAGAAGATGAACACCGCAAGAGCCAGGAAGATGATCGTGTAGATGTCAAATGCGTTGTTCATGGTCGCCGACTTTCGGGGGCGGAAACGAGACACGACAAGGCGGTCTGCGGCTTATGGCTGCCTCATGACGGCCCGATCTCAAGGTTCACCCGGAACGTGATAGCGCAACCCAGCGAAACTCCAAATCACCGCACGAAGACACCGTATCGTATATCCCGCAGCACACCGCACAAATAAGGCATTTTTCGCGGATCGCCAGATGGAGCGCCGCGTCCCGGCCGATAAAGCCAGGATTTGCAAATGTTTCCGACGTCATGTTTCAATTTGACGCGGTTGCCGGTCGAAACCCCGTTTCAGCCTTGAGGAGACGGCGGCAAAAGCCTTCCCCTTTTGGATTTGCCTGGGAGACACGACTCGCGCCGACGGCTGGGACACGCGGGTGTGAAAACGAGCTTCCCAAAAGACATCGGATCACGGGGAGACAGAGATCGCAGCCTCGATCAGTCCAGATGCGCCTCTGCATCCACTCGTCGGGGGGAATGCGAACGATGCCGATTACACCATCTTCCACGCGATAAAACAGGAGATGGGCCCCGACCGCGAACTTCGTGTAACCAGCGCGAATCGCTACTTTTTGACCTCGCTTTCGACCATCTGCGAGCCCGCGACAGGCGTCGCGAATGTCATCGATATAGCGGCCGGCCTGGTCGGTACTCCACCGGCGCTGGCGGACCATGCGACCGCCGCCAGACATCCGGCGAGAAGACCGATCATCGGCAGTCGCACGATGCACCCTCCGGCAGAAACCTCCCAAGCCTTCCGAACAGCCAAGCCGCAGCAAGGCCTCACCTGGAGCGGCGCATGCTCACGCGCGCGCCGGCTCGTCATGCAGGTGGCAGGCGGCGAAATGCCCCTCGCCAGTGGCCTTGAGCTGCGGCTCCTCCACCCGGCAGCGCTCGAAGGCATAGGGGCAGCGTGTGTGGAAGCGGCAGCCCTTCGGCGGATTGATCGGGCTCGGCACGTCGCCTTTCAGGATGATGCGCTCGCGCGCCGCACCGGGATCGGGAACCGGCACGGCGGAGAGCAGCGCCTGGGTATAGGGATGCTTCGGCTCGGCGAAGATGCCGCGGCGCGGGGCGATCTCGACGATCTTGCCGAGATACATCACCGCCACGCGATGCGTCATGTGCTCGACCACGGCCAGGTCGTGGCTGATGAACAGGAGGGCGAGTCCGAGCTCCTTCTGCAGGTCCTGCAGGAGGTTGACGATCTGCGCCTTGACCGAGACGTCGAGGGCCGAGACCGCCTCGTCGCAGATGATCAGGTCCGGCTCGGCGGCGAGCGCGCGAGCGATGCCGATGCGCTGGCGCTGGCCGCCGGAAAACTCGTGCGGCCAGCGGTTCACCGCATCGCGCGGCAGGCGCACCGTGTCCATGAGGTCGCCGATGCGCCGGTCGATGTCGGCGCGATCCTTGGCGAGGCCGAAATTGGTGATCGGCTCGGCCAGGATGTCGCGCACCTTCAGGCGCGGGTTGAGCGAGGAGAACGGGTCCTGGAACACCACCTGCACGCGCCGACGGATCGGCCTGAGCGCGCCCGGCGACATGCCGTCGATGCGCTGGCCGTCGAGCACGACCTCGCCCGAGGTGATGGGGAACAGCTTGAGGATGGCCTTGCCGACGGTCGACTTGCCGCAGCCGGATTCGCCGACCAGCGACAGCGTCTCGCCCTTGGCGATGTCGAAGGAAACGCCGTCGACCGCATAGACCTTGGCGGTGACGCCGCCGAAGAAGCCTCCGGTGATCGGGAAGTGCTTTTTCAGGTCGTTGACTTGAAGCAGGGGCTGGCTCATGCGGCGACGGCCTCTTTCTGCGCATGGTGGCAGGCGACGATGTGCCGTGCGGCCTTGGTTTCGAGGCCGGGCGCGACCGCCCGGCAGAGATCGGTGACCTTCGTGCAGCGGCCGGCGAAGACGCAGCCCTGGATGCGCGTCTTCAGGCTCGGCACGAGGCCCGGGATCTCGGACAGCCGCGTGGCCGTACCTTCCACCGACGAGCCGAGCTTCGGCACCGCGCCGAGCAGGCCCTGGGTGTAGGGGTGGCGCGGATCGTTGAACAGCTCCTTGACCGGTGCCTCCTCGACCTTGCGCCCGGCATACATGACCATGACCCGCTCGGCGACCTCGGCGACGACGCCGAGATCGTGGGTGATCAGCACGATGGCGGCGCCGACCCGGTGCTTGAGATCGCGCATCAGGTCGAGGATCTGCGCCTGGATGGTCACGTCGAGCGCGGTGGTCGGCTCGTCGGCGATCAGGAGCTTCGGATTGCAGGCGAGAGCGATGGCGATCATCACGCGCTGGCGCATGCCGCCCGAAAGCTGGTGCGGATATTCCCTGACACGGCGGGCCGGTTCGGGAATGCCGACCAGGGTCAGCATTTCGATGGCGCGTCGTTCGGCCGCCGCCCTGTCGAGGCCCTGATGCAGGCGCAGCGTCTCGCCGATCTGCCGCCCGACGGTGAGGACCGGATTGAGCGAGGTCATCGGCTCCTGGAAGATCATCGAGATGTCGTTGCCGCGGATGCCGCGCATCTCCTTCTCGGACAGGGCCAGCAGGTCCTTGCCCTGGAAGCGGATCGAACCGGCAATGCGGCCGGGCGGCTCCGGGATGAGCCGCAGGAGCGACATCGAGGTGACCGACTTGCCGCAGCCGGATTCGCCGACGATCGCCAGAGTCTCGCCGGCATCGACATGGAACGACACGCCGTCGACCGCCCGGTTGATGCCGTCGGGCGTGCGGAAATGGGTCTGCAGGTTCTCGACCTCGAGCAGATGGGCCATGCGATCAATCTCCGGTCAGTCTGCTTTGGCCATGCGCGGATCGAGCGCGTCGCGCAGACCGTCGCCGAGCAGGTTCACCGCCAGCACCGTCAGCGACAGGAAGATGGCCGGGAACAGCACGATGTAGAACTTGACCTGCCACAGCGCCCGGCCCTCGGCCATGATATTGCCCCAGGACGGCGTGATCGGCGGGGTGCCGGCGCCGATGAACGACAGGATCGCCTCGGTGATCATCGCGCTGGCGCAGATATAGGTGGCCTGCACGATCAGCGGCGCCAGCGTGTTGGGCAGGATGTGACGCAGGATGATCATCGGCGTGCGCGTGCCGGCGGCGACCGCGGCATCGACATAGGGCTGTTCGCGCAGTGACAGCACGACGCCGCGCACCAGGCGCGAGACGCGCGGGATCTCGGCGATCGTGATGGCGACGATGACATTGCCGACCGAGCCGCGGGTGAGCGCCATCAGCGCCACCGCGAGCAGGATCGGCGGGATCGACATGATGCCGTCCATGACGCGCATGATGAGGCTGTCGGCGACCCTGACGAAACCCGAGATCAGGCCGACCAGCAGGCCGCCGAGCGAGGCGAGGATCGCCACCGAGAAGCCGACGATCAGCGAGACGCGGGCGCCGTAGAGCACGCGCGAATAGATGTCGCGGCCGAGCATGTCGGTGCCGAACCAGTAGAGCGCGGAGGGCTCGCGGGTGCGCCGGGAGGTGGCGATGGCGGTCGGGTCGACGGTGCCGAGATAGGGCGCGAAGACCGCCGCGATCAGCATCAGGAGGAGCAGCGCCGCGCCGATCGCGATCGTCGGATAGCGGCGCAGGAAGCCGATCATGCCGCGGCGCGGCTTCACCTCGGGCAGCACGTCCGGAAGCTCAGGAGCGACCACGGTGCCGGGGGGGATCTGACCGGCGGAGATCTGGGAAGGTTGCATGTTCAATAGCGGATCCTCGGATCAACGAGGGTATAGACGAGGTCGATCGCGAGATTGACCAGCACGTAGACGAAGGAGAACAGGAGCACGAGGCCCTGGATCACCGGATAGTCGCGCCTGAGGATCGCATCGACGGTCAGCCGGCCGAGGCCGGGAATGGCGAAGACGCTTTCGGTGACGACGGCGCCGCCGATCAGCAGCGCGATGCCGATGCCGATGACGGTGACGATCGGCACCGCCGCATTCTTCAGCGCATGCAGGAACAGGATGCCGCCCTGCCCGACGCCCTTGGCGCGGGCGGTGCGCACATAGTCCTGCTGCAGCACCTCCAGCATGGTGGCGCGGGTGATGCGGGCGATCAGCGCGACATAGACGCAGCCAAGCGCGATGGCCGGCAGGATCAGGTTCTCGAACCACGGCCAGAGACCCTGCGCGATCGGCGTGTAGCCCTGGACGGGCAGCCATTCGAGCTCGAGCGCGAACAGATAGGCGAGCAGGTAGCCGACGACGAAGACCGGCACCGAGAAGCCGAAGACCGCGAAGGCCATGATCGCCCGGTCGATCAGGGTTCCGGACTTCCAGGCGGCGACGACGCCGAGCGGCACGGCGATCGCCACGGCCAGGATCAGGGTCACGATCATCAGCGACAGGGTCGGCTCGATGCGCTGGGCGATCAGCTGCGTCACCGGCAGACCGGTAAAGATCGAGGTGCCGAGATCGAAATGCACGAGCCGCCAGACCCAGTCGCCGAACTGGACGAGGAACGGCCGGTCGAGGCCGAGGCTCTGGCGGATCTTCTCGACATCGGCGGGCGAGGCCTGGTCGCCGGCGATCACCGCCGCCGGGTCGCCCGGCGCGATATACAGAAGCGAGAACACGAACAGCGCGACGACGGCCATGACAGGGATCGTCGCGAGTATCCGCCGGGCGATGTAAACGAACATCCGTACCGTCTTTTCAAAAGAAGCCCGGGGCAGGAGGGTTCAAAAGCCCGCCCCGCCCGGGCCGGTTGCTGCCGACAGACCTTATGATCGATCCGCCAGCCATTGAAACTCCCGGAAGGCGGTGACCTGCCTCCCGGAATTCGAGCAGACCCTATGGTCAGCTCTTCGCCACGTTCCAGAAGAACGGCAGCGGCCCCTTGACGATGCCGCTGACGCTGTTGCGCCAGGCAGTGTAGCCGAGGAAGAAGCCCGAGGGCACGTAGACGACATTGTCGAGCGCCGCCTTGTTGAGCGCACGCATGGCGACCTTCTCCTCGTCGAGGGTCTTGGCCTCGAACCAGTTGCCCACCTGCTGCTCCACCGCGGGGATATCGGGCCAGCCGAACCAGGCGCCGTCGCCATTGGCGCGGATCGCCGTGTAGCTCGCCGGATTGATGCAGTCGGCACCGGCATGCCAGGAGAAGAAGATGTTCCAGCCGCCCTGCGCCGGCGGCGCCTTGACGGCGCGGCGCTGGCCGGTCGTGCCCCAGTCGGTGGCGATGAAATCGACGTTCATGCCGAGCTTCTTGAGAAGGTCGGCGGCAACGTCGCCCTGGGCCTTGGTGACCGGCTGGTCCTGCGCGACCACCATGGTCACCGGCTGGCCGGAATAGCCGCTCTCGGCGAGCAGCTTCTTGGCCGCGGCGAGGTCGCGTGGGCCCTTCAGGATCTCGCCGCCCTCCTCGTTGTAGAGCGGCGTGCCGGGCGTGAAATAGCCGGGCAGCGCCTTCCACAGGCTGTCGTCGGAGCCGACGATGGCGCGCATGAAGTCTTCCTGGCTGAGCGCGGTCAGGAGCGCGCGGCGCGCGCGGACGTCATTGAACGGCGGGTGCAGGTGGTTGAGACGGAAGGCGCCGATATTGCCGAGCGGATCGCCGATGTCGACCTTGATGTTGCGGTTGCGCTTGAGCACCGGCACGAGGTCGGCGATCGGGTTCTCCCACCAGTCGACCTCGCCGTTCTGCAGCGCCGCCGAGGCGGTCGCCGGATCGGGCATGATGTGCCACTCGATGCGGTCGACCAGCATCTTCTTGCCGCCGGCGAGCCAGGATGCGGGCTCGGCGCGCGGCACATAGTCGGCGAAGCGCTCGAACACGGCCTTCGCCCCGGGGACCCAGTCGCCGCGGACGAACTTCATCGGGCCGGAGCCGATATATTCGCTGATCTGCTGGAAGGGGTCGGTCTTGGCGATCCGCTCCGGCATCATGAACGAGCAGGGCGCATTGTTCTTGGCGAGCGCCAGCAGCATTTTCGGATAGGGCTTCTTCAGCCGCCAGCGGAAGGTGCGGTCGTCGACCGCAACGAGTTCCTCCTGGATCGCCTTGAGCATCAGCCCCATCGGATCGCGGGCGGACCAGCGCACGAGGCTCGCCACGCAGTCGCGCGCGAGCACCGGCGTGCCGTCATGGAATTTGAGGCCGGGGCGCAGCCGAAAGGTCCAGGTCAGCCCGTCGGAGGACACTTCCTCGTGCTCGACCATCTGGCGCTGGGGCGTCAGCTTGTCGTCGACGCCGTAAAGCGTGTCCCAGACCAGCGCCGCGGCGTTGCGCACGACATATTGAGTGCCCCAGATGGGGTCGAAATTGGCAAGATTGGCCTGCGGCACGAAGCGCAGGGTCTTGGCCGCGGCGCCCTGCGCCAGGGCCGGCGCGGCAAGCCCGCCGCTCGCGGCCAGCGCGCCAATGCCGGCGCCGGCCTTGATGAAATGTCTGCGATCCATTGTGAGGACTCCCCTGGAGTGACGCTGCCGACGTTCCCGCTCTGGTTCGCAGCCGGGCCTTGCCGCCCTTGTTCTGAAGCTTGCGAACCGTCCGGCCTGGGCCGGACGCGCCACGGTAGCGGCTGCCCGATCCCATGCCATAAGGTTTTTCCCCGATGACTCAGCGGAGCCCGAGGCGGTTTCGCCTCGCCTGGCGCGGGAAAAGGCAATGATTTGCGGCAAGTGGGCGCAGGCGGAGAAAATTGTTGGCAGGCCGCCCGCCATGACGCCACTGGGCCCGGCGCCCCCGCCCGCCCGGCCGCCGGCGGGGCGGCCGCCCGACAATGCCGCGATCGGCGCCAGCAGATGGCGAGCCCGCAGGCAGGCATGGCTTCGGCAGGGGAGCCATGCTGTTCGCATTATGGGCGATAATCGCCCTGATATCCGCATATCGCACTTGACAGCCGAGGCCGCCGGCGCGAGGAACGCCTTCAGTGGAAACGCTCCCCTTATCGAGGAAGGATGGATCATGGCGGCATTCATGTCCCTGTCCGAGGCCATCGCCGCGAATGTGCGCGACGGCGATACCGTGGCCATGGAAGGCTTCACCCACCTCATTCCCTACGCCGCCGGCCATGAGGTGATCAGGCAGAAGCGCCAGGACCTGACGCTGATCCGCATGACGCCCGACATCCTCTACGATCAGCTCATCGGCATGGGCCAGGTGAAGAAGCTCGTCTTCTCCTGGGCCGGCAATCCCGGCGTCGGCTCGCTGCACCGGATGCGCGATGCGGTGGAGCGCGGCTGGCCGCGCAAGCTGGAGATCGAGGAACATTCCCACGCGGCCATGGCCAATGCCTTCGAGGCTGGCGCGGCCAACCTGCCCTTCGCCGTGTTCCGCGGCTATCGCGGCGTCGACCTGCCCAAGGTCAATCCGCGCATCAGGTCGGTCACCTGCCCCTATACCGGCGAAGTGCTGGCGACCGTGCCGGCGGTGCGCCCCGACGTCACCCTCATCCATGCCCAGCGCGCCGATCGGGAGGGCAACGTCCTGATCGAAGGCATTGTCGGCGTGCAGAAGGAGGCAGTGCTGGCAGCCAAGCGCTCGGTGGTGACGGTGGAGGAGATCGTCGACGATTTCGGACCGCGCAGCACCAATGCGGCGATCCTGCCGGCCTGGACGGTCAGCGCGGTGGTCAAGGTTCCCGGCGGCGCGCATCCGTCCTACGCCCAGGGCTATTACAAGCGCGACAATGCCTTCTACATTGCCTGGGACGCCATCGCCCGCGAGCGCGAGACCTTCCTGAAGTGGATGGAGGAGAATGTCCTCGCCAAGGGCCCGGAGGATTTTGCCGACTATGCCCGGCGCTTCGCGATCGCGGCCGAGTGAGGGAGCCGATCATGACCGATTACACCCCCAGCGAAATGATGACGATCAGCGCGGCGCGGCTGCTCGGCAACGACGACATCTGCTTCGTCGGCATCGGCGCGCCATCGGCCGCCTGCAACCTCGCCCGCCTGACCCATGCGCCGAAGATCACCCTGATCTACGAATCCGGCACGCTGTCGACCCGGCCGACCGTGCTGCCGCTGTCGATCGGCGACGGCGAACTGTGCGACACGGCGCTCACCACCGTCTCGGTGCCGGAAATGTTCCGCTACTGGCTGCAGGGCGGCCGGATCACGGTGGGCTTCCTCGGCGGCGCCCAGATCGACCGCTTCGCCAATCTCAACACGACCGTGGTCGGCCCCTATGACGATCCCAAGGTGCGCCTGCCCGGCGGCGGCGGCGCGCCCGAAATCGCCATCCATTGCGGCCAGATCTTCATCATCATGGCGATGGGCCAGCGCGCCTTCATGGACAAGCTGCCCTTCATCACCTCGCTCGGCCACGGCACCGGCAAAGGCTCGCGCGAGGCGCTCGGCGTCACCACCCGCGGCCCCACCCGCCTCATCACCGACCTCTGCATCTTCGAGCCCGATCCGGAGACGAGCGAACTCACCGTCACCTCGATCCATCCGGGCGTCAGCCGCGAGCAGATCCAGGCCAATTGCGGCTGGCCGGTGAAATATGCCGCCGAGGTCACCGAGACGCCGGTGCCGAGCGCCACCGAACTGACCGTGCTGCGCGACCTGCATGCCCGCACCAAGGCCGCGCACGCGGCCTGACCCTCTCCGGACCGCCCAAGGAGGCTCTGACCCATGGCCGATGTCTTCATCTGCGACGCCGTGCGCACCCCGATCGGCCGCTATGGCGGCGCGCTTGCCAAGGTGCGGGCCGACGACCTCGCGGCGGCGCCGCTGAAGGCGCTGATCGCCCGCCATCCGGCGCTCGCCGGCGCCATCGACGAGGTGGTGTTCGGCTGCGCCAACCAGGCCGGCGAGGACAACCGCAACGTCGCGCGCATGGCCAGCCTGCTGGCCGGCCTGCCCGACACGGTACCGGCGCTGACCGTCAACCGTCTCTGCGCCTCCGGCCTCGACGCGGTCGGCGCAGCCGCCCGTGCGATCAAGGCCGGCGACATCGACCTCGCCATCGCCGGCGGCGTCGAGAGCATGACCCGCGCGCCCTTCGTGATGGGCAAGTCGGCCGAGCCGTTCCAGCGCACCTCCGAGGTGTTCGACACGACCATCGGCTGGCGCTTCATCAATCCCCTGATGAAGGCCCAGTACGGCGTCGATTCCATGCCCGAGACGGGCGAGAATGTCGCCGAGGAGTTCCAGGTCTCGCGCGAGGCCCAGGACGCGTTCGCCCTGCGCTCGCAGCAGCGCGCCGGCAAGGCCATCGCCTCGGGCTATTTCGCCGAGGAGATCGTGCCGGTGGAGATCGCCGGCAGAGGCGGTCCGATCGTCGTCGACAAGGACGAGCATCCGCGGCCGGAGACGACCGCGGAAGGCCTCGCCAAGCTGAAGGCCTTCGTGCGCCAGCCCGGCACGGTGACCGCCGGCAATGCCTCCGGCGTCAACGACGGCGCCGCGGCGATGATCGTCGCCTCGGCCGAGGCGGTGACGAAATACGGCCTGACGCCGCGCGCGCGCGTGCTCGGCCTCGCCTCGGCCGGCGTGCCGCCGCGCATCATGGGCATCGGCCCGGTGCCGGCGGTGAAGAAGCTGGTCGAGCGGCTCGGCATCAAGGTGTCGGACTTCGACGTGATCGAGCTCAACGAGGCCTTCGCGAGCCAGGGCATCGCCGTGCTGCGCGGCCTCGGCCTGCCCGAGGATGCCGACCACGTCAATCCGAACGGCGGCGCCATCGCGCTCGGCCATCCGCTCGGCATGTCCGGCGCGCGCATCGCCGCAACCGCCGTGCACCAGCTCGAAAAAACCGGCGGGCGCTACGGCCTCGCCACCATGTGCGTCGGCGTCGGCCAGGGCGTCGCCCTCGCCGTCGAGCGCGTGGCTTGATGGCGAATAGCGAATAGCGAATAGCGAATAGCGAATAGCGAATAGCGAATAGGGCATCTTGCTTCTTGTCGGCGCTCGGCAATCCCTATTCGCCACTCGCCAAAAAACGAGGGAGCGAGACCATGACGCTGGAATTTCCACGCAAGGCGGCGCTGGCGCACCCGCCGAGCCTGCATCCGGCCTATACCAGCACCGTGCTGCGGGCGCCGCAGAAGCCCCTGATCATCGTGCCGCACACGCTCAGCGAGCTGACCGGACCCGTCTATGGCCACGACAAGGTGCGCGAGAGCGACTGCGACCTGACCCGCCAGCATGCCGGTGAGCCGCAGGGCGAGCGCATCATCGTCACCGGCCGCGTGCTGGACGAGGACGGCAGGCCTGTGCCGAATGCGCTGGTCGAGCTCTGGCAGGCCAATGCCGCCGGCCGCTACGTCCATGCCCGGGACCAGCACCCGGCCCCGCTCGACCCGAATTTCACCGGCGCGGGCCGTTACGTGACCGGCCCGGACGGCCGTTACCGCTTCACCACCATCCGGCCCGGCGCCTATCCCTGGCGCAACCACCACAATGCCTGGCGGCCGGCCCATATCCACTTCTCGGTGTTCGGCCCGTCCTTCCTGTCGCGCCTGGTCACCCAGATGTATTTTCCCGGCGACCCGCTGTTCCCCTTCGATCCGATCTTCAATGGCATCCCCGACGCACGGGCGCGCGAGCGGCTGATCGCCCGTTTCGATCTCGAGACCACCATGCCCGAATGGGCGCTCGGCTATCAGTTCGACATTGTCCTGCGCGGCCGCGACGCCACCCCGACGGAAGAGCCCCATGACCACTGACGGCACCGCCAAGGACCGCCCGGACGGCATCTCGCCGTCGCAGACGGTCGGCCCGTTCTTCCACTACGGCCTGACGCCGGGCTCGGCCTATCCGGACGTGCCGGTCAGCGCCGACGGCCGGGTCGCCGCGCCGGGCACGGCCGGCGAGCACATCGTCGTCACCGGCCGGGTCATCGACGGCGCCGGCACGCCCGTGCCGGACGCCATGATCGAGATCTGGCAGGCCGATGCCGACGGCCGCTATGCCCATCCCGCCGACGGGCGGGCCCGGGCGAGCAACAGCTTCATGGGCTTCGGGCGGTCGGACACGAACGCCGAGGGCACCTACCGCTTCGAGACGATCAAGCCGGGCCGGACGCCGGGGCTCAACGGCGCCGAGCAGGCCCCGCATCTCCTGGTCGCGGTGTTCGGCCGCGGCATGCTGCGGCACCTCTATACGCGCATCTATTTCGACGGCGAGCCGTCGAACGACACCGACGCGATCCTCAACCTCGTGCCGGCCGACCGGCGCAAGACCCTGATCGCCCGGCGCGAGGGCACGACCTACCGCCTCGACATCCGCCTGCAGGGCGAGGACGAGACGGTGTTCTTCGAGATCTGACATGATCTTCGAGGCCTGATACGCGGCCTCGAGGATCAGCCGCGCGCGGCGACCGCCACCGCCGCACCGGCCATCATGGTGCCGGTGCCGCGGTTGACGAGGCGCATCATGCGCGGGCTGGAAATGAACCGGCGGGCGCGCGCCGCGACCAGCGCATAGGTCCACATCGCGGCCGACAGGATCACCATCATCATGGCCGCGACCTCCACCGCCGCGAGCGGCGTGATGGCGGCGAGATCGACCACCAGCGGCAGGATCGACACGAAGAAGACCATGACCTTGGCATTGCCGAGCGTCAGGGCGAGGCCGCCGAGGAACAGCTTGAAGCCCTCGCCGCGCGCCCTGTCGCTCGCCTCTGGCGGCTCGGCCGGCGCGGTCCAGAGCTTGTAGGCGAGGTAGAGCAGGTAGGCGACGCCGGCATATTTGATGAGCAGGAACAGCGCGTGGAAATTCTGCGCCAGCGCCGCGAGGCCGAGCGCGACGAGCGCGAACCAGACGAGATCGCCGGCGACGATGCCCCAGATGAACGGCGCCGTGCGCCTGAGGCCGGTGCCGAGCACCCGGGCGATGACGGCGGCGACCGCCGGCCCCGGCGAGAAGGTCGCCATGGCATAGACGCCGCAGAACAGAATAAAGCCGGACAGTTCCATGCGCCTCGCTCCCGATCGGAGGCGCCATCAAACATCCGCCGCGATCGACTGTCGAGCCTTTCGGCGGCCGTTCAGAGCGCGTGGGCGATCACCTTGCGCATGACGGTCGGAAACGCCTCGCCTTCGATTTCCTCGAAACCGATCCAGCGCAGGCCGGCCGGCGCGGCAAGGTCGGCCGGGGCCTCCGCGCGGAACACGGTGAGCGCGAGCGGGAAATGGGTGAAGACATGGGAGACGACGCCGGGCAGCCGCCGATAGGCGAGCGCGACGGGCGCGGCCTCGTCGGCCGCGGTCAGGTCGAAATCCGCGCTCCAGGCACTGCCGGGAATTTCGGTCATGCCGCCGAGCAGGCCTTTCGGAGGCCGGGTGCCGACCAGCAGCCGGCGGTCGGCGCGCACGACCACGAAGGCGGCGCCGCGGCGCAACCGGCCGGCCGCCTTCGGCGCCTTGCGCGGATAGGCCTCCTGCGTGCCGGCGGCGCGCGCGGCGCAGGCCGCGGTCCACGGACAGAGCGTGCAGGCCGGCCGCTTCGGCGTGCAGATGGTGGCGCCGAGATCCATCATGGCCTGCGCGAAATCGCCGGCCCGGCCAGGATCGAGCAGCTCGGCCACCCGTGCCCGGATCGCCGGCTTGGCGCCGGGCAGCTCCGCCGCCATGGCGTCGAGCCGGGTGATCACCCGCTCGACATTGCCGTCGACCACCGCAGCGGGCTGGTCGAAGGCGATGGCGGCGATCGCCGCGGCAGTATAGTCGCCGATGCCCGGCAGTGCGCGCAGCGCCGCGACATCGCAGGGAAACCGCCCGGCATGCTGTATCGCCACCGTCTTGGCACAGGCATGCAGATTGCGGGCACGCGAATAATAGCCGAGGCCGGCCCAGGCCTTCATGACCTCCTCGACGGGACTCGCCGCCAGCGCCTCGACATCGGGCCAGAGCTTCAGGAACTTCTCGAAATAGGGGCCGACGGCCTTCACCGTGGTCTGCTGCAGCATGATCTCCGAGAGCCAGACGCGGTAGGGATCGGCCGATTCGCCCGGCAGGGCGCGCCAGGGCAGCCGTCGGCGGTGGCGATCGTACCAGGCAAGCAGCGCCGCCGCCGGCCCGGCCGGGACGGCCTGACGGGTTGCTGCGGGCCGTGCTAGGATTGCGGTGTCGGATCGGTTCGGCATGGGCCGACCCTGGACCAAAGCCGGACACGCTTTCAACTGATGGCGACGATGAACACACAGATGTCCCGCCGCCGGGGGCCGCGGCCTCTCGCCGATCTGGTCGCCGCCGAGATTGCCGAGACGCTGCAGAAAGCCGGTTTCGCCGCGACCGAGGTGGTCACCCGCTGGGACGAGATCGTCGGCGAGGACCTCGCGCGGCGCTGCTCGCCGATCAAGATCGCCTGGCCGCGGCGGGCCCAGGGGCTTGCCGAACCGGAACCCGGCACGCTGCATGTCCGGGTCGAGGCGCCCTTCGCGCTCGAAGTGCAGCATCTCGGGCCGATCATCGTCGAGCGGGTCAATGCCTTTTTCGGCTGGCGTTGCGTGGCCGCCATGCGGCTGACCCAGGTGCCGATGACGGCCCGCCGCAAGCCCGCGCCGCCGAAGCCGCCGCCGGCCGACGAAAAACGCCTCGCCGCCGCGCTGTCCGGTTTCGAGGACGAGCGGCTGCGCCTCGCCATGGAGCGCTTCGGCCGGGCGGTCGGGGCCAGGAGCGGCAAAAGCTGACGGGAACAGCGCGGCGAAGCGTCCCGATGACGCTCGCGCCTCGGGCTGATAGAATGACCTCGATCGTTGCCGGGCATATTTCCGCCTCAGCCGTGGCGGAGCATGGCCGGAATTCTCTTCCGCATTCCAATGCACGCGAATGTCCTGTCGCGTCGCCTGGAGATGCCCCTGTCCAGGAAGCGCCCGATGACCCGTTCCGACAGCCGTTCCGATCGCCAGAGCCGCGCCCCGCGGCTGCTGCGCCTTGCCCTGCTCGGCGCCGTCCTCGCGCTGCCGGCGGCCCTGCCGGCGCGCGCCCAGTCGGGTCTCGACGACGAGACCCGCGAACGCGTGCTGCTGACCTTGCAGAGCCGCGGGCACCTCGCCCCCGGCACGCGGCCGAAATGTTTCCCGGCCGGCATGAACGAGACGGTCACCGCCGGTCACTTCCGCTGCCCGTGGGACCGGCCGAACGGCCAGCCGCGGCTGCCGAGCGCCCAGAGCCTCTGGGGCATTCTCGGCAACTACTGACGTTCAGGGCTCGACGACCCGGAACCGCCCGCCCTGGAACAGATAGGCGACGCCCTGGCGGACATAGGTCTCGGCCGCTTCCGCCGTGCCGAGGCCGCCGATCAGCGCCATCAGCACCCGGCCGATGCCGCCATGGGCAACCACCACGGTGTCGCGCTCGATCAGCCGCAGGAAGGTGGCGAGCCGCGTCGCGACATCCTCGTAGTTCTCGCCGCGCGGCGGCCGCACATGCCATTTGTCGGCGACGCGGGCGGCCGCGAGCGGCGGATCGGCCCGTTCGACCTCGGCCCAGGTCAGGCCCTCCCAGGCCCCGAAGGCGATCTCCTTCAGCCGGTCGTCGGTACGATAGCCGGAGGGCGCGAGATCGAGGCCCTGCCGCATCAGCTCCATGGTTTCGCGGGCGCGCGACAGCGGGCTTGCCCAATAGGCGAGATCGGTCACCGCGGCGCCGAGCTTGACCAGCACGCCGGCCACCTCGCCGGCCTGGACCCGGCCGAGATCGTTCAGGGGAATGTCGCGCTGGCCCTGCAGGCGGCCTTCGGCGTTCCAGTCGGTCTCGCCGTGGCGAACAAAATAGAGGATCGGTTTCATCGGGTGTCTGGGCTGCCCACTGTCGGCGCGGGATATGCCGGCTCGCCGTCGCCTTGTCGAGCCGAAATGCCGATCTCGTGAGGCGAAAAGGCTTGACCGCGGCGCCCGCCCGCGCCAACTCGCCCAGGATCTCAAGGGACAGCCGCCTCGAAGGGAAACCGAACCCGTGACCGCATCGCCCTATCTCCGGCTCGGCCTCATCGCCATCGTGGCGACGCTTGCCATCGACCAGGCCTTCAAGGTGTTCATGCTGCAGGTCGTCGACATCGAAGCGCGGCAGTCGATCACCATCGCGCCCGTGCTCGATCTCGTCATGGCCTGGAACTACGGCGTCTCCTTCGGCCTGTTCCAGCAGGAGGGCCCGATCGGGCAATGGGCGCTGGTCGCCTTCAAGATCGGCGCGGTGGCGCTGATTGCCTGGTGGCTCTACCGGGCGGAAAGCCGTCTGACCGCGCTGTCGCTCGGGCTGATTGCCGGCGGCGCGCTGGGCAACGGGCTCGACCGCGTCATTTATGGTGCCGTCGCCGATTTCTTCGCCTTCCACATCACCACGGCGAGCTGGCAGTTCCGCTGGTACATCTTCAATCTCGCCGATGTCGCGATCGTTGCGGGGGTCGCCCTGCTTCTGTATGAGTCCCTCGTCGGCGGCCGGCCCCATGCCTCGAAATCGGCGTGATTGGGCCCAATATGTCCGCAGAACCGATGTCTTTCGCAAAAAGGCGTCGCCGGTAACCAGCGAGGTGATGCCTGTTCGCGGGCATCGCCGCAGCCAGTAGGGATGATGACCATGAAGCGCATTGCCACCGCGCTCCTCGTCACGGCGTTCGGCCTCGCGGCGTCCGCCGCCCAGGCCCAGCAGACCGATAGCAGCACGGTCGAGCGCACCATGTTCCAGGGGCTGCTCAGCGGCCTCGGCATCATCGACAACGAGCGTCCGGTCATCGACTACCGCGAACGCGCGCCGCTCGTCCTGCCGCGCAACAGCGCGCTGCCGGCGCCGCAGGAATCGGCCGCCTCGCGCAATCCGTCCTGGCCGAACGATCCCGACGTCGCGCGCGCCCGCGCGCTCGGCCTCTCCGAGAATTCGCCGATCGTGCGCGACGAGCTCGGCCGGACCCTGACCAATGGCGAGCTGCGCGCCCGCCAGGGCGGCGGCTGGTTCGGCGGCGGCCCGGTGGACACCACCCGCGACCGGTCGCAGCAGCAGCAGGCCGGCCCCGCCAGCGCCGCCGAAATGGGCGTGAGGCCGATCTGGCAGCAGGTCGGATCGCTGTTCGGCCCGTCCCAGCAGGACGCCGTGGTGCCGTTCCCGGGCGAACCGACCCGGCGCCGCCTGGTCGAGCCGCCTCCGGGCTATCGCACCGCCTCGCCGGATGCGCCCTATGGGCCGGTCGGCCGGCGCCCCGAGGATCCGAGCGCGGCCTACAACCGCCAGCCGAGCGGCCAGGATCCTGCCCGCATGCCCGGCTCGAACTGAGCCCGGGACCCGTATCTCACGCCGGCCGGGCGCTCGCGTCCGGCCGCAGCAGTACTGCAGGTTCGTTCCGCCATGCTCAACCGCTTAGGCCCGGGCCGCCCAGCCGATGGCGAAGCCGAGCTCCGCTATCTCGACGGCGACTATCGCATCGTCAAGCCGGGAGCCTTCGTGCGCTGCGCGGTGACCGGGCAGACAATCGCCATCGACGACCTGAAATACTGGAGCGTGCAGTTCCAGGAAGCCTATGCGAGCCCGCAGGCCGTGCTGGCGCGCCTGCACCCCGAGCGGATCAAGGCGCAGGCGGGCGGCTGACCGGCGCGATCAGCCGGTCGAGGGCCGGCGGATCCTCCGGCACGAGCTGAACCGGCACGGTGGTGGTCCGGGCGGCGAGATCGTCGAGCGCCGCCGAGCCCGTCAGCTTGACTCTGTCCTTTTCCGTCGTCACCAGGGCGAGGCCGGTGCGCGCCGCCTCGTCCAGCAGCTGCCGCGCGTCGGCCTCGGTATAGGCGTGGTGGTCCGGGAACGGCCGCAGCACGGCATTGCGCGCGCCTGCCGCGCCCAGCGTCTCGACAAATTTCGCCGGCCGGCCGATGCCGCAGAAGGCGAGCACGTCGCGGCCGGCGAG
>NZ_JAPSET010000078.1:0-17326 GCF_026847585.1 Phreatobacter sp. AB_2022a
TGGCAAGGGCCGCCCGTGCCGGCTCCCACCACTCTCCGGGCTTGCCCCGCCGCCTGATAAAATCAACCCAGCCGACTTGCACGGCAGCGGTTCGATGCAACTGCTCAGGAATCAGCACGAGCGGGTCGGACACCGACATGTCGAACCGGGCGGCCTGTACGAGATAGCCGGCAAGCCATTCGTTCGCGGGGTCTACCTCAAGCTGCGTCCTTCCGAACGTGAGGAGTTCTTCCCACTTGCCCTGAAGCAGGAGGCCGAAGGCCTTGTTGGCGATCGCCTTCGGTTCGTCCGGCGCATGGTCGAACGATGCGAGAAGCATGGCGGCGGCTTCATCGTCCTTGCCGAGCGCCAGAAGGCAATGGCCGATATTCGCCTTGATCCGAAACAGGATGCGGCCGGATGCAGAGGCGCCGACGCGCGCCAGCAGCTTTTCCAGCAGAGGCATGGCGGTGAGCGTCTTGCCGCTGTTGCTGAGGTCGCGGTATTCGTCGATCTCGGCATCGAGATGCGCTTCGACAGCGTTGACCTCGACAGTGCTGTCGCCGGGTGGACTGGCAAGCCTGCCGGTCACCTCAGCGAGCATGGATTCCATACGGGCGAACCCGACGGAGATATCCTCGCGCGTCGCACTCTGACCAGCGGCAATCGATCTGGTTTCGGTAAGAATCTCCTCGCTGAAAAGCGTGTAGGTCGGATCGAAGGCCTTGCGCGCCGCCTGATCCTCGCTGATCCGCTCTTCAAGCGTATTCCAGCCCCACACGAAGACGCGCATCGTCTTCCCGTCGGCAGCCAGCTCCTTCGTGATCTCGCGCGCCAGCTCCTGCATCGCGACATCGTCGGGCGCCGTCGTGACGACGTAATATTCCTTGAGCGGCGGCTTGAAGGTCAGCGCCTTCTTGACCTCGGCGCGAACCTCGTCTTCCGAAAGCGCGTGCCCTTCGCCCTTCAGCTTGCACTGGATGCCGACATGCCAGTCCACGTTACCATCGCGCATGCCGGAAAGGTCGATGCCATTCTGGCGCTGGCCTCGTCGGCCGTTTCGCTGGACCGAAGGATCATCGAGCAGGCCGCGCCACAGGACGACGGATGCGCGTTCGAACGCCTGCTCATCGGCAGGTTTGGGGATTTGGGTGGCAGCGAGCAGCGACATCGGCGACCGTCAGAACAGAAGGCTGGCGTCGTCGGGCGACAGCGCCAGCACCGCCGGCACACGGCTGTGGTGCTCGATCCACGCCCGCGTCTCCGCGCTGATCCATCCGGCGACCTGAAGCAGCGACGCATAGTCCGCGACGAGGTGGCGGTCGAAGATCGGTTCGTGATGGGCGATCCGGTTCCGGAAGGTGCGGAGATAGTCGAGCGGCGTATGGGCCGCCTTGCGGCTCAATCGGGCGTGGGGAAAGGCTCTGAATACGCCGGCCCGCCAGATAGTCATGTCGTAATTGGCTTTGCCGTAGCCCGGAAGGCGCCCGCCCGGTCCGAGCAGGGCGACCCAGAATCCGAATGACAGCGCCGCTACCATGTGAGGCGGATCGTCGGGATAGCCGTCACGGCGCAAATCCGCTCGGGCTGCGGAGATCCTCGACAGCGTGCCGGCATCGAGCCCCGCGGCAGGATTATCGTACCAATCCGTGCCATAACGCGCGGCAAGCTCACGATGCATGGCGTTGCGCAAGGCAACCTCCAGCCCCTGAAGAGGGCCGTAGAAGGCTGCACTGACGGCCGTGTTCCAGCTATAAAGGCGAACCGCCTTCTCGCGATCTCCGCCGGCGTGGCCGACGTAGGTCGCCATACGCTCCGGCGACAGGGAAGTCTCCAGGGCGTTGATGATAGCGTCGGTATAGGAGAAGGCGTTCTTGACTACTGTCCCCGGGTCACCCATATTGCCTCCCGTAAGCCCTGGGATCGCCTCTGCCATTGGCATGCACCCGGGGCTCAGCTTTTCCAGAGCTTCCCCTACCCCACATATCGCCGATCATGCCGCCGCCTCCTTGGAGGTCGCCGACGTTTTTGCTGATTTGAAGCCGCGCTTCGCGACCGCCTTGCGCGCCGCTCGGGCGGTTTCCTCGGCCTCCCGGAAATCCGGCTCGAGCGTCTGCAACTTTTTCACAAGCCCGGTGAGATCGTAGGTATTGCTGAGCTTGCCGCCGTTGCTCGCCCGTCGTTCGATGCGCTGAACCAGCCCCTCCTTCTCCAACTCTGCGATGTAGCGCTGGACCTGGCGCTCGCTTAGGCTGAGACGCTGCGACAAGGTCTCCTTGCTCGGGAACGGCTTGCGCTCCTTGTCCCACCAGAAGTCGCAGAGTTGCAGCAGCACCGCGAGCTGCGTCGGATTGAGGTTCAGCCGACGCTGCGCTCGCAGCAGGAGAGACGGTACGACACAAAAGCCAAGGTCCATGACGGCGTGGCCCCATTTCTCCGCCGAGGCCTTCTTCGTTGCCTTCGAGGCGGGTGCGGCCTCGTCTTCAGCAGGTTGTTCGGCTTCCATCGTCATGATAAAGCTCCCGTTGACTGTCGAAACCAAAAAATGCAGTCGGTTATCGCGATGCGCAATATGCAGCAAGCGGACATATTTGACGCCTCCCACTAGACATAAGCGTCCGCAGGAGTGGCGACAAGGGTGTCTCCTAAAGAAAGACACACCGTTCAATTCGGACGAAGCGGGATGCGGGATAAACGAGTATCGCTTCACTCCCGGTCAGGAATGACTGGTGGGTCAGCCCTCGGAACCGCCCGATTAACGGAAGTCCCGCGTCTTCACCTTGATCTCATCTATATGACTATAGGGATCGACGAGATTGCGGGCCTTCGGCAGCCCGCGCGGATCGGGCGTAGGCGAGCCGTGGTGGAACTCATCCCCCCTCCCGTGCGGGAGCGGAAAGCTTTCTTCGCGTGCGCCGACGCTGGCGAGATCACGCGACAGGTCGGCGAGATGATGAGCGATGATATGCACGACCTCGACCTCGCGCTGCACCTGCCCGCGCACACCGATCATGCTTGCGCCGAGAACGACGCGGCGGAAGGTCTCGAAGACCTTCTTCCAGACGATAACGTTGGCCACCCCCGTTTCGTCCTCGATCGTGATGAACATGACGCCCTTGGCGGAGCCAGGCCGTTGTCGGACAAGCACGATGCCGGCAACGTCAACTTTGCGCTGGTCGCGCAACGTTCGGTTTCGCGCTGCTGCGACTCTGCCGTCGCGGCGCGAGCCCGAGAACCGCGCGCCTTCGACGACGCGATAGTGAGCATTGATAGGCTCGAATGCTTTTCAAATGCACGCCTGATGCTCGTCCCTAAGCCCGAATGCTTGAGCAGGATGGTGGTTGCAATCTCGCGGATTCACTTGACGTCCAAGCTGGAGATCGCAGAGCAGCGCTTGTACTGTAAAGAGCGCCAGTGCGATAGAATTCCAATCAGGTTTCTCACTTTCCGGATGGGCAGCTTCCCATGCCATTTCGATTTGTACATACGGCGGACTTGCATCTCGATTCACCGTTGCGCTCGCTGGCGCTGCGCAACGGTGATGTCGCGGAGCTGATCGGCGATGCGACGCGCCGGGCGCTCATGCGCATTGTCGATATTTGTATCGACGAGCAGGTAGACGCGCTGGTCGTCGCGGGCGACCTCTACGACGGTGAGCAAACGTCGATGAAAACCGCCCGATTTCTGGCCAGCCAGATGCAGCGGCTTCATGAGGCCGGCATCGCCACCTTCGTCATTCGAGGCAATCATGACGCCCTGTCGCGCATAACACCGGAACTGATCCTGCCGCCATCCGTCACCGTGTTCGGCGGCCGCTCACACGCAATAGACCTTGTTCGCGGCGATCTGGCTCTGTCGATTCATGGCTTGAGCTTCGCCAAGCCTCACGCTCCCGAGAGCCTGCTGGAAAAGTATCGGCGCCCTACCCCCGATTCCATCAACATCGGCATCATGCATACGAGCGTCGCGGGTGCACCGGGCCACGACCTCTATGCACCATGTAAGGCGTCTGACCTCCATGGTTGGGGCTTTGATTATTGGGCGCTCGGACATGTCCATGTTCGGGCGCAACACGCCGGCGAGCGCGTAGTGATCATGCCGGGGATGCCGCAAGGCCGGGACGTTAACGAGGGGGGCGAGAAGACCGTCACGCTCGTTACGGTCAACGACGATCGAAGCCTCATTGTGGAGGAACGCGCCACGAGCATTGCGCAGTTCGAACGTGTCTCAGTCGATCTGTCTTCTGCCGAGACTTGGCGCGAGACAGTTGAGCTCATTGAGGAAGGCATCGGTGCGGTTCGCGACCGAACACGATCGGAGCACCTTGTCGGCCGGCTGCGATTGACTGGAGCAACGACTCTGTCATGGCGGTTGCGCCGCGATCGCGATCTGCTGGCCGCGGAGATCGATCAGCGTGTGGAGGGTCTCGGCAAAACCTGGATCGAAAAGATCGAGATCGTCACCACCGTCCCGACTAGCGCATCGGTCGGAGTTGCCATCGCCGACCCCGTCCTGGAGCTCGGCGAGCTGATGCGCGACGACATCATTCACCAGCACGGCGTTCGCGAAGCCGTTCGGGATATCGTGAAGGAACTCCGCGATGATCTGCCGCCCGAAGCCCGCGGCTTCAGTGGCGACGACGAAACCGCGTTCGAAGCTCTGATCGACCAGCTGCTTTCGGAAGGTAGTGAGGACATGCTGGCTCGACTGAAGCCGGAAGCATCGGAGATCGGCTGATGCGTCTGCGCCGGCTCGATCTCACCCGCTACGGCAAGTTCACGGACTACTCGATCGATTTCGGGGAGCATGCGGCCGGAACACCGGACCTGCACATTGTCTACGGCTTGAACGAGGCGGGTAAATCGACTGCCCTTTCGGGCTATCTCGAACTTCTTTTCGGGATTGAGGAGCGCACTCGCTACGGTTTCCTGCATCAGGGTAAGGCTATGGAGATCGGCGCCTGCCTCGAGTTCGATAGCCACGCCCATGAATTCAAACGGGTGAAGCAGCGCAGCAATTCCCTGCTGAATGCGCACGGGCAACCTGTGAACGAGGCGTTCCTGAGTGTCCCGCTCGGCGGGCTGACGCGTGACGCCTATCGCATGATGTTCTCGCTCGACGATCAGACGCTGGAAGACGGCGGGAACGCCATTCTCGAGAGCAAGGGCGACCTGGGCGAGCTGCTGTTCTCCGCGAGCACAGGCCTCGCAGGCATCAATTCCATTCTCGAGAGCGCGGTCGCCGAAGCCGACGGCATCTTCCGCAAACGTGCGAGCTCGACGAAGATCGCCAGCCTCAAGCGGCAGATCGCGGAACTCAAGTGCGAACGGGACGAGATCGACATCCAGGCATCAGCCTACAGGGCGCTAACGACGGCGCTTGAGCAGGCAAACCTGGCGTATGACGCCGCCATGAAAGAGATCGGCACCGCGAAGGCGCGCCATGATGAGATCGCGCGCGTCCTGCGAGCTTACCCTCTGGCGGCCGAACACCGTCAAGGACAGGAGGAACTCGCGGAATACACGGATCTGCCACATCCCCCGGACGAATGGGCGGCGGTGCTTCCCGACCTCATTGTCGAGGAAACGCGGCTTCAAACCCAGCTCGCTGGCCTCGGACAAGCGGAGCGGAAGATTCGGGAAGAACTCGAAGGGTTGGTGACCGATGAGCATCTTCTTGCGATGGCCGACCGCCTTGATCAGCTGGCGGACACAGCCGCGCGTTACACGACTGCCGAGGAGGACCTGCCGAAACGAAAAGATTCGCTGTCCTTATGGACACGCAAGATCGATTTGATCCTCGCGACACTGGGACAGTCGGAGGTTGGTGATCCCAAGACGCTGCTTGTACCGGCTGCCACAGTCGGAACGCTGCGTGATCTGATTGCTGAAAGGTCCGGCGTCGATGTCGCGCGCCGGTCGGCCGAGAAGGAATACGAAGCTGCCAGGCTGGCCTGTGAAAATGAGCAGCGCGCTGGGCAGGTGCTCAGCGGCCATGGCGCCGGGATCGATGCCGGCAAGATCGCACAGCTTCAATCGGTGCTACGCCATCTGCGTGACAGCAATCTTGTGGCAGAATTCCGTCTTGCCGAGCGTGGCCTTCCCGACAAGAGGCGGACTTTTGACGATGCGGTCAGTGGACTGCGTCCCTGGACCGGCGATGGTGACGATCTTCGGCTGATCTCGCCGCCCCCAACCGATCGCCTTGAAGCCTGGAAATCGACGCTCGCCGGCATCGAGAAGCGTAGCTCGCAGATCGCCGAGCGAGAGAGAGAGCTCTCAACAAGGCAGAACGAGGAAGTGGCGAGGATCGCTGCCCTGCGTGAAGCTGCCAGCATCATGGATGATGAGGAGGCGAAAGCTGCCCTCCTCGAGCGGGAAGAGGCGTGGGCCCATCATCTGTCGGTCCTGAATCGGGAGACGGCCGATCTTTTCGAGAACAGGATGCGAAAGACTGACGCGATCGCTGACGCGCGTCTCGGCAGCGCCAAGGAACTCGAAGAGCTGCGGTCCCTGACCGCAGGGCTCGCGGTGACCAAGGTAAGTGTCGATCGACAACGCCAGATGCTGCGCGAGACCGATGAGGAGCTGGAAATCGTGCGGCGCGAAATCAGGTCGGAAACGCCGCCCCAAATCGAATTGCAGGCCGACGCGTCCCTGGGTGCATGGCTGGCGCGTGTTAGCTCGTGGGCAGAACACCGTATCTCAGCCCTGGCTGCATGGAAAGATCTGCGTCGCACCCTGAGTGACGTCGAAGGAGCCAAAGCTGCGCTCGCCGTGGAGCACGCTTCTCTCGCCAAGACGCTGATCGCCGTCGGGACAGATGTCGATGGGTTGGACTTGTCGGCGCTGATGCAAGCGGCCGACAATGTCCTCGCAGACCATGCTGCGCTCCTGACCAAGCGGACGGAGGCGGACAAACGGCTTGGTGAGCTCGAAGCGGCCAAGGCTCAACGAAGGAAGGCGCTCGACACAACCGTCACCGCATTCGAAGAGTGGCAGCGCGCTTGGGCGACCGCGCTCGCGACCATATGGTTTGCCAACGGAGAAGCCAGCGTTGGCGCCGTGCGGGAACTTCTCGACGCAATCGCCGATCTCCCCGAAGCGTTGCGCGAGCAGGATGACTTGCAACATCGCATCGATGCGATGGAGGCCGATCGAAAGGCCTTCTCCGATGCGGTCAGGGGCCTGCAAGAGGCTCTTGGCGATGCATTTGACGATCAGAATCCCCTCGGCGCCGCCAAGGCTCTGATTCAGAAGCACGCGGTCGCCAAGCAGGTCAAAACGAAACGACGGGAACGGAACCAAGCCTTAGCCGATCTCGCGACCGAACGCGAACAGCTCGAAGGCGAGATTGCGGTCCATGCCGCGCGCAAGAAGCAATTGACCGACTTCTTCCACGTCGATGCGCTTGGGGATGTTCGGCAAGCTCTGGAGCGCTGCCGGAACAGGGATGACCTCGTCGACCAGCAACGCAAGCTCGCTCGGCAGATCACCGGCGACATACAGCTACAAACGCTGGAGGAAGCACTGGCCAGCCTCGCCGGCGCCGACTTGACTGAATTGCGACGGGAGCAGGCCGAGCTCGCAACGCGTCTTGAAGACCTGGACGGGCGAGCGAAGAACCTGTTCGCTGACAAGGCCCGTGCGTCCGATCGCCTGACCGCCATCGGAGGCGATGATGCCGTCGCTCGCCTTGAAGCCAACCGGCGCACATTGTTTCTCGAAATCGAGGATCTGGCGCTGCGCTATTTACGTCTGAGAAGCGGCAGTCTGGTCGCCGGGTACGGCATTCGCGCCTATCGAGACAAACATCGCAGCGCCATGATGAACCGGGCGTCCGAAGCGTTCCGCCTGATAACGCGCGACGAATATACCGGTCTCGCCACGCGGCCTGAAAAGGATCGTGAAGCGATGATCGGATTGTCCCGCCACGGCGGCTCCAAGCTGGCGGTCGAAATGTCCAAGGGCACGCAGTTTCAGCTGTACTTGGCCTTGCGCCTGGCCGGATATGAGGAATTCGCGGCGGCGCGACCTTCGATCCCCTTCATCGCCGATGACATCATGGAGACCTTTGATGAGCCGCGATCGGAGGAAGTATTTCGACTGTTCGGACAAATGGCGCAGGTCGGCCAGGTTGTGTATCTGACGCACCATCGTCATCTCTGCGAAATCGCTGCTCAGGTGGTACCACAGACGAAAATTCATGAGATTGTGTAGACTTTCGAGATGGAGGCGCAGTCGATAGCTCTGAGGCATGCCACTCCCCGCACTCGCCTCCTCATGCGGATCAAGGTAAAATGTCGATTGGGATCGTCGGCCTCTTGAGGTCGTGCCCAACAAGAAGGTTGGGGGGAGGGGATGCATTTAAAGAAGCTAGCTGTTCGTAACTTCAGACGGCTGCGCGACGTCTCGATTGACCTTGCCTCCGACATCTCGATTTTCGTCGGCGCCAATAACAGCGGCAAAACCGCCGTCGGCCACGCGTTGCGCCTGTTTACTAGCCGCGACAGGTTCGACATCCACGACTTTAGCGCCGAGCTTTGGCCTGATATTATCGCGTTTGGCGAGGGCAAGGCAGGCGTCGCACTTCCGACCATGGAAGTCGACATCTGGTTCGAGATCAGCGCTAACGATATTCACCGCGTGATCGATCTGCTTCCCAGCCTCGCCTGGGAAGGCTCATTGATCGGCATGCGCGTCGCCTATGCGCCCATTGATCCTGCTGCAACACAGTCGCGATACACGCAAGCTCGTCAGCGGGCGCTGGATGCGGTCCCCAAGAACGAGAAAGGCGAGCGGTCGTTCGATCCAGCGCCCCACAATCTCCAGGATTTTCTGAGAGATAGGCTCAAGGACGAGTACGAGCTGCGCCATTATGTGCTCGATCCGGCGCGCATTGAGGAAGCGGGCTACATGCCGATGCCCCTCGTCAGTCGCGACCGTAGTGGACGCGAGATCCTATCTGGCCTGCTTCAAACCGACTTTCTCCATGCCCAGCGTCACCTGTCCGACGGCCCAGGCGGCGCGCGCGCCGAAGAGCTTTCCCGGGTTCTGAGCCGCTTTTACACGCGCAATCTTGAGCAGAAGGCCGATGATCTCGAAACGCTACGCGCACTTGCGGCGTCGGAGGTATCGCTCAACGATCATCTCAAGCGAGTCTTCGAGGATACGCTCAAAAGCTTATCTCGGCTTGGCTATCCCGGACTCACCAATCCTCGGCTGGTTATTCGCTCGGCACTCGACCCGGCGCAAATTATGGGAAGCAAAGACGGCGCGCGCGTTCACTATGCGCTCGGACCTGACAGCGAGGATCCCGATCCGCCGACACTGCCCGATCGCTACAATGGATTGGGATTCAAGAACCTGATCTTCATGGTGGTGGAACTGCTCGACCTCCATCAACAGTGGCTAGCGATCGAGGACAACCGGCCACCCGTGCATCTGATCTTCATCGAAGAGCCGGAAGCGCACCTCCACGCGCAGCTCCAGCAGGTGTTCATTCGCAAGGTCATGAGCATTCTCAAACTCAAGGGCGAGGATCGCACCCACTATACCAGCCAGGTTGTCGTCACTACGCACTCGACCCATATCCTCTATGAACGCGGCTTCCGGCCCATCCGCTATTTCCGCCGCAGCCGGGCCGAAAGTACGTCTACCTCGGACGTGCTCAATCTGTCGGTGTTTCACCACAGCGCCGATCCAAACGAGCGGGACTTCCTCGAGCGCTATCTAAAGCTCACTCATTGCGATCTGTTCTTCGCCGACGCCGCGGTTCTTGTGGAGGGCAACGTTGAACGGATTCTGTTGCCACAGATGATCGAGAAGGTCGCGCCGCGACTCCAATCCACCTACCTTACGATCCTGGAGATCGGCGGCGCGTTCGGTTACCGATTCAAAGCCCTGATCGAGTTTCTCGGCCTGACGACGCTCATCATCACCGATCTGGACAGCGTGTTCGGCCCAGCGTTGCCGGCGGCCGATGGCAATGCTCCCGGAACCGTCGCAGATGCAGCAGATGTGGGCCAGGACGTCGAAGCGGATAAAGCCGATGGCGACGAGGACGAAGATGAAGCGCCCGTGGCAGTCGAGAAGCCGGGTAAGTCATGCATTGCGGGGCACCCGGGAGCCGCTACTTCGAACGAAACCTTGCTCCAGTGGCTCCCAAAATGCGGCACGGTCGCGCTGTTGTGGGAGGCGACCGGAGATCAGAAATGTCAGCTTCGCGCGAACGATAATGACGCGCTGGTGCGCGTTGCCTATCAATGCCGCACCGATGTGACTTGGCGAGAAGAAATAATTGCACTTGCGGGACGCACGCTCGAGGAAGCTTTCGCTCTTGAGAATCTCGCATGGTGCCAAGATATGGAGCGCAAATCTCTCCAGCTGCGTATCCCTAGGAATGCCGAGAAGGACCTGCTGACGCTTGCATCACGCATTCACAAGCGTGTGCAGTCGAGCGACTTCAACAAGACCGACTTTGCACTCGCTTTGCTTGGCGAGGATCCCGCTGCCTGGACGGTGCCTACCTACATCGCCGAGGGGCTTAGCTGGCTTGAGGCCGAGATCGCGCCGCCTGAAACGCAGGATGATGAAGATGAGGAGCAGTTGGTCGCGGGCAAAGCTGCACCCGAAACCGGGACAGCCCTCGCCGAGGCAGCAGCATGACGAGCCGGATCGGCAGTCCGGACACGCAGGCCGACGTCGAGGTGCGCGCATGCCTTGACCGCAAGCCGCCACGTTCTTTCGTCATGGTCGCGGGCGCCGGGTCGGGAAAGACGACCTCGCTCATCAAGGCGATCGCGCATCTGGCAGAGACACGCGGCCCAGCACTGCGGCGCGCTGGGCAACAGATTGCCTGCATCACCTATACCGAGGTCGCCGTGGCGGAGATTTCGGGCGACGTGGGCATCTCTCCGCTGTTTCACATCTCGACGATCCACAGCTTTCTGTGGTCGGTCATGAGACCATTCCACTCCGACATCGCCGCTTGGGTGACGAGCCGTATTGAGGAGAAGATCGCCGAAAGGAGGGAGCACTACGACCGGCCTAGGACGCAGGCAAAGACCAAGCTGCGCCTCGAACAGGAGATCGCCGAGCTGGAAGCAGAGCTTGGCGCCATCGGGGCCGTCGAGAAATTCGATTATGGGACCGGCAGCCGCTATGCCGACGGCATTCTTGGCCATGACGATATTCTGAAGCTCGCGCCTGCATGCGTTGCGGCGCATCCTTTGCTCCGCCAGCTCGTGGCCAGTCGCTTCCCCTTCATTTTCGTCGACGAAAGCCAGGACACCAATCCGGACGTGGTCGAGGCACTGCGGAGCATCGCCGCCGAGCACCCGCGTTTATGCGTCGGCTTCTTCGGGGACCCGATGCAGAAGATCTACACGACCGGCGCCGGCGCTGTCGCGCTCAACCCGGGCTGGGCGGAGATCACGAAGCCGGAGAATTTTCGTTGTCCGACGTCCATCCTAAGCGTGATCAATGCCATCCGTGCCAACGGGGACGGGCTCGAACAGGTCCGGGGGCGAACCACGACTATCGATGGAGTCGAGCAGCCGGTTGTGGGCACCGCGAACATTTTCATTCTGCCGGCCGACGCGGAGCGTACAGCGAGGCTTGAGGCTGTGCGAACCTGGCTCGCGAACGAGACTGGTGACGACCTTTGGTTGAGTGATGCCCGCGATGGCGATGTGCGTCTGCTTGTTCTGGTTCACCGCATGGCGGCGATCCGGCTAGGCTTTCCCCATCTTTTTTCGTCGTTGACCGACAAGGCACCCGCGAGCTTGAGCGAAGGACTAGGCGACGGTACGTCCTGGCCACTGCGTCCCTTCGTTCAGCACATTCTCCCGCTGGTTGTCGCGGCACGCGAGAACGACCATTTCTCGATCATCTCCATCCTGCGCGAGTTCAGTCCGAAACTTGAACCGGCTCGCATCCAGGGGGGATCCGTTGCCAACGTGCTCACCGCGCTTCAACAGGCGACCGAGGCATTGGTCGCCCTCCTTTCCGATGACTCGACTGCATCCGTTCGGGACGTGCTTATGCATGTGCGCAATGCGGAATTGTTCGGCCTCGACGACCGTTTCGCTGCTCATCTCGCCGCCGATCCAGCGAATGATGGGAGCGCCGGGTTCGCCAACATTCAGGCTTTTCTCGCATGCCGGGTCTCTGAATTCTGGCCTTATCGTCGATACATCCTTGAGGAGTCGCCCTTCGCAACCCATCACGGCGTGAAGGGCGCGCAGTTTGAACGGGTCCTTGTCGTCATCGATGACGAAGAGGCTTCCTACCGGCTTTACTCCTATGGCAAGTATCTGGGTTATCTTCCGCTCTCTGACACGGATGAGGCCAACATCGCGGCTGGAGAAGAAACCGTCCTCGATCGAACGCGGCGACTTTTTTACGTCTGCTGTTCGCGGGCGCGAAAGGATCTCGCGGTCGTTCTATTCGTGCCCGATCCTCCCGCGGCACGCGCAGCGATCCTCGCGAAAGACCTATTTGCGGAAGCGTCCATTCGGAGCGCCGAGAACGTGGCTTAGTCGCGTCGTTGGGGGTGATCGATTGACCAGCATTCGGCTTGGACAGCTCTTCGACTGTACGGAGCAAGGCGGCGTCTTGGTTGCCGAAGCCGACGACGGCTCCCTTCGACACATCGACGATGTGCCATCAGGCCTCGCCTGCCATTGCAAGTGCCCAGGTTGCGGCCGACGAATGGTTGCGAAGAAAGGAAAGCTGCAGGCACATCACTTTGCGCACTGCTCCGATGGCGACGGCATCTCTTGCGCCTCCGCAGGCGAAACCGCGCTCCACAAGTTCGCGAAGAAAGTCCTCGACGCGCGATTGGAGATGGCGCTTCCCGAGCTCCATATTTCGAACGCGAACGATACCGAGGTCGTCGTTCGGGCAGCCAATCTCACATTCGACAAGGCGGTTCTCGAAACCAGGGACGGATCGATCGTACCGGACGTCGTCTTGGTGCTGCGGGATCGGCGCCTCATCGTCGAATTCAAGGTCACCCACCCTTGTGACGATGTGAAAATCGCGCGTATCCGGGCCATGAATGTCGGAGCGGTCGAAATTGATCTTTCCGGCTACCGCAATCACGCGCTGGATGAGCTCGGAGACGACATCCTTTATAACGCTCCGAGGATCTGGCTCCACAATCCGCACGAAGCCTCCGCTCGAAACCGCCTGTCAGAGCGAGCACGCCAACGCGCGGAGGATCTACAAAGGGCGATCGATGAGCTCTGCAACAACTACCGGCATCGCTTCCCCGCTCGGAAGCGGGGAAACGGGGAGTGCGAGACTCTACTGCGCCGGGATGGTCTGGACGCTCTCATCGATCTTCCGGTCGACGGCAGCGGATGCTTCACCGTCCCAATAGCTGAGTGGCAAAGTGCCATCGTGCTCGAACTCCTTCGATCAACCTCCCAGCCGTTCAGAACGCGCACGGCGATCGCCGCTCTTGCCCGGCGAGGTTGGATCGTCCCGCTCTTCCAGTCTGTCTCCGACGCCATCGCGAAAGCGCTCAAGGAAGGGGGACTGCCATTCGCGTCTCCTGCAAAATCCGTCGAAGGGTATCTCCGGCACCTTGAACGGCTTGGCTTTGTGCATTCTGCGCCTTCGGAGATTTGGAAGGCGTCAGGGCTGTTGCGGCAGAGGATTCACGAAGCGGAGGAACTCCGGGCGCGCCCTGAGAAGCGCAAAACGGAGATCAGGACGATCGTGTCGGAGCTGCTTCGTGGCCTACCAGATGGCGAAACTCGGGCTTTTCCATTCGAAACATGGTTCCTGACCGCGCTTCCTGGCCGAGGCTATTCCATCGCCAATACCGTACACGGGGACGAGTCGGAATGGTCGACGCTTTTCCACCAACTGTCCAACCTGCGCACCAGCATCCGATTTTCACCCCATGCCAATCTGGAGCTATTCGGGCTGCCCCTTGATGGCGAGCTCGAGCGCGCACTCCAGCGAAAGCGCCGTGAGGCAGAGGAAAGGGAACGGGCCCGTTTAGAGAAGGAGAAGGCGGATGCCGAGGCGCGCGTGCGCCGACTCCAAGAGCTGGCAATGGGGGACCTCGGTGAGGGCTCCCAAACTTGGTTGAGCACGGGCGATGCCACTCTCAATGGTCTGTCGCCGCTCGACGCGGCGCAAAGCGAAACGGGGCTACGCGACGCCTTGCATGCCCTCGGACGAAGAGCGGATCAGCTCCGGATCGAGGAGGGAACTCGCCAACGCAAGCAGAAAGCTGTCAGAGAGCTCGAAGTTCTTGCCCACAGCCGCTACACAGACCCTGCTCGGGCCGCACAATGGATGCGATGTCCGCGGCGAGAGCTCGGTGGGCAGTCGCCGGCGGAATTTACGGTTGACGACGCAACTCGCGAAAGATGCGCCAACTATCTGCCAGCGAAGAAATCACGGCATTGAAACGTCCCCGCAGCGAAGCGCAGAATGCCCTACTTCCTCTGCATCAGTCGCGCGTCGCAAACCAGACCGCTGCGCCGACGCTCGTACTAACATCCACCATGATCGATCCATAGTCAAAGTGCTGCGCGATCGAGGATGACGCGGCCGGCGACATCGCATTTCCGCTCGATCGTGAGCGAGGAGTCGGCGGCGATTTCCTGCTCGAGTCCCAGCCGCAGGGCGACCGACCAGTGAATTTCTCTCGCTACATTACACGACCAGCATCGTGGCGACGGTGCCGCCAGGGCCGATCGCGGCAACGACGGTCGGGCGTGTTCCACCCGGGCCCGCGAGGCGCAACGTTGCGGGCGGATCCATGGTCCGGACCTGGATCTGAGAAACCACCGCACTGACAGGCTCGGCGGGACCCCTGAGGATCGACTGCGCGCCCGCGAACAACAAGCCCGCGATCGCAACCGCGCATCCACCCTTGAGCCCTTTGCCCCCAGGCGACGGGTCGACGAGGCCCTTCCTGACGACACTCTGATAGGTGGGCAGCCTGTCAAGCGCGACACGCTCCCCGTCACAGGGCAAGCGCAACGCAGCGATCGCCGCCAAGCAGGCCTGCTTGAGGTGGGAGTCCGCCTTGGCCTTGCTCGGATCAGCCTCGACAGCCGCGCTGGCGAGCGCGAGCGAAAGGACAGCCTTGTTATTGTCGATCCGGCGGGTCCAGCCTTCCCCAGGAAGGAAATCGAGAAGGATCGTCGAGAAGCGGGCCACCTCCTTGTCAGTCGGAAGCAGTTCCGCGGTCTGACGAACGCTGAACGCCTGGCCGGCGTCGTCGATCGTCAGTTTCCATACGCCCTGCTCACTCAGCAGCGCGAGGCTGAATAGCTGCTCCGCAGCTACCGCTTTCATCGAGTCGGCGCGTGCCGCGATGAGCGCTGCCGGACCGGCTTCCAGGCCGAACGCCCCACTGCGAACCTTGGCGGCGAAGGCGGAGAAGCGGTCATATGCCAGCTTGAAGCGGTTGACACAGGACTGGCGGATCTCGCTTTTGCGGCGCCCGAACAGACCGGCGAAGGCCTTAGACTCCATTGCGTCCCACTGAAGGTCGGCGAACATGTACGAGGCCATGGCGTAATTCCATGCGCCGGCCGCATCGCTGGCCTCTGCGATATCGAGCAGATGGAGCAGGAAACCCTCAAGGGCGACGGGCGTGCTGCCTTTCCCGATCTCCTCACTGAGGCGGTCATAAGTATCGCGCCAATACATCTCCCGCGCGATCGCCTCCCGCGAGAGCCCCAGGATTTCCGCCGAGATCGGCAGGATGAACAACCGCGTTTGTGCCTGCGGGCTCGAAAGACGCTTCGCGACGCGCGCAAGCGCCTGCTGATCGAGCGACGCACCCTCCTTAGCGGAGATAGCCGCAACCGCGAGCATTGCCTCTTGGGTGAACCCAAGCGCTTTGCCGGCGGCCACGCCGATAACTTCGGTACGCATTTTCCTGCCCATACCCGTTGCTCCAATGGCGTTCGCACGCGAGATGACGGCATCGTTCGCGGGTTGCCCATACCGAAGTGAAAAATTTCGGTGGGCCGCTGTGCATTTTCAAGTAGCCCCCTAAAAGCTGAGAAAGCGGCGTCCAGCCCAAGACCGCCGAGGTTCAGGGTCGCCTCCAGCAGTTCAGATGCAGGAGCGCTCGCAGTGAAAACGATCGTCAATAGTGGCCGTGACTTTGCCAATTCCGTGGCTAACCTCTTCGGTCGCGAGGCAGGACGCATTGAGCCGCAGGCGCCGCGCCGCCGGCGTCGGATCCTCGTGGTAGGAGGAGGTCGCACCGGTCTCGCCTTCGCCACTTCGCTTCACGCTCTCGGGGGCGCGCAGGTCGACCTCACGATCGCCGACGCGCGCTGGATCGAGGACCGCGGATACGATCGCGCGGCCGCGCGCGAGCCGAGAGATCTTGATTCGCACCATGCAGGTTCGCGTGGCAGCTCCTCACCGCCCTGATCGGCTATGTCGTCTCCTCACCGCGCTACGAGGGCCAGCGGCATCTGCGGGCCGTCACCAACCTGACCGCCACCGGCGTCGACTTCCTGCGCATCCTCACCAATATCCGCGACGACGAGCGAGACTATCTCCCGACCTGGGTGGTGCAGGGTCTGAACCAGTTCATCGCTCTTGAGAAGGAGACGCGCAACTCGGCCTTCTTCAACGTCGCGGCGGCGCTAAACCCCTGGACCAACGATCTCGTGGCGGCCGCGACGGCCACAACGGATTTCGATATCGCGGCTCTCCGCCGGCGGCCCATGGCGATCTTCATCGGCTGCTCGGTCGCCCAGCTCGATATCCTGCGGCCGGTGATCAAGATCCTCGTCCAGCAGATCCACGATGTGCTGATGGGCACGATTCCCGGCCCGGACGATCCCCTCAAGGTGCTCGTCATGATCGATGAGTTCCGCCAGCTCGGCAAAATGGAGTCGATCGTTTCGAAGCTGACGATCAATGCCGGCTACGGCTTCCGCATGGTGCTCGTCATCCAGGACCTGGCGCAGTTGGACGAAGTCTATGGCAAGCCAACCCGGCAGACCATCGCCTCGGCCTGCCAGGTCAAGCTGTTCATCCGCATCAACGACCTGGAGACCTCCGACTATGTGAGCGAGATGCTGGGCAGCACGACGATCGAGGTTCGCACGCCGATCATCCGCGCCGGCCAGGGGCTGTTCGGCGGACGCGACAAGAGCGTCAGCTATCAGGAGCGAGCGCTGCGCACGGCCGAAGAACTACGCCAGATGCCGGCTGACCGGGCCGTCATTCTTGTTCCGAATGCCCCCGGTTTCCTGATCCGCAAGCTCGCCTACTACAGGGATGCGCCGCTGGCCGCGATCTATCGGCGCGTGACGGGGCGGCGCCTCACGGTCCGTCCACTGGACGGC
>NZ_JAPSET010000079.1:0-16805 GCF_026847585.1 Phreatobacter sp. AB_2022a
GGAGGGACGCCCCAGTCCGGATCGCCCGGATCACAGCCACGGCTCGCTGGCGGCGCCGCCGCCCGCGCCGACGGCACGATCGCATTCATGATCGCCGAGGCGAAGGTGCCGAGCCACGACTTTCCGCCCGGCGCCGTCGGCGTCGTGTTGAACAGCAGAAGGCTGCCGGAAAGGCCGCTTCGACCCGCGCAGGGAAAACCCATTGTGACGGCACGGTCGTTCATCGCGCCGATGATACCGTTGTTGATCAACCGCGCCGCCGGCGAACCCGCCGTCGCCCCGGAGAACAGCACGATGCCCGCTGCCGGCAGACCGCCGCCAACATAGGTGGAGACGACGCCTTCATCGACCCCCGTGGAGGACCGCGAGGCTCCGGTCGACAGATCGCCCGCGTTCTGCGACCAGCCGCCCATGACGGTGACGCCGGGATCGACCGTGACGGTCACCGGCGCGCCGAACGAGCCGGCCGCTATGCCGACCGCGTTCTGACCGGGTGCCGAGATATTTGCGCGCGCGGTGACGTTGACCGGACCGCCGGGGCCGACATCGCGCGCCACGATGCCGCCTGCATTGGCGCCGGTCGCCGTGATCGGGCCTGTCGCGACAATGTCGGTGCGGTATGCCGCCGCATCGCCTTCGTTCTGCGACGTGAACGCGATGCCGATCGCCGCATCGCCCGATGTCGATATCTGGCCGGCGGTAATGGTGGTCTCGCCCTCGGCATTGCTGACCAGGATGCCGGCCGACGAAGCGCCCCGCGTCTGGATAGTCCCGGCGGTCGTGTCGACGGCAACCGGCGCCTGCGCGCCATGCGCATAGACGCCGGCCGATTCCACGCCGGCCGTCGTGATCGGACCGGTCCGAACTTCAGCGCGCGAGGCCGCATAGGCCCCGACGCCGATCGAATAGTCGCCTTGCGTCGAGATCGCGCCGGCGGTCGTATCGATGACGAGAGGCGCCGAGTTCCCGACGGACATCTGGGCGCCCGTCACGGCGTTCGAATACATGCCGGTCGTCGAGACGTTGCCGGTCACGATGCGGATCGGACCGTCGGTGACATAGGACGATGCGGCAATGCCGGAGCTGTGGTCACCTTCGGTCGATATCGTCCCTGCCGTCGTGTCGATATCGATCGTAGCGGCGGCGCTGTAGCTGCTGGCTGAGATCGCCCCGCCGCCGGTCGACCTGACATCGGCGGTCGTGATGGTAATGGCAGCGGTGTTGCTCCAGGCATAAATTCCGCCCCGCCCCGCCACCGTTCCCGCGGTCGTGTCGATCGCCACCGGCCCATTGCCATGGGCGTAGACCGCATTGCTGCCGTCGGAGGTGACATCACCTGTGGTGATAGTGACACCGCCGGCGGAGTTGTTGACGTAGATGCCGATACGATCCGCACTCCTGACGCTGCCGTTGGTCGTGTTGACCACGACGTCGCCCGCTTCGCTGTTGTTGACGTGAATGCCGTCAGCACCGCTCGCGTCGACGGCGACGCCCGGCGCAAACGACAGATCGAGCCCCGAATTGGTACTGTAGTTGATGCCAGTCCCGTAGGGATTTCCGGTGGGCGAGCACACCACCGTCGGGCCGGCACCGCATTCCTCGGCAGCTTGAGCGCTCGCGGGCGCGAGCCCGGCGACCGCGAGGACGAGCAGCGATGCGCCGCCCATATACGGGCTGCGCCTAGCAATGGGCTGCCGATACGGGACAATTCGAACATCGCTTGCGCGGCGAACCGGCATGTCGGCAACTCCTCGTCATCATCACGGAGCGCCTGCCTGCCTTCAGCGAGCCAAGACAGCTTCGCTGCTCGCCTTGCGGCCGGAGGGCGCACTGCGACAGGTCGAGCAAATTCGATGCTGGAAGCCAAATGAGCTTTATCAAGAAGCATCATTGAGAATACCAATATCACAGCATTATCAAGGATATATGGACAGGAATCCCGAATGGGTCGAACCATTTCCGCCCCGTCAGCGATATTCTGGACACAGTTCTTGCAACTAGAGGGTCGAGACTGGAAAGCAGAAGGACCACCTAAAATAGAACACCGCCTGAATCTAGTTCAGCGACGCCGCCGGAACGTAGTGGCCAGTTCCTCTTTGCTGCCCATGAAACGACTATTCAAAGCGCTTTGCAGACTGGTACCATCGCCGCTCGGTCAAGCCTGAGCCCGCGACAGACCCGGCCGGTTCTTCCGGAACCTTGCCGCATCGGGCAGCGTCAGAACCGTGTCACGCCCCCAAATTGCATCCGCACCGACAAGCCGGCGCGGCGACCGGCCCCGCAGCGCAAAATGGCGATGATTGAGACCTCTCGTCAGCAGCGGCCGGCCACAAGAAACACTTGTGACGACTTCGGATACAATACCGATGATTGTATATAAACTGTCATTGCAAGTTGCGTATTGAGTTTGGTCAATATCGTACATTGATTTTTCGAATTTGGAATACATCGCGCGGTGGTCATTATGAGTGAACCAGAATTAGAAAATCAGTCGCGCCGATATCGGAGCCCTTTCCATTCATGCCAGCCAATCTCGATCTAGCCACTTTGCGCTCCTTCACCTTGATTGCCCAAGGTCGAACCTTTGCCGAAGCTGCCGATGCGGTTGGCCGTTCGCAATCGGCGATCAGCCTGCAGATCCAGCGTCTGGAGGCCGATGTCGGCGCCCCCCTGTTCCGCCGCAGTCGGCAAGGCGTCGAACTGACGATAGCCGGAGAGCGTTTTCTCGGCTTTGCCCAGCGCCTCGTCCAGATGAACGATGACGCGGTCCTGAACATGAGCGGCCAGACGCCGTGCAAGATCAGCTTCGGTGTCACCCCCGACTTCGCCGAAACCGTCCTGCCGGATGTGCTGCAACGCTTCCGCCAGGAACATCCGACCGTCGAGCTCACGCTGCGCATCGACGGGTCGAAGGGTCTCGTCGAGGCCGTCGCCCGACGGGAGGTCAATCTCGCCGTCGCGCTGCATCTCGACGACGCGCTGAACCAGGGCGTCATCGCCGAAGCGCCGATGCTCTGGATCGGCAGGCAGGGTTTCGAACGGCGCGACGGCGCCTCGCTGCCGCTGGCCCTGTTCGAGGCTCCCTGCGCCTTCCGGACCGCGGCTCTCGGCGCACTCGGAGCCGACGTGCCGTTCCGCATCGCGGCGACGAGTTCGAGCCTCGGCGGCATCGTCGCTGCCGTCCGGACCGGACTATGCCTCACCGTCCGGACGCAACATCTGCTCATGGCGGGGCTCGCCAATCTCGGCGACAGTCTCGATCTGCCCGCTCTTCCGAACGTCACCTTCAGCTACTATGCCTATCCCGGCGAGAAGAGCGTCGAACGCGATACCCTCCTGGAGATCTGCAGGCGCTATCTCGGCGCGCCGGCGAAGACCGCCGGTCACGATCTGTACGACGACGGGCAAAGGCCGCCCGCGCTGGGCGAGGCCGCGACCAGGATCCTGTCACCTGCCTTGTAGGCAAGGCCGCGACGGCCTGCGACGCGCGCTTTCGCGCCGCGAGGACGCCGGTCGGGCCCGGCCCAGGCCGGCCGGCGGCAAAACAATCCCCCCGCAACGATATAACAATACCTCGACGCACTACTTTTGATTGAAGCCGCTCATGGGCGGCATGAGATCTTCAAAATTGAAAAGAACCTTGCCGGCCGCCACGATCGATTTGCAGAGACAGACCTCCCTGCGGCTCCGAGGCCGGGCACCGGCCATTCCCCCCGCCCCAGCGCGCGGACCCGGCCTCGGCGCATCAGCCGGAGGCTTCCGCGCATCCCGGTCGCGCCGCCGAAGCCAGACGTGCGGCACACAGGCCCCCGGACCGATATTTCCAACTGGCCCTGCCCCCACCGGAATGCGAATATCGGGTACGCTTGACCAGGGTCCCCCATGTTTCTGCCTCTCGCCGATCAGAATCCGCATCGCAGCATCGTCTGGCCTTTTGTCACCTATGCCCTGATCGGCCTCAACGTCGTGGTCTTTCTGGCGACCACCGGGCTCGTGCCGGCCCGCACCGCCAATGCCAATGCGCTCGGCCTCGGCCTCATCCCGGCGGTGGTCACCTTCCAGGCGACCCTGTCGCCGGATCTCGCCCTGGTCTCGCCCTGGGCGACCTGGATCACCTACATGTTCATGCATGCCGGCTGGATGCACCTCATCGGCAACATGCTGTTTCTCTGGGTCTTCGCCGACAATGTCGAGGACGCCATGGGCCACGTCCGCTTCCTCATCTTCTATCTCCTGTGCGGACTGATCGCAGGGACCTTGCACCTCCTCATCAATCCGGGCTCGCAGGCGCCGCTCGTCGGCGCCTCGGGCGCCATTTCCGGCGTGCTGGCCGCCTATCTCATCCTGTTCCCGCGGGTGCGCGTCTTCGGTCTCGCCTTCAACGTGCTGCCCATCTCCATCCCGGTCTGGCTGGCGCTCGGCGCCTGGATCGTCCTGCAGCTCTTCCATCTCCTCACCGCCGAGGGCGGCGATACCGCCTGGTGGGCCCATATTGGCGGCCTGGTCGCCGGCGCGGCGCTGGTCAGCCTGTTCAAGAGCCGCGACGTCATGCTGTTCTGCGACAAGCAGCACCTGCCGGTCAGCGTCCCCCGCATTCCGCTGCGGCGTCCGCCGTTCCGCTGATGCCGCAGCCCTTTGCCTTGCCGAATCCTTTCTTCTAAGACCGATCCATGGAGATTGGCCCGACGGTCGCTCGACGCCTGCGGCGAGGTCCGTCCCAAGGAGGATCAGGATATGCAGATCGGCAAGGACACCGCAGCCATCGTCACCGGCGGCGCATCGGGGCTCGGCGAGGCCACGGCCCGCCGGCTCGCCGCCCACGGCGCCAAGGTGGCGCTGTTCGACATGAATGCCGAGCGCGGTGAAAAGGTCGCCGCGGAGATCGGCGGCCTGTTCTGCCAGGTCGACGTCGCCAACGAGGCTTCCGTCGATGCCGGCCTTGCCAAGGCGCGCGCGGCCCACGGCATCGAGCGCATCCTGGTCAACTGCGCCGGCATCGCCCCGGCGCGCAAGACCATCAGCCGCGACCGCACCAGCGGCGCCATCGTGGCGCACGACCTCGGCAGCTTCACCAAGGTGCTGGCGGTCAACCTGATCGGCACGTTCCAGATGATCGCCAAATGCGCGGCCGGCATGGCCTCGCTCGAGCCGATCACCGCCGACGGCGGCCGCGGCGTCATCGTCTCGACGGCGTCGGTCGCGGCCGAGGACGGCCAGGTCGGCCAGGTTGCCTATTCCGCCTCGAAGGGCGGCGTCGTCGGCATGACCCTGCCGGTGGCGCGCGACCTCGCCCGCGAGGGCATCCGCGTCATGACCATCATGCCGGGCCTGTTCTACACGCCGCTGTTCGACACGCTGTCGCCGGAAGCCCGCCAGTCGCTGGAGGCGCAGGTGCCGTTCCCCTCGCGCCTCGGCAAGCCGGACGAATATGCAAAGATGGTGGAACATATCATCGACAACGATATGTTGAACGGCTTCGCCATCCGTCTCGACGGCGCGATTCGGATGGCGCCGAAATAAGACGCGCCCCCCTGTCGAGGCTGCCGCGGCGGCCCCAACACCCGGATCGCCTGTTGTGGATGTCGCACCGCTCGTCTCGGCCTATCGCTACCGCTATCACGTCCTGGACAATTACGGTGCGCGGGTCGGAGGCCTCGCGCGCCCGGCGCCGACCATCGAGGATGCCCTGCGGCAGGCCGCCGCGGAGCTGAAGGTCACGGCCGACCCGCCGGCCGAACTGAGGCGGCGGGCCTACGAGACCAATGCCGAGACCCGGGCCGCGCTGCGCGACGTCATCGCGCGGGCCGAGAACGATCTGGCGATCGCGATCACCCGCTATGGCACGGAGCTGGGCGCGCCGCCCACCGGTCCGCATATCGACCTGCGCGCAAGCCTCGATGGGCTGGACCGCTCGTATCGGGGGCGCGAGCCGGCGCCCGACGACTTCGACGGCTGGTATGACCATCTCGACGCGCAGATTTCCCATCTCGCCGCGCTCGGCGCGCTCGAGCGCGACCTGGAGACCCTGCGCGGCATGCCGGCCGCCGTCGTCAAGGTGCCCGACAGTTCCCCTGGCCGGCTGAAATGGTTCCTCGCCGCGCTGGTCGTCGCGGCGATGGCGGCGCTCGGCGTTGCGGTCTTCACGACCCTGCACCTCGGCGACAATCCGGTCGCGCAGGCGCCGCCGGCGCCACGGACGGGGCCGGAGGCGCCGCGCGTCGTACGCACCGTGCCGATCACGGTGACGCCGCCGGCGGAAACTCCCGAGCCGGCGGCCTGCCGCACGCTGCAGATCGAGATCGCCACGGAAGGCGCGACGCTGCTCGATGCCGCCGAGAACGGCCGCGCCATCGTCCGCCTGGAGCCGGGCGAAAAGGTGGTGCTGCGCCAGGTGCTGGACCAGGGCCTGACCCGGCTCATCGAGGTCGACGTGCCCGGCCGTTCGGCGCACGGCTTCATCACCGAACGCGAGGCGCGCCTGCCGGTCATGACCTGGACCTGCGACCGCTGACGCCCTGGCGCGGCGCTTGGCGCCCCGCCGCGCGGCACGGCTCTATTCGCCGACGATCGCGTCCATCGCTTTCGCCAGCGAAATGTCGAGATGGGTCACGCCGCCCGCATCATGCGTCGACAGCGTGACCTCGACCGTCTTGTAGACGTTCGACCATTCGGGATGATGATCCATCCGCTCGGCGACCAGCGCGGCGCGGCTCATGAACCCCCAGGCCTCGGAAAAATTGCGGAAGACGAAACGCCTGGCGATCGCGTCGCGCCCGGCCACCTCGGACCATTGCGGCAAGGCGGACAGGGCGACGGTCCGTTCGACCGGATCGAGTTTGCTCGGCATGGCTTCACTCCCGTGGACGGGCCGGTACGGCCAGCATGGCGCGAAAGGGCATGGCTTGGTAGGGCACAAAAAAAGCGGGCCGGCGCCTGGCGCCGACCCGCACGTTCGCGTCGGAGGGGATGACCGAACGTTCACCGCACGCCACGAGTGACGCGCGGCGCTCGTGCCCGATTCGACGTCACCCCGGGGGGCTGGGGGGCTGAAGAGTCCGGAGCGAGGTCGATCAGGCACGAGGCAACATTGACAGGGTCGCCTCGGCTCTTGGCTCCACCGGGGCCGAAATGAGGCCGCACCATGGCGCCGATTGCGGCCCCGGAACCATTTTTCCGCGCCAAATCTGGATTTCCGGCATGACGCTGCGTCAGGCGCTGACCTTGAGAACCTGCGGCTCATGGCCCGTGGCCGAGAGGAATCGCACGAGGTCGGCCCGGCCGATGCTGGTGGTCGCGGTATTTTCGAGCGGGTGATAGTTGAGCACCTCGTGCTCCATCATCGCGGCGTCCAGGATGACGGTGACGCGGCCTGCCGCATCGGCGATCGCCCCGAACGGCGTGACCGAACCGGGCTTCACCCCCAGCACCTCCTCGAGCAGCTCGCCGGAGCCGAAGGAGAGCCGACCGGAAGCCCCGATCACCTCATGCAGCCGCTTCAGGTCGATGCTGGCGGAGCCGAGCGCGACGACCAGGAACAGCCGCCCCTTCTTGTCCTTCAGGAACAGGTTCTTGGTATGGCCGCCCGGTATGGCCTCCTTGACGTGCTGGCTCTCGGCGACCGTGAACACCGCCTCGTGCTCGTAGGTGCGGGTCTCGATGCCGAGGCGCTCGAACAGGGCGAACAGGTCGGCGCGCAGGCGGGCTGTGTCGGGCATTCGGGGTCCTGTGGGAGAACAAGGGGGGTGCTCAGCGGCCGAGCGCGGTCCGCACGAGACGCAGCGCATCCTCGCTCGCCCACTCGGCCGGGCCGGCGAGATGGCCGAGCTCGCAGCCGTCGGGATCGATCAGCAGCGTCGTCGGCATGCCGAAGGCCCGCCCGACGGCGCGCAGCTCCTGGAACACCTTGGCCGAATGGTCGGAATAGTCGGTCAGGTTGCGGATGCCGGTTTCCTGCAGCCAGGCGCGCGCCTTTTCCGGGTTGCGCGTGTCGATATTGACCGCCACCACCTCGAATGCCTGCCCGCCGAGCGTCGCCTGCAGCTTGTCGAGCGCCGGCATTTCGTGCCGGCAGGGCACGCACCAGGTGGCCCAGAGGTTGAGCAGCACGGTCCGGCCGCGGAAATCGGCGAGTTTCAGCTCGCGGCCGTCGGCGCCCTTGAAGGTGAGGTTCGGCGTCGGCTGCGGCCGCTCGGTCACCTTGAAGGCGGCGAGCTCGCCACGCGCCAGCGGCTCGAGCCGCTGTGCCAGCGAAGCTGCGGCCGAGCAGGATTGCACGCCCGCATTGCCGGGCAGCCCTCCTCTCCAGTAGAAGGCCCCGAAGCCCGCGCCGAGGCCGATCAGGCCAGCCAGCAGAATGATCACTTTCGCACGGGACACGTGAGGCCACCCCATTTCGGCCGCGCCGGATCTCCGAGAGCCTCGGGGTCCGTCAGGCCTGCAGAACAAGAACGATCGAGGACGAGACGATGAGCAATGCGATGTGGGGCGGCCGCTACGCCTCGGGACCTGCGGCGGTGATGGAGGACATCAACGTCTCGATCGATTTCGACAAGCGCCTGTATAGGCAAGACATTGCCGGCTCGAAAGCCCATGCGGCGATGTTGCGCGCTCAAGGGATCGTGAGCGCGGCGGACGAGGCGGCGATCCAGAAGGGGCTCGACCAGGTCCTCGCCGAGATCGAGGCCGGCAGCTTCACCTTCAAGCGCAGCCTCGAGGACATCCATATGAATGTCGAGGCCCGGCTCGCCGAGATCATCGGCGCCCCCGCCGGCCGGCTGCACACGGCCCGTTCGCGCAACGACCAGGTGGCCACCGATTTCAAGCTCTGGGTGCGCGACGCCGTCGACGGTCTCGATGCGCAGCTGAAGGACCTCGCGCGCGCTCTCGCCGAAAAGGCGCTGGCCGAAGCCGCGACCGTCATGCCCGGCTTCACCCACCTGCAGGTGGCCCAGCCGACCACCTTCGGCCACCACCTGATGGCCTATGTCGAAATGGTCGGCCGCGACCGCACGCGGCTCGCCGATGCCCGCCGCAGGCTGAACGAGTGCCCGCTCGGCGCCGCGGCCCTCTGCGGTACGTCCTTCCCGATCGACCGGCACGCCACCGCCGCGGCGCTCGGCTTCGACCGGCCGACCGCCAATTCCCTCGACTCGGTCGCCGACCGCGACTTCGTCATGGAAACCCTGGCGGCGGCCACGATCACCGCCGTGCACCTGTCCCGGCTCGCCGAGGAGATCGTCATCTGGTGTTCCTCGCCGTTCTCCTTCATCCGCCTGTCGGACGCCTTCTCCACCGGCTCGTCGATCATGCCGCAGAAGCGCAATCCGGATGCCGCGGAGCTGGTGCGCGCCAAGGTCGGCCGGGTGCTCGGCGGCTTCACCGCCATCGTCACCGTGCTCAAGGGCCTGCCGCTGACCTATCAGAAGGACATGCAGGAGGATAAGGAGCCGACGATGGACGCGCTCACCTCGCTGTCGCTCGCGATCGCCGCCATGGCTGGCATGGTGCGCGACATGAGCGCCAATGCCGGCGTCATGAAGAAGGCCGCAGGCCAGGGCTATTCGACCGCCACCGACCTTGCCGACTGGTGCGTGCGCTCGCTCGACATTCCGTTCCGCGACAGCCATCACATCGCGGCGAGATGTGTCGGCCTCGCCTCCGAGCGCGGCGTGCCGCTGCACAAGCTGTCCCTCGCCGAGCTGCAGTCGGTCGACAAGCGCATCACCGCCGACGTCTTCTCGGTGCTGTCGGTCGCCCGGTCGGTCGCAAGCCGCGTCAGCTATGGCGGCACGGCACCGAAGAACGTCCGCGCCCAGGCGCGGCGCTGGCTGAAGAAGCTCGCCGACTGAGCCGCGCGGAGGGTTGCGCGCGGCCCAACCTGCCGCAACGGAAATTTGCTGCAACCTTTTGAACCTCGATGCCAGGGAGCGCCACCCATGGTCACCCTGCCGCATGGTGCGGCCGGGCCGAACCAGGGAGGCGGCCATGGCCCGTCGCATCGACGTCAGAACCGCCGCACGCACCCTGCTGCTGGCCGCGGCCTTGACCACCGGCGCCGGCCTTGCCGCCTCCGCCCATGCTTCGATCGCCTCGGCGAGCCTTGCCGCGGCGCCTGCCATAACGGGGGCGACCGGAACGGGTGCAACCGAAGGTTCCGGCCGCAGCGCGCACCGGCTGACCCGGCCGGCCAATCGCTTCGACGGCTCGGCCCGCGCGCCGGGGCAGAGGTCAGGCGCGACCGAAGGCCGCTGATCACCCGCAGGCCTGGCCGGCCTGATCGGGCAGGAAAGCCGCCGGCTGCCAGAGCGCCCAGCCGTTCACGGCAATCAGCAGCAGCACGAGGGCGAAGGCTCCGAAACCGCTGATCGAGGCACCGAGGCCGGCAAGCCCGACGGCATGGCCTGCGAGCGGGATGGAGACGAGGCCGAGCACGGCCGTCACGCGCACTGCCTGCGAAGGGCCAAGCCTGAGGCTCGCGAGCGTGCGTGCGATCACGCCGCCGTCGAGCGGGAAGGCCGGCAGGAGGTTGACCGTCCCGAGCAGCAGGTTGAGCGTCGCGAAGGTCTTCAGCCCGGCCAGCACGGCATTGCCGGACAGCGAGCGCGCCAGCGGCAGCGTCAGGCCGTAGGCGCCGGCCTGTTCGGAGACGGCCGGAACGAGGGCCCATTCGGCGATCTGGAGCAGCCCGCAGCCGGCCAGCGCCAGCGCGAGATTGGCGAGCGGGCCGGCCAGGGCGATCAGGATCCGATGCCGGGGCGGCATGGGCACCGCATCGATGAGCGCAATGCCGCCGAAGCCATGCAGGACGATCGCCTGGGCGCCGACACCGACATGCCGCGCGGCCCGGACATGGGCCGCCTCGTGCAGCAGGATCGAGCCGACCAGGGCGAGCGTCAGGACGAGGGTCAGAAGCCCGCCGGCAACGAGCCCGAACCGCTGAAACTGCATGCCCAGAAAGAGCGGGATCAGGATCAGCGTGCCGTGCCAATGGACCGGCACCCCGGCAAACGATCCGTGGCGATCGCTGCCGGGGACGTCCATGAGACTCAGAGGCCCAGCTTCTTCTTGCGCTGGCCGAGCGTCCTGAGGCGCAGGGCGTTCAGCTTGATGAAGCCGGCGGCGTCGCGGTGGTCGTAGGCGACCGCGCCTTCCTCGAAGGTGACCAGCTCCTGGTCGTAGAGCGAATAGGGGCTGTCGCGGCCGACGACGATGACATTGCCCTTGTAGAGCTTCAGCCGCACCGTGCCGGTGACGAATTCCTGGCTCTTGTCGATCAGCGCCTGCAGCATCTCGCGCTCCGGCGTGAACCAGAAGCCGTTGTAGATGAGCTCGGCATATTTCGGCATGATCTCATCTTTCAGATGCGCCGCGCCGCGGTCGAGCGTGAGGCTCTCGATCGCCCGGTGGGCGAAATAGAGGATGGTGCCGCCGGGCGTCTCGTACATGCCGCGCGACTTCATGCCGACGAAACGGTTCTCGACGAGATCGAGCCGGCCGATGCCGTTGACTTTGCCGAGCTCGTTGAGCCGCGTCAGGATGGTCGCCGGCGACAGCGCCTCGCCATTGATGCCGACCGCATCGCCTTCCTTGAAATCGATGGTGATGTAGGTCGGGGTATCCGGCGCGCTTTCCGGGCCGTCGGTGCGCGAATAGACGTAGTCGGGCACTTCCTGCGCCGGATCCTCCAGCACCTTGCCTTCGGACGAGGCGTGCAGGAGGTTGGCGTCGACCGAGAACGGCGCCTCGCCGCGCTTGTCCTTGGCGATCGGGATCTGGTGCTGCTCGGCGAATTCGATCAGCCGGGTGCGGCTGGTCAGGTCCCATTCGCGCCAGGGCGCGATGACCGTGACGTCGGGCTTCAGCGCATAATAGGTCAGCTCGAAGCGCACCTGGTCGTTGCCCTTGCCGGTCGCGCCATGGGCGACCGCATCGGCGCCGACCTGTTCGGCGATCTCGATCTGGCGCTTGGCGATCAGCGGCCGGGCGATCGAGGTGCCGAGCAGATAGAGCCCCTCATACATCGCATTGGCGCGGAACATCGGGAAGACGTAGTCCTTCACGAAGGTCTCGCGCAGGTCGTCCATGAAGATGTTTTCCGGCTTGATGCCGAGCAGCAGCGCCTTTTCGCGCGCAGGGCCCAATTCCTCGCCCTGGCCGAGATCGGCGGTGAAGGTCACCACCTCGCAGCCATAGGTCGTCTGCAGCCACTTCAGGATGATCGACGTGTCGAGTCCGCCCGAATAGGCGAGAACGACCTTCTTGACGGCTTTCTTGGAGGCCATGGGCGTGATCCACAGGAGAAGAGATGGCCGGACTTACCGAAGCCGGCGGGCCGGCGCAAGCGCGCTTACGAAGAGCGTCCGCGCGAGAAGCGGCGCCTGAGCCTGAGGCCGATGCCGGCGAGGCGGTCGGCGACGACGTCGTCGTTCGGTGCGCCCCAGCGCCGGTAGAACCAGTGGTAGCAGCCGGCCACGATGACGAGGGTCGCGAAGATGGCGAGCAGCGTATCGGACAGGAAATGGCCGCCGAAGGCGATGCGCAGGGCACTGATCGCGAGGGTATAGATGCCGGCGGCGGCGAGCGCGGCGGGACGCAGGGGCGGCGGCGCGACCAGCGCCGGCGCGACCAGCCAGGCCGCGCCCGAGGCTTCGCCCGAAATGAACGAGCAATTGGTCCGGCAGCCTGTGCCGTCGCCCGGCCGCCACCAGGGCGTGAAGGTCCAGGGACCGCCGAATTCCTGGACATGGACCGGCCGCGCCCGCTCCCAGTGCTCCTTCAGCACCACATTGACCAGGACGATCGAGGAGGCGAGCATCGAGACGACGAAGAACACCGCCATGCGAGCCGGCATCAGCGGTTTCGACCAGGGCCAGATGATCTTGGCCAGGATGGCGATCAGCGCGAAGATCCCGCAGGCGATGGTCGGATACATGCTGACGCGGCGGATCGCCTGCGGCAGCCCATAACCCGACAGCCAGAAGCCCTGCCCCTCGCGCCAGAACAGCCGGGAGACGGCGAGATCGAGGTCGGGCGCGAGCGCCAGCACGAGGCTTGCGACGGCGAGCATGGCCAGGACGGCGAAGAGGGTCCGGGTGGACGACACGTGGTGCGGTTCCGGGCTTTTGAACGAAGGGTGCCGCCTTCTACATGAGCGGCGACGCAGCCGGAACCCTCACGATGGCTCGCCGGAGCCGGCCTTGCTGTCGTGGCGCAGGATCAGCGGCATCTGGGCAAGCGCGAAGATCATGGTCAGCGGCATGATGCCCCAGACCTTGAAGGCGACCCAGAAATCGGTCGACTGGGTCCGCCAGACCACTTCGTTGACGAGCGCCAGCAGGAAGAAGAAGCCGGCCCAGCGCCAGGTCAGCAGGCGCCAGCCCTCGTCGGTCAGGTCGAACACGGAATCCAGCACGATCTTCAGGAGATTGCGGCCGGTGAGCGCCGCCCAGGTCAGGATCGAGCCGAACAGCACGTTCACCACGGTCGGCTTCAGCTTGATGAAGACCTCGTCATGCAGGATCAGCGTCAGCCCGCCGAAGACGGTGACGACGACCGCCGAGACCAGCGGCATGATCGGCAGCTTGCCGATCAGCGCATAGGTGACGGCGAGCGAGGCCAGAACCGCGACGATGAACACGCCGGTGGCCAGGAACAGCCGCTGGGTGGCGTCGATGGCGAACCAGCGGTCGCCATAGGCATTGACCAGGAAAAAGACGACGAGCGGCCCCATTTCGAGCGCGAGCTTGAGGAGCGGCGGCAGTTCACGCTTTTCAGTATGTGTCGTCATCGGCTTCCGGCAATGGACAAATGGCGTGCGGAGATTAGCTTGTGCGCTCCCGCCTGACCATCTTTCCCGGAGCCGCACTTGGCCTTCATCTTCGAACCCGTCGCCCGCCCCGCCCTGCCCATCGTCGGGACCGACAAGCTGTTCCCGGTCCGGCGCGTCTATTGCGTCGGCCGCAACTATGCCGCCCATGCCCGTGAAATGGGCGGCGACCCGACCCGCGAACCGCCGTTCTTCTTCCAGAAGCCGGCCGATGCGCTGCAGCCGGTGCCGCACGGCACGGTGGTGGACCACCCCTATCCGAGCAAGACCGCGAATTATCATTTCGAGCTCGAAATGGTCGTCGCCCTCGCCAAGGGCGGCCGCGACATTCCCGTCGACAAGGCGCTCGACTGCGTCTTCGGCTATGCGATCGGCCTCGACATGACCCGGCGCGACCTGCAGGACGAAGCCAAGCAGTTGCGCCGCCCCTGGGAGCCGGGCAAGGCTTCGGACCTCTCCGGTCCGGTCGGCCCGATCTATCCGGCCGCCAGCGTCGGCCACAAGCTGAAGGGGCCGATCTCGCTCACCGTCGACGGCGTCGTGAAGCAGAAGGCCGACCTCGCCGACATGATCTGGTCGGTGGCCGAGCAGATTTCCTATCTCTCGGCCTATTTCGAGGTCTTCCCGGGCGACGTCATCTTTTCCGGCACGCCCGACGGCGTCGGCGCCGTGACCCGCGGCCAGACCATGGTGGCGGCCGTCGACGGGCTTGGCGAGATCAGCCTGAAGGTCGTCTGACCCGAAGCCTCGCCGCCATGAGAAAACGGCCCGCTGGTCGCCAGCGGGCCGTTTTTTGGTGTTGAGGGCTGGCCCGAAGACCGGCGGCCGCCTTACAGCGACCGCTTGATCTCCTCGACGCGATAACACTCGATCACGTCGCCGACGCGCATGTCCTGGTAGCTCTCGAAGGCCATGCCGCATTCCTGGCCGACCTGCACTTCCTTGACCTCGTCCTTGAAGCGCTTGAGCGTCGACAGCTTGCCCTCGTGAACGACGACGCTGTCGCGGATGAGCCGGACATGGGCGCCGCGCTCGACGCGGCCCTCGGTGACACGGCAGCCCGCGACCTTGCCGACCTTGGTGATGTTGAACACCTCCAGGATCTCGGCATTGCCGAGCATGGTCTCGCGCAGTTCCGGCGTGAGCAGGCCCGACATGGCGGCTTTGATGTCGTCCACCAGGTCGTAGATGATGTTGTAGTAGCGGATCTCGATGCCCGCCCGCTCGGCCGCCGCCCGCGCTTCCTTGTGCGCGCGGGTGTTGAAGCCGATGATGACGGCGCCCGAGGTCTCGGCGAGACCGACGTCGCTTTCGGTGATGCCGCCGACGCCGGACAGGATGACCCTGGCCCCGACCTCGTCGTTGCCGAGCTTGGCCAGCGCGCCGACGATGGCTTCGACGGAGCCCTGCACGTCGCCCTTGACGATGAGCGGGAACTCCTTCTTGCCGGCGCCAGCCTTCAGCTGGCTCATCATGTCGGCGAGCGTGCCGCGGCCGGCGCCGAGACGGGCAGCCTGCTTCTCGCGCTTCTGATGGGCGCGATAGTCGGTGATCTCGCGGGCGCGCGCCTCGTTCTCGACGACCGCCACGCGATCGCCGGCCTCGGGCGTGCCGTTGAAGCCGAGCACCTCCACCGGGGTCGAGGGACCCGCCTCGGAGAGCTGCTCGCCCTTGTCGGAGACCAGGGCGCGGACGCGGCCCCATTCGGCGCCGGCCACCACGATGTCGCCGGTGCGCAGCGTGCCGCGCTGGATCAGCACGGTGGCGACCGGGCCGCGGCCGCGGTCGAGCTTGGCTTCGATGACGGTGCCTTCGGCCAGACGGTCCGGATTGGCCTTCAGCTCGAGCACTTCGGCCTGGAGCTGGATCGCTTCCAGGAGCTTGTCGAGGTTCTGGCCGGTCTTCGCCGACAGCTCGATCTCCAGCACGTCGCCGCCCAGGCTTTCGACCTGGACCTCGTATTGCAGGAGGTCGGTCTTGACCCGCTCGGGACGCGCGTCGGGCAGATCGATCTTGTTGATCGCCACGATCATCGGCACCTTGGCGGCCTTGGCGTGATTGATCGCCTCCACCGTCTGCGGCATGACCGAGTCGTTCGCCGCCACCACCAGCACCACGATATCGGTCACCTTGGCGCCGCGGGCACGCATGGCCGTGAAGGCGGCGTGACCGGGCGTGTCGATGAAGGTGATCTTGCCGCCGAGCGGCGAAACCACCTGATAGGCGCCGATATGCTGGGTGATGCCGCCGGCCTCGCCGGAGACCACGTTGGTCTTGCGCAAGGCGTCGAGCAGCGAGGTCTTGCCGTGGTCGACGTGGCCCATGATGGTCACGACCGGCGCGCGCGGCTGCAGGCTGTCCTCCGCGTCCGGCGCATCGAACAGGCCTTCCTCGACGTCCGACTCGGCGACGCGGGTCACCGTGTGGCCGAGCTCCTCGGCGATGAGCTGGGCGGTATCCGCATCGATCACGTCGGTGATCTTATGCATCTGGCCCTGCTTCATCAGCATGCGGATGATGTCGACCGCACGCTCCGACATGCGGTTGGCGAGGTCGGCAATGGTGATCGTCTCGGGAATCGTGACGACACGCATGATCTTCTCTTTCTGCTCGGTCACCCGGTGACCGGTCATGCGACGCATGCGCCGGCGCCAGGAGGCTTCCGAGCGCATGCGCTCGGACGCGTCTTCCAGTGCGTTGGTGACCGTCAGGCGCGCGCGGCCGGCATTCTCCCCGCCGCCGGGACGCGGCGCGGAGGGGGTTGCCTTGCCCGGAACGCCCGGGCGGCGCGCGACGCGCGGCGCCTCGTCGTCGTCCCCGGCATTGGTGCGCGGACGATTGCCCTGCGGCGGACCCGAGCGCATCGGGCCGGCGCCTTCGGGCCGGGTCGGAATGGCGCTGGCGGGCGCCGGGCCGGCGGAAGAGCGCGGGGGGCGCGGCCCCTCCGGGCGCGGCGGGGGGGCCCCCAGGGGGGGCGGGC
>NZ_JAPSET010000008.1:0-157634 GCF_026847585.1 Phreatobacter sp. AB_2022a
CGCGCACCACGGTCGGGCCGGTGACGGCGCCGGCAACGCCACCCACCACCGCACCCACCGGCCCCCCGACGACGGCCCCGGTGCCGGCTCCGACGGCTGCGCCGCCGACGCGCTGGTCGGTGGTCGAAGAGCCCGCACAGGCGGCGAGCGGCAAGGTGGCAAGGGCCCCCAGAATCAAAGCCCGACGGTTCATGACCTTCTCCTCTGCTCCTAAGCCAATGTGATCCTGAACGGAATCGCTCCCGTTAGATCAGCAGGAGATCTGCCGCAGGGCAACGCCCGAACATGACCGCCGGTTCCGTGACGGCAGCGCGGGCACCGTCTTCGGCTGCTGCCGCCATGCAGATGCCGCAATTCGAGGCTTCTCCCCGCGCAGCATTGGAACAACAATAGGCCGCAGCGGGCGCCACTCGGAGATCAAGCCCGCGCGATGGAGACAGCGGCGATGAAAAGACCTGTTGTCGGCGTCATCGGCAATGCCCATGTCGTCGAGAACCGCTTCAAGGTGCAGATGGCCGGCGAGCGCAACCTGCATGCGCTGAGCGACGTCGCCGGCGCGCTGCCGCTGATCTTCGCCGGCATGCCCGACGTGACCGACATCGACGCACTGCTCGGCGCGGTCGATGGCATCCTGCTCACCGGGGCGCGCGCCAACGTCCATCCGAGCCATTTCGGCACCGAACCGGACAGCCGCCACGAGCCTTACGACAACGAGCGCGACAGCGTCTCGCTGCCGCTGATCCGCGCCTGCGTCGAGCGCGGCATCCCGCTGTTCGGAATCTGCCGCGGTTTTCAGGAAATGAACGTTGCCTATGGCGGCTCGCTGCATCCGGAGATCCGCGACCTGCCGGGCCGGATGAACCATCGCATGCCGCGGCTGGAGAACGGCGAGGTGCATCCGGATCCGGCGGTGGTCTTCGCCGACCGCCACGAGGTGCGCCTCGTGCCCGGCGGCCACTTCGCCCGGCTGTTCGGCCGCGATGTCGTCAGGGTCAATTCGCTGCACGGCCAGGGCATTCTCGTGCCCGGCACGCGCATCGTGGTCGAAGGCGTCGCCGAGGACGGCACGATCGAGGCAATCCGCATCGCCGATGCCCCGGCCTTCGCGCTCGGCGTCCAGTGGCACGCCGAATTCGATCCACAGACCAACCCGCTGAACCGCGCGCTGTTCCAGGCCTTCGGGGCGGCGCTGCGGTCGGACCACGCCAGAATCGCCAAAAGCGCGTAAGGGGACGAGCCGGCTTCGCCGGCGCCGCATCACAGAGGACATCAGGCCGCATGGATCAGGGAACGGTCCGCTATTCCAGAGAGGGCGCTATCGCCCATGTCGTGTTCGACCGCCCCCAGGCGCGCAACGCGATGACCTGGACCATGTACGAACAGCTCACCGAGATCTGCGCCACCATCAAGGCCGACCGCAGCCTCAGAGCCGCGACGTTTCGCGGTGCCGGCGGCAAGGCCTTCATCGCCGGCACCGACATCGCCCAGTTCCGCACCTTTGCCTCGGGCGATGACGGCATTGCCTACGAGAAGCGCATCGAGGCCGTGCTCAATGCACTGGAAACGCTGCCGGTGCCGACCCTCGCCGTGGTCGAGGGCTGGTGTATCGGCGGCGGCCTGGCGATCGCGGCCTGCTGCGACCTGCGCATCGCGACGCCGGACGCCCAGTTCGGCGTGCCCATCGCCCGCACGCTCGGCAACTGCCTGTCGCCCGCCAACTATGCGCGGCTCGTCGCCGAGCTCGGCGTCGCGCGCACCAAGCGCATCCTCCTGATGGCCGAGACGATCGCTGCGGCGGAGGCCCATGCCGCCGGCTTCCTGCTCGACGTCGTCGCGGGCCCGCTCGACGAGCGGATCGCGGAGATCACCACGCGGCTGTCCAGCCATGCGCCGGTGACCATGCGAGTCAGCAAGGAAGCCATCCGGCGCATCCTGCACGCCGTCGCCGTCGACGGCGACGACCTGATCCGGCAGTGCTACGGCAGCCGCGACTTCAAGATCGGCGTCGAAGCCTTCGTCGCCAAGCGGACGCCGGAATGGACCGGCTCCTGAGCACACGGCGCCCGGCGCGGCCCGCAGCCTAGCCGGCCAGCTCTTCGTCCCGGCGGAAGCGCAGGCGATAGTCCTGCGGCAGGACGTTGAGCCGGCGGCGGAAGGCCCGGCGCATCTGCTCCTCGTCCTGGAAGCCGGCGCGCGCCGCAACCTCCTTCATGCTGGCCGCGGTTTCCTCCAATGCGCGCCGGGCGGCCTCCAGGCGGAACGCCTCGACCACCTTGCCGGGCGTGCGGCCGGTCTTCTGACGAAATACGCGGGCGAAGGTGCGCGGGCTCATGCCGACCCGCTCCGCCAGGGCCTCGACCTTGAGATCGCCGCGCAGATTGTCCTGGATCCAGGCCGAGAGACTCTCGAAGGCATCATCCTCGTCCGATTGCAGGCTCAGCGGCACGCTGAACTGCGCCTGGCCGCCGGGGCGCTTCAGGAACACGACCATCCTGCGCGCGACGCGCATCGCCTCGCGGTGGCCAAGGTCGCTTTCGACCAGCGCGAGCGCAAGATCGATGCCGGCGGTGACCCCGGCCGAGGTCCAGACCTCGCCGTCGCGGACGAAGACCGGATCGGTCGACACGGCGATATCGGGATAGCGGTCGCTGAGCAGTCCGCACGATCCCCAGTGCGTGACGGCGCGCCGGCCTTGCAGCAGGCCGGCGGCGGCCAGGATGAAGGCGCCCGTGCAGACCGAGCAGACACGCCGCACCGACGGGGCGTGCGTGCGGAACCAGGCGGTGAGCGCGGCATCCTCGGCGGCCCTGTGGACGCCCGGGCCGCCGCCGACGATCAGGGTGTCGACATCGCTTGCATCGCAGTCGGCGAGCGCGGTGGTCATCACCTCCATGCCCGAGGAGGTGCGCACCGCCCCGCCGGCGCGCGAGGCGACCTGCCAGGCATAAGGCTGTTCGCCGTCCCTGGCGGTTTCGCAGGCGAGCTCGAAGACCTGCAGAGGCCCCGCGAAATCGAGCAGCAGGCAGCCGTCGAACAGCACGAAGATGAGGCGTCTCGCGGTGATGGACATCGGACCAAGAGGACAGCGTCTGGCAGGAAATGCGGCCACTATGACATTTCGGCACGCTGGCGGCTTCGTCAACCTCGGACGCATTGCAAAGCGAGGTGCCCCATGTCCGACGCGATACCGGCCAAGCCGCTCGAAATCGGCCTCCTGTTCTTTCCCGGAATGACCCAGCTCGACGTCACCGGACCATTCGAAGTCTTCGCGCGCCTGCCCAATGCGCGCGTCCACCTGCTGTGGAAGCGGATCGAGCCGGTCGTCAGCGACGTCGGGCTGCCGCTGGTGCCGACGACCACCTTCGCCGACTGCCCCGATCTCGACGTCCTCTGCGTTGGCGGCGGACCGGGCCAGGTCGCCGTCATGGACGACGACGAGCTTCTGGCCTTCCTGCGCGACAAGGGCGGTTCTGCGCGCTACCTGACCTCGGTCTGCGCCGGCAGCCTGATGCTCGGCGGCGCCGGCCTGCTCGACGGCTATCGCTCGGCCTGCCACTGGCTGCTGGCCGACCAGCTCGCCGCCTTCGGCGCCATTCCGGTGGATGAACGCGTGGTGGTCGACCGCAACCGCATTTCCGGCGGCGGGGTGACGGCCGGCATCGATTTCGGCTTCCAGGTGGCGGCGCTCCTCTGCGGCGAGGAGGTTGCGCGCCGGCTGCAGCTCTTCCTCGAATATCAGCCTCAGCCTCCCTTCGACATCACCGTCCAGAACGCGCCGGCCGAGCTTCTCCGCGACATCCGCACGGCTGCGGCCACCATGGTGCGCGAACGCGCCGAGGCGGGACGGCGCGCTCTCGCGAAACGCGCGGCGCGGAAGCCGGAAGCGGCCTGAGCCAAGCCATGACGGCGCGGGCGGCGGGGTGTTCCGGTCCCGCCGCTCCGCCGGGCCGGAGCCGGCGCAGAACCGGCCCGGACATCGACCAGAGGGATCCACCATGAACCGCAACGTCATTCTTCTCTGCCTCTGCGAAGCACTCTATGTCTGCTACCTCTCGATCGGCTTCACGCTGATCAGCCTGGTCGGGCAGAACCTCGCGCCCGACAAGAATCTCGCCACCCTGCCCTTCTCGCTGACGGTGGTAGCCTCGGCGGTGACGACCATCGGCGCCTCCATGCTGATGGCGCGCATCGGCCGCCGGCTCGGCTTCATGACCGGCGCCGTGATCGGCATGGCAGGCGGCGCGCTCGCGACCTTCGCCATCATGGCGGGCAGCTTCTGGCTGTTCTGCGCCGGCAACTTCCTGATGGGCATGTTCAAGGCCTTTGCCCAATATTACCGCTTCGCGGCGGGCGAGGTCACCGAGCCCGACAAGCGCGCCTCGGCGATCTCGCTGGTGCTCGCCGGCGGCGTGATCGCGGCCGTCGGCGGCCCGCAGCTCGCCGCCTTCAGCCGCGACCTGCTGGCGCCGGCCGTCTTTGCCGGCTCCTTTGCGGCGATCACGGTGCTGGCTCTGCTCACCTTCACGCTGACCGCCTTCCTGAAAGTGCCGCCCGTGACGGAAGCCGCCAGGATCTCCGGCGGCCGGCCACTGACGGACATCATGCGAACCCAGCCGTTCATCGTCGCGGTCACGGCGGGTTCGGTCGGCTATGCGGTGATGGGTTTCGTCATGACCGCGACACCGCTTGCCGTCATCGGCTGCGGCTATACGGTCGGCGAGGCCGCCACCGTCATCCAGTGGCACCTGCTCGGCATGTTCGCGCCCTCGTTCCTGACCGGCCGCCTGTCGGCCAGGATCGGCTCGCTGAAGGTGATCCTCGCGGGCGCGGTGCTGTCGCTGTCGGCGGCGGCCGCGGGAGCAGCCGGCACCAGCCTCGGTCATTTCTGGACGAGCCTGCTGATGAGTGGCGTCGGCTGGAACTTCATGTATGTCGGCGCCACCATCCTGCTGACCGAGCATCATCAGCCGGAAGAGCAGGCCAAGGTCCAGGCGGCGAACGAATTCATCATGTTCACCTGCGTGTCGCTCTCCACCTTCATCGCCGGGGCCTTCTACAACCTCTACGGCTGGACCGCGGTCGCCCTGCTCGGCGTGCCGCCGGTCGCGCTGGCGCTGGCGCTGGCGCTCTGGATGATGGCGCGCGGGCGCCCCGCCGCACGGCCCGCCTGAAGGCGGATCACACCGCGCGGGTCTCGAAGAAATAGAGATCCGCGCCACCGTCGGCGAAGTTGACGAGATCGCCGGCGGCGGCCAGCCCGACGGGCGAGCGGAACGAATCCTGGATCGCCTGAACGCTGTCGAAATGAAGCGTCGCGACGAGGTGCACGCCGCTCGCCCCCACCGGACTGCCGACCGCGCCTTCGCTCACCTCATAGCGGCGCAGGCCCGGGATCTTCTTGGCGAGCGGCACATGGCTCGCAAAATAGTAGTCGTCGAACGCCTTGGGATCCTTGGGCGTCTTGTAGATCACAACCAGCCTTGCCATGCCGAACCTCCGGTGCGCGCAGCGCCCCATCGAGATCGCGCATCGCAGCGGCTCCGGCAAGATCCGGCCGATCACGGCCGCGCGCTGGCGCCGCGCACGAGAATGTTCGCGACGCGTGCCGTCGCCTCCCGATCGAATACGACGTTGCCGGTCAGCAGCCAGTACCAGTTGAAGCCGATATACAGGACGAGGAGCAGGTCGGCGTCGGCCGCCGCGATCTCGCCGCGCGCGGCGGCGCGCGCGAACAGGCCCTTCAGCTCCCGCGTGCGGGCCGGCAGGAACTTGTCGCGCAGGGCCTCCAGCGCCGCCTCGCTCGCCTGCGCCTCCGCGACCAGTCCGCGGAAGGCGCGGCCGGACGGCGTCTCGCGCCAGAAGCGCCAGAGCGCCTCGGTGTAGTCGACGAGATCACGCGCGAGCGAGCCGGTATCCGGCGGCACGATGGCTGCGGCCTTTTCCTCCGAATAGACGGCGACGATCAGGTCGGCCTTGGTCGGCCACCAGCGATAGATGGTCGGCTTGCCCGCCCCCGCCCGGCGCGCCACCTCGTCGATCGAAAAGCCGGCATAGCCCTTGTCGGCCATCAGCGCCCGGGCCGCATCCAGCACCGCCCGTTCGGTCGCCGGATTGCGCCTGGCCCCCACCGAGGTGCGGCGTGAGACGGAAATCTCCCGGTCGGACGTGGTCGCCACGTGCAGTCCCTCCTGCGCTCACCCCCGGCCCTTGTCATAACGAAACGGGTCGTATATATCAAACAATCGAAACGGATCGTTCCGTTACAACAAGGATCCCGCCATGACCGTCGTCGCCGCAAAGCTCGCCCATATCCGCTTCCTGCTCACCCTGATGGCGGGCGCCTATCTCCTGATCAACGGCATTCTCGCCCTCATCGCGCCGCTCACGACCGGCTGGCCGATCTGGGCCGTCACCGCGCTCGCCGTGCCGCCCATGGTGGTCGGCATGGTGCATCTCGTCATTCCATTCGCCCGCCGCGGCCGATGACATGACTTCGGCCTGCCGCCCGCGCGGCGGGGGCGTCGATGGGCCGCGCGAGACGTCCCATCGACGGCTGCCGGTCAGGCCGCGTTGGCGGCGCTCAGCACCGCCTTGACCGAAGCCATGGCCACATCGGCGTCGATGCCGACGCCGAAGACGGTGCGGCCATCCGCCAGACGGCCTTCGACATAGGCGGCCGCCTGGGCGTCGGAGCCGCGCCGCAGCGCATGCTCCTGATAGTCGACGATCTCGATCGACAGGCCGCAGCTTTCCTCGAGCGCGGCGACGACACCGGAAATGAGCCCGTTGCCGCGCCCGGAAATCACCCTGTCCTGCCCGTCCATGCGAATCCGGCCGACGAAGCGCCGGCTTTCGCCCGGCCGGTGAACGCCACCCTCCTCGTAATCGACGAGAGCGAAGCGCTGGTCGCCGGTCAGGTGATAGGCGCTCTGGAAGATCTCCCAGATGCTCTCGGCGGTCATTTCGCGCCCCGTGCGATCGGCCGCCTCCTGCACCGCCCGGCTGAAGTCGACCTGCAGGCGGCGCGGCAGCTTCAGCCCGCGATCCTGTTCCATGACCCAGGCGACGCCGCCCTTTCCGGACTGGGAGTTCACCCGGATCACGGCTTCGTAGGTCTCGCCGAGATCGGCCGGATCGATCGGCAGATAGGGCATTTCCCAGACACCGTCATTGCGCGTTTCGTGCGCCGCGAACCCCTTCTTGATGGCGTCCTGATGCGAGCCCGAAAAGGCGGTGAACACCAGCTCGCCGGCATAGGGGTGGCGCGGATGGACCGGCAGGCCGTTGCAGTGCTCGACGGTGCTGACGACGTCGCGCATCGTGGAGAAATCGAGGCCTGGATCGATGCCCTGCGTGTAGAGATTCAGCGCCAGTGTGACCAGGTCGACATTGCCCGTTCGCTCGCCATTGCCGAACAGGCAGCCTTCGACGCGATCGGCGCCGGCGAGCAGGGCGAGCTCCGTCGCGGCGACGCCCGTGCCCCGGTCGTTGTGCGGATGCAGGCTGATGACCACTGAATCGCGCCGTGAGATGTTGCGGCAGAACCATTCGATCTGGTCGGCATAGACATTGGGCATGGCGACCTCGACGGTCGCCGGCAGATTGAGGATGACAGGGTGGTCCGGCGTCGGCTGGAAGACGTCGAGCACGCGCTCGCAGACCTCCAGCGCGAATTCCGGCTCGGTGAAGGAAAAGGTCTCCGGCGAATATTCGAAGGTCCAGCGGGTTTCCGGCTGCTTGCGGCTCTCGGCCAGCATGGCGCGGGCGCCGGCGACCGACAGGGCGACGATCTCCTCCTTCGCCATGCCGAACACGACCCTGCGGAACAGGGGGGCGGTGGCGACGTAGAGATGAACGATGGCCTGGCGAACGCCCTTCAGCGATTCGAAGGTGCGGGCGATCAGGTCCTCGCGCGCCTGGGTCAGCACCTGGACGGTGACATCGTCGGGTATCCGGCCGCCCTCGATGAGGCTGCGCACGAAGTCGAATTCCGTCTGCGAGGCGGATGGAAATCCGATCTCGATTTCCTTGAAGCCGATCTTCAGCAGCATGTCGTAGAACCGCAGCTTCTTTTCGACCCCCATCGGGTCGGCGAGCGCCTGGTTGCCGTCGCGCAGGTCGGTGGAGACCCAGCGCGGCGCGGCGGTGATCTGGCGGGCCGGCCATTGCCGGTCAGGCAGATGAACCGGGGGCTGGAACGGGCGATATTTCGAATCCGGATTGCTCAGCATCATGATGATGGGCCTGAATTTTTCGCGTTGTGCTTGAAGGGTGGCGCGGCCGGCGCGCTGACGCGTTTCGAGCAAAGCGGACGTCGCTTCGCGGGCAATGGAGCGTCCGAACCGGAAAGCCGCCGCTGCGGCGGTGTGCCGCCGGCAAGCCTCCGGATGCGCTGCAGCCGTCGGGCGGCCGTCAGGCCCGACGGCTGCCGCTAAGTCGCGTGGCGGGCCGGCACGGGGCACCGCGCGCCGTCAGGCGACAGATCGGCAATGATGGTGTGGAATAATCGCTAGCCATGACGGCCCTCGCGCAAACAGCAGCCCGAACGACGATGCCCCGCCCCCCTCAGGAGGTCGGGCCGGCAAGTCGAAGGCTGGTGCGCGGGTTCGAAATCATGGTGCCGCTTCATCTCACGGTGGCCCCGGTGAAGTCAACCGGGCATCGATCGGCCGGGACACGGGCCGTGCCCCGCGGCAGGATGGGCCTGTCGCGGGGCACCGGCGTCATGCCTCCCTGCCGGCACCCGGGGCACGGCCGGAGAACCGGGCGCGGCTTGCGGCCACCCATTCCCCGTCGAGCCGCGCGAACAGGACGGGCGGGATCTTGACCTGCGTCCCGCCCGGTACACGGTCGAGAGCCTCGCCCGCGGTGCCGGGCAGCGGCGGCGGCGCCGTCGCGAGACCGAACGCCGCCAGCACCGTTTCGGCGGTGCCCGGGATGACCGGCCAGGCAACGGCTGCGGCGCAGGCCACGAGGTTGACGGCGACCCGCGTCGCCAGGGCCGACGCATCCAGCTCGGTGCGGATCGCAGTCCAGGGGGCGGCTTCGGCGAGATAGCCATTGGCAAGGCGCCAGATCGCACGGATCTCGTTCGCGCTCTTGCGCAGGGCCCGGGCCTCCTGTGCGGACCGCAGGGCCGAGAGATGCCCGTCGAGCTGACGCGCAAGCCGCACCTCGCGGTCGCCGGGCGCGCCGCCCGCCGGCACAATACCGCCGAAGCGGCCGGCGACGAAGCTCAGCACGCGGTGGACGAGGTTGCCGAACGTGTCGGCGAGGTCGTTGTTCACGTCGGTGGCAAAACGCGCGAAGCTGAAGTCGGTATCGTGGTTCTCCGGCGCATTGGCGGCGAGCCACCAGCGCCAATAGTCGGGCTGGAGCAGATCCAGCGCCTCGTCGAGGAACACCCCGCGCCCGCGGCTGGTCGAAAACTTGCCGCCTTCATAGGTCAGCCAGTTCACCGCCTTGATCACGTCGACGGTCTTCCACGGCTCCCCCGAGCCGAGCTCGGTCGCCGGAAAGCTCACGGCATGGAACGGCACATTGTCCTTGCCCAGGAACTGCACGTAGTCGACATTGCCGGCCGCATACCACCAGCCGCGCCAGTCGCGCCGGTCCGGTGCTTCCGCCGCCCAGTCCTCGGTCGCCGCGATATAGCCGATCGGCGCATCGAACCAGACATAGAAGACCTTGTCCTCGAAGCCTGGCTTCGGCACCGGCACGCCCCAGGCGAGATCCCGGGTGATGCAGCGGTCCTGCAGACCCTCGTCGAGCCATTTGCGTGCGATGGAGGAGGCGAGCGGCGGCCAGCCCCGCCGCGTTCCGAGCCAGCCTTCGAGCGCATCCGCCAGGGCCGACTGCCGCAGGAACAGGTGGCGTGACGGGCGCACCTCCAGGACCGTGCTGCCGGACAGCGCCGAGCGTGGCGCGCGCAGATCGGTCGGATCGAGCGGGCGCGTGCAGCTTTCGCACTGGTCGCCGCGGGCCTCGGCGAAACCACAATGAGGACAGGTTCCGATGATGTAGCGATCCGGCAGGAAGCGGCCATCGGCAGGCGAATAGACCTGATCGAGCACGCGCTCGGCAATGAAGCCGCGCGCGTCGAGGGCGTGGAAGAAATGCTGGGTGCGGGCATGGTTGCGCGCCGAAGACGTCCGGCCGAAATGGTCGAAAGACAGGCCGAACCGCCGGTAGATCTCGGCCTGCCGGTCATGCTGCTCGCGGCAATAATCGGCCACCGGCTGGCCGGCGGCCGCGGCCGCAAGCTCGGCCGGCGTTCCGTGCTCGTCGGTCGCGCAGATGAACAGCGTCTCGTCGCCGATCTGCCGCCGGTATCGGGCATGGATGTCGGCCGGCAGCAGCGAGCCGGCGAAATTTCCGAGATGTTTGGTGCCGTTGATGTAAGGCAACGCGCTGGTGATCAGAGCCTTGGCCATGATGCCCTCCTCCGGGTCATGTCATGGGGTGAGGCGCCGGAACCTGATCCGATCAATGAAAAGCCCTCCGGCAGAACCGGAGGGCTTGGGTCCGACGCTCACACGCGGCCTACGGCACGCGCTCAACCCCTCCGGCCAATCTCCTGCTGGCAGGGCCTGCGCATTCGTGCGGCGAGGCGAAGGGTGAACATGGAAGGCGTCCGTCTGAAGTCGACGCGGACCATGCCCGAAGCCCGGGACACTGGCAAGGGAGGTCAAAGCCAATAGCGATGCGCATAGACGAGCGTCATCACCGCACCCGCGACGATGACGAACCATTGGACCAGGCGTGCGGGCAGGACGCGCACCAGATGGCCGCCGGCATAGCCGCCGACGAGCGCGCCGGCGAGCATGACCGCGGTCTCCGGCCAGCGCACCATGCCCTGGACGACAAAGATGCCGATCGCGGCGAGGCTGACGCCGGTCGCGAGCAGGTTCTTCAGCACCTTGACCTTGCGGATGTCGTTCGGCTCGGCGATCGACAGGATCGCCGAGAGCACGATGCCGAGGCCGGCCCCGAAGAATCCGCCATAGACCGAGGCCGCTCCAAGCGTGATGCGTTCGGCCATGGCCGATGGCGGCGCGCCCGCGCGCCGTCGTTCGCTCCAGGCCTGGATTGCCGGCGCGAAGGCGAAGAGAGCGGTCGCCAGGCCGATCAGCGCGGGCACGGGCAGGACGAAGATCCGGTCCGGCAGCGCCAAGAGCAGCAGCGCGCCGGCAATGCCGCCCGCGATCGACACGGCGAGCGCCGCGCCGAGCTGCCGGTCGAAGGGCGGCAGCTTCTCCCGATCCGCGAAGGCCGCGATGAGATGGCCCGGCGAGATCGCGACGGCATTGGACGCATTGGCGGTCACCGGCGGCACGCCTGCGGCCAGCATGGCGGGAAAGGTGATCAGCGTCGCGCCGCCGGCGACCGCATTGATGATGCCGCCGGCAAGACCGGCAGCGAATAGAAGGGCGACAATGCTCGGATCCATGGGGCCTCCTCGGATGAGGCCAGAGCATGGATCAAGGCGGCGGCGCGGTCTGGATCATTTGTGATGGCGGGCGGCCCGCCCGGTAGGCGGCGGGCGAGACGCCGAAAACCCGGCGGAACTGCCGCCCGAAATGGCTCTGGTCGGCGAAGCCGAGATCAGCCGCGACGACCGCGAGCGGCTCTCTCCCGCGCAGCCGGCGCCGCGCCTCGTTCAGACGGCGGATGATCCTGTAGGCGTGCGGCGGCAGCCCGGTCGTGCGGGCGAAGCGCCGGCTGAACTCCTCGCGGCTGACCCCGCTCGCGGCGGCGATCCGTCCGATCGTCAGGCGCCCCGCCGGCCATCCCGAAGCAGCGATCCGCGCGGTTCCCGCGGCATGCGCCGGTCCGGTTCCGCCGACCCGACAGGCGAACAGATCCAGCAGCATCGCGCCACCGGCCCGGCGCGCCACATCCAGCGCGTCCGGAACGGCCAGCGCGTCGGGAACGGCCAGGACGGCCGGTTCGCCGAGATCGAACGGCGCATAGATGTTGAGACAGCAGGTCGCGGCGACATCCTGCGGCAAGCTGCGATGCGGCAGGCCGGCCGGTATGGCCATGCACTCCCCTACCCGCACCACAAAAGACGTCCCGCCCAGCGCGAACCGGCGCTCGCCCGACAGGACCAGGGTCAGTTGCGCTTCGTCGTGGAAATGCACCCGCAGATCGGGCGCCGCACCGCCCGACCAGAAGGCGAATTCGGCGGCCGCCGCACGCCAATAGGCCCACCGGCCTGCATCCGTCTTGCACGCGCGAATGGCCCGTTCCCCCTGCTCCGCCGAATGGGCCGCAGCCCGGCGCAACCATGTCTAGCACGGTGCAAAAAAATCGCTGAGGGGGCTTGTATATTACACATGAGTTATATAACTTTGAATTTATATAACGGACAATGCAAATGACAAACCTCGACGCAACATTCTCCGCGCTTGCCGATCCGACGCGGCGCGCAATCCTCGCACGGCTCTGTCGGGGAGAAGCGACGGTGATGGAACTCGCCGAGCCCTTCGCCATGACGCAGCCGGCAGTTTCCAGGCACCTGAAAGTGCTGGAGGGCGCCGGCCTGATCGAACGCCGTGTCGAAGGCACCAGGCGGCCGTGCCGGCTGGCATCGACCGGCCTCACCGAAATCGACGAGTGGCTGGGCATGCTGCGCAAGGCGCTCGCCGCCAACTACGACCGGCTGGACCTCCTGCTCGCCGCCATGGAGGCGACAGACCCCGCCGCCGCCAACCCCGTTTCCCCGCCCCCAAAGGCCGATGAGCCAACCTGACAGAAAGGCAAGAACCATGACCAAGCTCGTTCTGAAGACCGAAGGCGATCGCCACGTCGTCGTCACGAGGCGCTTTGCCGCCAAGCCGGAGGCCGTCTATCGCGCCCATACCGAACCGAAACTCGTTCAGCAGTGGATGCTCGGTCCGGACGGCTGGACCATGCCGACCTGCATCAACGAGGCGCGGCCGGGCGGACGCATCCGCTACGAGTGGAGCGACGGCAAGGGCGGCGGCTTCCATCTGACCGGCGAATATGTCTCGCTCGAGCCGTTCAGCCGGATCGTCCATGTCGAACGCATGCACCTGCCGGACCCCACCCCGGACAACCATGTCGAGACACGTTTCGAAGCGGATGGCACGGGCACGCTGATGACCATGCGCATGACCCTGCCGGATGCGGAGACCCGCGCCGCCATGCTGGCGAGCGGCATGGAAGGCGGCATGGAGGCGAGCTACGCCCGCATGGAAGAGGTGCTCGCCTGATCCCGTCGCTGGTGAGCGAACAGGCATCCCGTCCGGCCCGTGCCCTCCGCGGGCCGGGCCGTTGCCGGCGCGCGGATGCGCCACCCAGGAACGAACGTGCGCCTTCGGCATGCGCAGTGACGCTTCGACACGACGACCGCAGTGGGCTGCACGTCATGGCCGCATGCCGCCGATCCGTGGAGAACCGGACCCTGGCGAAGCCGATCGGAAATCCCGACGAAACGCCGGCCTTAGGCCTCGCCAACGAAGCCGTCCGGCCGGGCCGATGGCGGCGTCGAGGCTGCGCTGACGCGGTGGCGACAAGCCTCCGGGACTGCGGCGGAACGGCTCGCTGGCAGCGATCGGCTGCCGGATCGACGGTGGCCAAGCCGCCGCGCTGCATGACAGCGGCCGTTTCGAGGACAGCATCGCGGCATCCGAACCGGCCCGCGCCTGGTGCGCGACGATCGGTCAGCGCTTGCCGGCGCTCACCGTGGCGAGGGCTCATCTTGCGCTGGAAGCGACGGCCCCGCTGATCGGCGCGCGCGGTCGCGCCGGGAATCGAATCTGTGCCGGCATCGGCACGGCGGAAAGCGAGCGGCCGCGCCCCGCCCCCGCGCGAAAGGCCGGCCAAGGGCGCCCCGCCCGGCCATGCCGGCGGCGGAACGCCCTCCGCTCGCGGACCTCAGTCCTTCAGGTCGTCGGGAACCTTGCCGCCATTGGCGGCCAGCTTGTTCATGACCTGCTTGTGCAGCCAGATGTTCATCGTGGCCGAGTCGTTGGTGTCGCCGGTGTAGTTGAGCTCCTTGGCGAGCTCCTTGCGCGCGGTGAGGCTGCTGTCGAGATTGAGCAGTTTCATCAGGTCGACGATCGAGGTCTTCCAGTTGAGCGGCTGCGACGCCTTGGACGCGAGATCGTCCAGGATGGCCGCGACGTCGACGGTCGCGCCAGCAGCCGCCGAAGCACCCGATGCCGCCGTGGCGGTGCCCGACGCCGCGGGCGCAGCGCTCGTCGCGCCCCCGGCCGGCGCAGCCGCCGGCGCCTCAGCCGCCTGAGCCCGGCCGGGCAGGATCTTGTTCAGGATCGAGCTGAAAATGCTCATTGGGTTCTCCAGTTTCACGTTGCCCCGGCGGCAAGCTAGCACGTCAATGCCGGCTGACAATGACACAATCGATTCCGCAAAAATCCCCGGCCGAGCGCCGCTTAGGCCGATGCCGGGAAATTCTCGGCCATCCAGGCTTCCCAGACCGGCTGCTGGCGGGCGGCCTCGGCCGCACCATCCGGGCCGTAGAAGAACAGGCTTGCGGCCGTGTTCACCGCGTCGCCCCACTGATAGGTGCCGATCAGCGCGACACCCGGTGCGGGGCGGTCGAGCAGCAGGGTCACCTGATGGTGCGCCCCCTCGTCGACACGCGTGACCGTGCCGGCCAGCGGCGGCGCGCCATTGGCGGGCGCTGCCCGCCGCTCACCCGGAGCCGCGCCGGCCAGTCCGAGCTTGGCCGTCAGCGCCGCCCAGGCCCCGGCCTCGGTGCCGGCAAATTGGCCCCCCGGGCGGATCGAGCCAACCGGCTGGCCGGCAAAGTGCTGCAGATAGATGGCCAGAACGCCGAAGAAGGGCGGCCAGCCGGTTTCCATGCTGCCCAGTTCCTTGTCCCAGTCGTCGGCATCGGTGAACAGGCTGTGGACAAGCCGCAGCCGACAGGTGCTGCCGGACAGAGCCTCGATGACGAATTCGGTGCCGAGCGGCGGCGCCTCGCCGTTCCAGCCGGGCTCGACATAGGCAAAGCGCCGTGGCGCCTCGAAGGCCGTCACCTCGCCGGTCGACACCATGTCGGGGCCAAGCTCGAAGCTCACCATGCCACCCGGCCGCTCCTCGACGGTGGATGGCACGAACCAGGCCGAAATGCCCGGTCCGGTGGCGATGGCGCGCCAGACCTGCTCGACGGTTCCCGGCAGTTCCACTTCGAGGCTGATCGCGCGCCGGCCGCTTGCGTCGGTCTTCACTGCCATTCGCCGTCCTCCCTCGTCACCGTCCCGAAATGCCGCCCCATCCAACTTGTCCAGGCCGCTTCGGCGCTGTCTTTCGCAGCCACGGCCGCCGGTCCGTAGAGGTAGAAACGAATCGCCGGGTAGATCTTGCCGTTCATCGGAAAGGGCACGAGATGGGCAAGGCCCGGTGCCGGCCGGTCGGTCCGGACGACCAGTTCTTCCGGCCATTCCGGCGTGCCCGCCCAGACGACCGTGCCGCCGAGCGGCGGCAGGTCCGCCGGCGCGTCGACACGATCGCCGAGCTTGGCGCCCGCCAAGCCGAACGGCCGGGTGAAGATCTCCCAGGCCGCGCTGCGCGGCTCGGGAGCGACGCCCATGGCCTGGAACGATGCCCCGGTCTCGCCCGCGAAATGGGTGAGATAAAGCCGCAGGAGCCGGAAGAAGGCCTGCCAGCCCTCGCTGTGACCGGCATATTCGTCGTCGAAATCGGCGCTTTCGGCGAACCAGCTATGGACCACCCTGACAAGGCAGGTCGAGCCCGACCGGGCTTCCACCGTCCATTCGCTCGCCACCAGTCCCGGGCGATCGTGGGTCTCGACCACCCAGCGCCGCGGCGGCGCCCATTCCGTGATCGTGCCGACCGAATCCATGGTGTCGCCCGGTCCGAAATGCGAAACGGCCCGGCCGCCCGGCCGCTCCTCGACCTCGGACGGGACGAACCAGGCGGAGATGCCCGGTCCCGTCGCGATCGCCGCCCAGACCTGCTCGGGCGTGCCCGGCACTTCGGTTTCCGCCTGAACCGAACGCCGCCCGGAAGGATCGACTTTCACTGGCATGATGGGCTCCCCTGGCTCGCCGCGTGCGGCAGCGGATGGGCCACCAGCACCAGCCGATGGCTGCGCCCGCCGGGCGCCTCGCCATCATGGTAGCGGGCGACCAGCGCGGTGATGGCGCCGGTCAGCTCGCGGGTGAATTCGGCGCGGTCGGCCGGCGAGCGAAAGCGGATCTCGGTATCGACCGCAAGGGTCGCCAGCCGCTTGTCGGCGGCAACCGCGCGCCGCCAGAGATCACCCACCTCCCGGACGATGCGGGCCCCCAGCGCGATGAGATAGCTCGCCGACAGCCGGTCGCCGCTGCGCGCGGGATCGGAACCGACAGAGCCGAGCGCGTCGGGCGACACCACATAGGACCTGGCGCTCGCGACCAGCAGCCGCTCGGTCAGGCCGCCCCATTGGCGTTCCTCGGCGACCGCCACCAGGCCCTGCGCCTCCAAAGCCCTCAGGTGATAGTTCACCTTCTGCCGCGCCATGCCGACCCGGCCGGCCAGCGTCGCCGCCGAAGCCGGCTCTGCCAGTTCCGCCAGCAGGCGGCTGCGCACCGGTTCCAGCGCCGTCGCGGCCGCCACGGGATCGTTGATGACCTGAACGTCGAGCATGACCTGCATCATGCATTGACAAATTTTTTTGTCAATGTGCTCGCGGCGCCGCGCTGGCTGGAGGCCGACGGCAGCCGTCTCAGCGTGTCAGGAGGCGATGCACGACCTCGGTGCGATTATGAGCTCCGAGCCTCTGGCAGAGCTTGCTGATGTGGTCCTTGACCGTATTGCTGGAAATGCCGAGATCGCGCGCGATCTCCTTGTTGGAGCGCCCCTGGCACAGCAGCAGGGCGACTTCGCGCAGGCGCGATGGCAGATCGCTGGCTCCGGACGGGACCTGGTCCTTCGGCAGCGGGGCAACGGCCTCGACCCGCCGGTCGCCGGGTGGTCCGTCGAGGCGGCCGGTCTCCGCCATTGTCGTCAGGGCCAACGACGCCGCCCGGCACAGCATCTGCATGCGATCGAGCGCGGCCGCGCGGTAGCGCCCGACCTCGCCCGCATTGGCGGTGTAGACGAGGCCGGCCAGCTTCTCCTCGATGAAGACCGGGCCGGCCATGCAATGGCTGAGCCCCCAGCGCTTCAGCAGCTGAAAATTCCGGCAGTGCTTCCAGGCGCCCTCGCCGATCAGCGTCGCACCATCGACCGGCTCCTGCTTGTCGAGGATATAGTCCAGGAGCGGGTCGGTATTGTTGAACTCGTCCCTGTATTCGCGAATGAAGCCGGCAGGCGCCTGGCGCGCGAAGCACAGGTTCGGCTTCGATCCGTCGAGCAGATAGAAGCCGACGGTCGGCGAGCCGATCAGCCGCACGATCTCACGATGGCAGGCCTCGCCGAGCGCCAGAAGCGTCCGGCTCGCGGCGACGTTCAAAGCGGCGTGCCCGATATCGGCCGCCGAGACAGCCGCGGCATGGCACGGTGACATGGCGTTTCCTCCCAGACGCCGCGGCTCGCCCTCGGGCGGCCGGGCGCTGGCGCGCCGGCAAGCTGCGGCCAGCGCACCTTTTTTGGGAGTTTGGCACAAATCGGCTCGCGCTCAACCCGCGCGGCGGCCGCACTGTCTTACGGGTTCTGCACGCCGAAGACGCCCCACCGGGCACCGGCGGGGACGGCCTTGAGATAGACCCGGCCGCATTCCTGCACGACCTCGTCGGCCATCAGGATGTGCTGCGTGCCGGAATGAATGTCCCGGTAGAAGCGCTGCATGACGCCGTTGTGCAGCGACGCGCCGCGCGCCGCCCGATGCGCGAAAGTGCCGACGTCGGAAATGACGTCATGGACATGGCGCATCGCCAGCTTGATGTCGGCGATCTGCTCGAGGCTCGCCTCGCCTCCGGCCGCGAAGGTCTCCGCAACACTCGTCCAGGCCTGATAGGCAAAGGCGCGCGCCGACCTGAACCGGGCTTCGGCCAGGGCGAACTCGTATCTGAAGGTCGCGCTCTCGTTCATCTTGCCGAAGGCATCGACGCGCTTGCCCGCCAGCCCGGCGAGCTCGTCGAGCATGCGCCGGCCGACACCGAGCGCCCAGGTCGTATGGCCCCAGGCGGTGTAGCCGACGAGGCCGAGGCTGCCTTGCGGACCGCCGCGCCTGGCCCGGCTTTCGTTGAAGCTGTAGCAGCAATGCGCGGGCACGAAGAGCTCGGGCCCCTCCTTCAGCGTGTAGTCGAAACTGCCGGTGGCGCGCAGGCCGAGCACGTCCCAATTGCCCTTCAGTTCGATCGTCGCGCGCGGATGATGGGTCACCACGATCTCGGGCTGGCCATCGGCGCCGGTGACGACCTTGCCGTCCTGATCGGTGACGAAGCAGCCGGAATGAATCCACTGCGCATGGTGGATGCCGCTGCCATAGGCCCAGTGCCCCTTGATCATGTAGCCGCCGTCGACCGGCCTGGCGAAACCGCGCGGCACACCGTTGCCGGCGACCGTCGTGGCGGCGCCGCCGGCAAAGATCTCGCGGGCGCCGCGGTCGGGAACCAGCAGCGACAGGACGCCACCGACGGCATTGTTGACGATGACGCACCAGCCCGCCGACCCGTGGGCCCAGGCGACCCGCTCGCCGAGCCGCATCGCATCGACATGGGCCAGCTCGGCACCACCGAGCTCGCGCGGCATCAGCATGCTGTAGAGGCCGGCGCCGCGCAGGAGGTCGAAGGTTGCGTCCGACAGGCGGTTCTGCCGCTCGCTGTCCTCGGCATTGGCGTCGATGGCGGGCAATATCGCCTCGACCCGGGCAGTCATCTCCGCGAGCGATGCCGCCGGCGTGCCGCCATCCGTCTCGATCGGTCTGTTCATCGTTTCCATCCCGTTGCGCGAGGGCCGGTGCGACGCCGGCCCGTTGTTCCATGCCGGACCTTTCCAACCCGCCGGCCAGCCAACAAGACCCCCACCTGGGGGGCTTGTCCGGGCAGCACCGCCCTTCACTATTCCCGCCGACAAGGGGGGCCGCGGCACCGATCCGGAAGAGATCGCCAGGCGGGACCGACGCAGGAGTGGCTTCAGGTGGCAGGCATGAAGATCCTTGGGGTCTGCGGCAATACGCAGCGCCCGTCGCGAACGCGCGCGCTGGTGGAGGCGGTGGCGGCCAGCCTTGCCGGCCGCCACGGTCGCGAGACGGAGATCGTCGATCTCGTCGAGGTCGGCCAGTCGCTCGCCACGGCCAGCGGATCACCGGCCGCCGGCGCAGTCGGCCGCATCGTGGCGGCGATCGAAGCGGCCGACGCCCTCATCGTCGGCAGCCCGGTCTACAAGGGCTCGTATTCCGGCCTGTTCAAACATGTCTTCGACCTGGTGCCGCCGCATGCGCTCGCCGGCCGGCCAGTGCTGATCACCGCGACCGGCGGCGGCCCGCGCCACTGCCTGGTGGTCGAGCATCAGTTGCGGCCGCTGTTCGGCTTTTTCGAAGCCTCGACCGCGCCGACCGCCGTCTATGCGAGCGAGGCCGACTTCACCGCGAGCGTGCCGACCAATCCGGTGCTGCTCGACCGCATCGCGCTCGCGGCCGACCAGTTCGCCCGGCTGATCGCGCCTTGTGCCCGCGCCGCCTGAGAAAGTCCTGACCATGACCCTGCGCTATCCGTCGGCCGGTGCCGACATCGCCGACTTCGAGCGGTCCGACATCACCATCCGCGGCGTCCGCACCGCGCTGCTCGCCATCGGCCGGGGCAGTCCCCTGGTCTTCCTGCACGGCGCAGGCACCTTTCCCGGCTTCGCCTTCGCCCGCCGGCTCGCCGCCGAGCACCGCGTGATCATCCCGTTCCATCCCGGCTTCGGCCTCTCCGCGGACGATGACCGGATCGGTTCGATCGCCGATCATGTCGCGCACTACGCTGCGCTGTTCGATGCGCTCGGCCTCGAGACCTTCGATCTTGCAGGTTTCTCGCTCGGCGGCTGGATCGCCGCCGAATATGCCGCCCGCGCGGACAGCCGTGCCCGGCGGCTGGTGCTCGCCGCTCCCGCCGGCCTCGTTGTCGCCGAACATCCCGCGCCCGACCTGACGACGCTCGCGCCGCAGGATCTGCCCGGCTATCTCACGCACGATCCGGAGGTGGCCCTCGGCTATTTCCCCGAGGCGCCGGACGAAGCCTTCGGCCGCGCCCTCGGCCGGGAGATGACGGCCATGGGCCGGCTGCTCGCCGATCATCCCCAGGGCAATCCGAACCTTGCCGCGCAGCTCGGCCGGATCGCCGTTCCAACGCTCGTCATCTGGGGCGAAAACGACCGGATCCGCCCCGCTGCACAGGCCGGAGCCTGGCTGCGCCATCTGCCGCACGCCCGGCTCGTCAGCCTCGCCGCGACCGGCCACCTCCTGTTCGAGGAACGGCCGGAGGCCGCGGTCGCCGCCCTCGGCGGTTTTCTCGACGAACACCTCCCATCCCCGCAAGAGGAGACAACCGACATGATCCCCATGCCCAAAGGCGTCACCGGCAAGGACGAGGCATTCGACGGCGCACGCTGGACCATTCTCGGCCAGACCTATGTGCTGAAGCAGCAGTCCGAGGCCTCCATGGCCTGGCACGCGACCCTGCCGCCGGGGACCTTCGTGCCGCCGCACACCCATCCCAGCCAGGATGAATTCATCTTCGTCTTCGAGGGCCGCCTCGATCTGTGGCTCGACGGCGAGGACGTCACGGCGGCGGCCGGCGAGCTCGTGCGCATGCCCAAGGGGCTTCCCCACGGCATCTTCAACAAAGGCGACCAGACGGTGCGCTGCCTGTTCTGGGTGTCGCCCACCCGATCGCTGCGCGGTCTGTTCGAGCGCATTCACAATGTCGCCGATCCGGCCGAGGTCGTGCGCATCGCGGCCGAGCACGAAGTGGACTTCCTGCCGCCGCAGGGCTGATCGCGAGGCGCGGGCGGAAGCGCTGGCGCACCCGCCCGCGCCGGGTCCGACAGCCGGTGGCCGGCCTCGCTGCGCTCAGGCGCGGCGCTGCTTCAGCCGGTGCCACAGGACCAAGCCGACGCCCGCCAGGCCGAGGCCGACGATGACGATGTCCGCCTGGTGGAACAGCGCCTTGACGGTGGGATTGCTGTCCCATTCGGCGCCGAGCCGCGCGCCGAGATAGGCAAGGCCGTAACACCAGAGCCAGGAGCCGATGAAGGTATAGGCGTGAAAGCGCCAGAGGTTCATGCGCGCGATGCCGGCCGGCAGGGCAATGAAGGTGCGCACGACCGGCAGGAGCCGGCAGAGAAAAACCGTGATCGCGCCGTAACGGGCAAAGAAGCGTTCGGCCAGGTCGATGTCGTGGCCCGACAGCAGCACATAGCGGCCCCAGCGCTCCACGGCCGGCCGGCCGCCGCGCGCGCCGACCGCATAGGCCAATGCCGAACCGAGATTGCAGCCGAGCGCGCCCGCGGTCGCGACGCCCAGCAGACCGAGTTCGCCCTTCGACACCAGATAGCCGGCGAACGGCATGATGATCTCCGACGGCAGCGGGACGCAGGCCGACTCGATCGCCATCAGCAGGGCCACGCCGGCATATCCCATGGCGGAGATGGCAGCGACGATTGCCGAGGCGACGAAGGCGATGATGTCGTGCAGCATGGTTCCAACCGATCGATCGCGCCGGCCGCCGGCCGCCGGGACCGTGCCTGCCAGCGCGCTGGCTCTCCGTCATGATCGCGGCCCGAGAGCGCCGCAATCGTGTATGAGATTTGACCTGATACCATCAGAGGTCGTTCATGTCCTGGCTCGTCCGCGTGCTGCTCATCGCCCTCGTGCCGCTCGCCATCAGCCAGCCCGCGGCAGCCCACAGCCCCTATTTCACCGACAGCCGCGAGATTGCCCTGCCCGACGGAACGGTCGGCCGGCTGCGCATCCTGAAGGGTGATGGCGTGGTCGGCGCCGATCCGGCGCGCGCCGTGGTGCTCGACGCGGAAGGACGCTCGCTCGCGCGCACGCCGAGCTCGATCGCCATGCTGCTGGCGTGCAGCGGTGAACGCCAGTGCGTCGCCGTCGATCCCGGCAACTGGACGGCCTATGAGGTCGACCCCGCCTCGTTCCGTGTCGGCGAGATCATCCGCCCGCGCCAGGAGGCGATCTGGGAACTGGAGCGCGGCGCCGAATCCTGGGGCTTTCGCACGCGCTGGGCAACGCTCCCCGAAATCGCGAAGGCCGAGTTCGCACAGGTCATGGGGCTCGGCGGCACCGCCCTCGCCTTCATCGGCATCGGGGCGCTCTTTGCGGTGGCGCTCGTGCCGCGCCTGCGCTGGCCGAGCGAAGGCGGCCCAGGCCGGCGCCTCGCCTTCTTCGGTTGGGCCGCGCTGCGCGTCGTCATTCTGCTCGGCGCGGCCTGGATCAGCGCCATGCTGGCATTCCTTGCCGGCGTCACGACGCCGCTCTGGCTGATCCTGATGGGCCTGGGCGTAGCGATCGCCGCGCCGCTGATCCGCCTCGTCCTGCGCCGACGCGCGACCGTCGCGGCGTCGTAAGCCCGTGTAACCGGCACCTCCGGGATCTCAAAACCGCGCTGTCCAGCATGGGCGGGCGGGCGTAGGCTCACGTCCGGGCGCGGTCGCGCTTGCGTGGACGTGCCCGCCTTCTGGTTGAACGACAACCGCCTCGATCATTGGCCTGCCTTCCGCACCACCAAACCGAAGAGCACCGACCATGACCAGAGAATGGACCAGCCTGCCGGAAACGCCTTGCCTTCCCCAGCAGCGCCCCGCTCCTGCCCTGTCCCGACGCACGCTCGTCGCAGCCGGCGGCCTCGGCATCGCCGCGCTCGGCGCCGGCCAAGCCAGGGCGCAGGCTCCCGCCGGCGCCCAGGTACCGCCCAGCACGGTGACACAGCCGCCGCGCGACTTCAGCCCTTCCGGCGCACCGACGACCTATTTCTCGGACCCTGACATTCTTTCCATCGACCCGTCCTTCGACGCCTACGTGCAGCCGAACAGCGCCATCCAGCGGCTGTGGACCGGCGCCCTCTGGGCCGAGGGGCCCGCCTGGAACGCTCAGGGTCGCTATCTCGTCTGGAGCGACATTCCGAACAACCGGCAGATGCGCTGGATCGAGGACGACGGCCATGTCAGCGTCATGCGCCAGCCGTCCAACAATTCCAACGGCAACAGCTTCGACTTCCAGGGCCGCCAATTGTCCTGCGAACACCTGATGCGCCGGGTGGTCCGCTACGAGCTCGACGGCTCGGTCACCGTTCTCGCCGAAAGCTTCGACGGCAAGCGGCTGAATTCGCCCAACGACGTCGTCGCCCATCCCGACGGCAGCTACTGGTTCACCGACCCGCCCTATGGCGGCCAGCTTTACGAAGGCGCTCCGGACGCGCCGGGCGGCCCGAGCAATTCGGCCGGCCGGATCAATCCGCGCCTCGGTCAGCCCGCGGGGATCGGAACATGGCGGCGCGAACTGCCGACCAACTGCTACCGCATCGATCCGAGCGGAAGGATCGATCTCGTGATCGGCGAACAGCAGGTGCCCGACCCCAACGGCCTCTGCTTCTCGCCCGACTACAAGAAGCTCTACGTCGCATCCACCGGCAAGGGGCCCGGCGACCAGGGGCCGGGAGGCAAGGGCGACATCCATGTCTTCGATGTCGGGCCCGACAACAAGCCGACCAATCAGAAGCTGTTCAGCGCCTGCAAGGTCGACGGCATCGCCTGCGGCCCCGACGGCTTGCGCTGCGACGTCGACGGCAATGTCTGGGCTTCGAGCAATGCCGGGCGATCCGTCGGCTATAGCGGCGTGACCGTCTGGAATCCCGACGGCAAGCTGATCGGGCGGATCCGATTGCCCGAGGTCTGCGGCAATGTCTGCTTCGGCGGGCCGAAGCGGAATCGCCTGTTCATGGCGGCGAGCCAGTCGATTTACGCGGTTTACGTGAATAGCCAGGGAGCCGCCCCGGGCTAGAGGCGGGGGGCGAAAGAGGTCCGGCGACTGCTGCCGGCACCCGACCGGCCAGGGCGCGAACTCCGGGCTAGCGAGGATCATCCGCGGGCGCTAACGTGCCGACATCGTTACGAAATCGGTGACATCTTTCAGCTTATTCTCCCGGCGCCGCCACCACGTTCGGCGCGATGAAGTGCATTCATCGCGCCTGCGTCGACCCGGCCACAGGATGTTCGATCTGGGGTCTGACGTGCAGGATGCGCTTCGCAGCAGGGTCGGGCAGATCATTTCCGGCGACCTTTCGCCGTTCGGCGGGCCTCGCACCGACGAGGCCGTCGCCGGTCGCCTGCGCGCCGCGCAGCTTGCGGGCGTGCTGCGCCACACGCGCGGCATCATGGCAGCCAATCTCTGCAACGCGCTGATCCTGCTGCTCGCGCAATGGGGCACTCCCGCCTTCGCCGGCACGGCGGTGTGGGCGCTGCTCGTCGCCGGGCTCCTCGTGCTGCTGCATGTCAGGCAGAACGGGCGCCGGGCCCAGGCGACGCCGACCACCGTCTCGGTGCGCGCAATCCGCCGCACGCTTCTCTACGCGGCCCTGCTCGGCTGCCTGTGGGCTGCCGCTCCGCTGTTCTTTTTCAATCATGCGAGCCACAGCGTCCAGTTGATCATTGCCTGCCTTGCGGCCGGCATGCTGGCCGGCGGCGGCTTCAGCCTGGGCCCGATACCGGTGGCGGCGGTCGGCTTCACCGTGCCGATCTTCATCGCGTCGGCGGTCGCCATCGCCCGCTCCGACGATGTCGGCTATCTGCTCGTCGCCGCCCTGCTCGTCGTCTATGCGCTGGTGCTGCTGCGCACGGTCTTCGCCTATGCGGTGGAGAATGCCTGGCGCCTCGTCGCCCAGTTCGAGGCGGAACGGCAGATCCGCAGCGACCCACTCACCCGACTGCCCAACCGGATCGGCTTCAACGAAAGCGTCGAAGCAGCCTTCGAGCGACTGGCGAAAAAGAATGCTCCCTTCACGCTGGTGCTGCTCGACCTCGACAGCTTCAAGGCCATCAACGACCGCCTCGGCCGCGCCGCCGGCGACGATCTGCTGGTTCAGGCGGCCAGCCGGCTCAGCGCCTGCGCCCGCCCCGGCGACACCCTGGCCCGGCTCGGCGGCGACGCCTTCGCCCTGATCGCCAGCGATATCGGCGACATTGATCGCGGCGCGGCCTTTGCCCGGCGCATCCTCGACGTCTTCGCCAAGCCCTTCAAGGTGCAGGGCGAGGAGGTGGTGAATACGGCCAGCCTCGGGCTTGCCATGGCGCCGGCCGACGGCGATACGCCGGGCGATCTGTTCCGCAGCGCGGACATCGCGCTCTACCAGGCCAAGAAGTCGCGCGGCGGATCGTTCCGCTTCTTCGACGTGAGCGACCATGCGGTCTCGCGCAAGCGCCGGGCGCTCGAGCACGATCTCGGCAATGCGCTCGCACGCGGCGAGTTTCAGCTCGCCTATCAGCCGATCCTGTCGCTCGCCGACAACCGGATCGTCGGCTTCGAAGCGCTGCTTCGCTGGCAGCATCCGACCCGCGGCAACGTGCCCCCCGACGAGTTCATCCCCGTCGCGGAATGGACCGGGCTGATCCGCTCGATCGGTCAATGGGTGGTCGAGGAGGCCTGCCGAACCGCGGCCACCTGGCCCGGCGTACCGCGTATCGCGGTGAATTTCTCGGCCGTCCAGTTTCGCGAGCCGGGCATCGCGGCCCGCGTCACCGATGCCATCGCCCAGGCCGGCCTCAGCCTCGACCGTTTCGAGGTGGAGGTGACCGAAAGCGCCCTGCTCTCGGACGACGAGCTCGCCCTGGAGATCCTGCAGCATCTCTCCGCCCAGGGCGTGCATGTCGCGCTCGACGATTTCGGCACCGGCTATTCCTCGCTCAGCTATCTGCGCCGCCTGCCGCTGCAGCGTATCAAGATCGACCGCTCCTTCGTGCAGGACCTCAAGACCAATCCGCAGAGCGCGGCCATCGTCAAATCGGTCATCGGCCTTGCCAACGACCTCGGCATCGACACCACCGCCGAAGGGGTGGAAACCGAAGACCAGCTTCTGCTGCTGCGCGGCCTCGGCTGCGGCGAGGCGCAGGGCTACCTGATCGGCCGGCCGGTCGGCGCCGCCGAGGCGCTGGCGCTGCTGCAGGCGTGACGGACCGGCCATCGTTCGGGCCGACCGGCAAGCGCCTTCAGATCGACCCGTCCGGCCCCCCTCATGCCGTGCCGGACAGACGGGCCGCCTTCGCCTCAGCGATCGGTCTGCAAGGCGACGGTGCGGATGTAGTAGCGCTGCAGCACGAGGAACGGGATCAGCGCGACCAGGACGGCCGTGGAGGCCGAGGCGAAAAGCGCGCCCCAGTTGGACTGTTCGAGCGTCATGTTGCGGGCGATCGCCACCTGCACCACCGCCAGATCCGGCGAGCTCGCCGCCACCAGCGGCCAGAAGAAGGCGTCCCACTGGTGGATGAACATCATCAGCGCCGCTGTGGCCGCGGTCGGCCAGGACAGCGGCATGGTCATGCGCCGGTAGATCTGCCACCAGCTGGCGCCGTCGACGCGCGCCGCCTCGTAGATCTCCTTCGGGATCTGGGCAAAGAACTGCCGGAAGAGGAAGACGACGATGCCGCTCGCCACATCCGGCGCGATCAGCGCGGCATAGGTATCGACCCAGCCGAGGCCGCGCATCAGCACGTAGAGCGGAATGACGATCGCCTCGAACGGCATCATGAACGACAGGAGTACCGCCACGAACAGCGTGCGCTTGAACGGGAAGTCGAAGACGGCGAAAGCGAAGCCCGCCATCGAGTTGACGAGGATGCCGAGCACGACGGTTGCGACCGACACGAAGAGCGAATTGAACAGCGCGCGGCCGAAATTGCCGTCGATCAGGACCTGCCGGTAGTTTTCCAGCGTTAGCTCCGACGGCACGAGCGTTTCGAGGCCGAACCGGCCGCTGCTCGCGAAGATCTGCTCGCCCGGCCGAAACGACGACATGACGAGCCAGTAGACCGGCAGCAGCAGGAGCGCTGCCACCAGGACGAGCGCGAGGTAGCGCAGGCCCGTGCGCCAGGCCGCCGTGGTGCCGTCGGGCCTCATGCCTCGCCCTCGCGTTGCCGGAACAGCCGCATCTCGAACAGCGCCGTGACCAGGATGATCAGCAGGATGACGGTGGAGATGGCCAGCGACCGGCCATGGTTGAGGAAGGCGAAGGCCGACTGGTAGGCCTCGAACATCAGCAGATGGGTCGCCCCGTTCGGCCCGCCATGGGTGATGACATAGACCGGCGCGAAGAGCAGGAAATTCGCCGCGGTGTCGGCGACGAGCACGAAGGCGAGCGGCCGGCGCATCATCGGCAGGGTGACATAGCGCAGCCGCTGCCAGGCGGTCGCGCCGTCGAGGCCGGCGGCCTCGTCGAGCTCCTTCGGGATGGCGAGGAGGCCGGCCAGCAGGAACACCATCCAATAGCCGACGCCTTTCCAGCTCACCACCGCGATCAGGGTCGGCAGCGCCTGGTCGGGCGAGCGGAAAAACGGCTGCGCCGACAGGCCGAGCCAGCGCAGGAAGCCGTTGACCGGGCCGAGCGTCGGATCGAGCAGGATGTTCCAGAGCACCGAGGTGATGGCGATCGACACGGTCATCGGCAGCAGGAAGGCGGCGCGGAACACGTCGATGAAGCGCCCGGGCCGGCGCACCAGCATGGCCAGCACGAAGGCCAGGAAGACCTGCAGCGGATTGACGATCAGGTTGAAGATCAGCGTGATCGACAGCGCGCCCCAGAAGGTCGGGTCGTCGATCAGCTCGCGGTAGTTCTTGAACCCCTGGAAGACCGTGTCGCCGCGGATGGTCTCGCCGAACAGGCTGCCCGCCATGGCAATGCCGATGGGCGTGAAGCGGAACAGCGCCAGCCCCAGCAAGGCCGGGGCGAGAAAGGCATAGGGCACCCACCAGCGCGTGTTCATAGCGACGCCTCCGATGGCCGGACCGCTCCGCGGCGTACGGCAGCCGCGCGCCTTGCCGGGCTCCGGCGCGCCCGTTCAATGATCACGGCGCCAGGCAAGGCTCAGCCCCTGTATTTGGCGATCTCGCGATCGATGCGGGTGGCGGCCTGGGTCAGGGCCTGCTGGACATTGGCGCCGGTCTGGATGTCGCGCAGCGCCACGCGCAGCACGTCCTCATATTCGCGGAAACCTGGTGTTGCCGGCCGCGGCTGCGCCGTGGTGTCGAGCTCGTGGCGGGCGATGCGCCACATGTCGGTATCGAAGGTCGCCGCCTCGCGCTGCCAGATCGCCTTCACGACCGGCGGATAGGGCCGCAACTTGAACCACATGGCCTGCAGGTCGTCCGACAGAAGCTCCTTGACCACCGCTTCCACCGCGCCCTTGTGGGCGGTGCGCGGATTGACGCCGAAATGCCAGGCACCAGTCGGCGTCACCGGCTTGCCCTTGGCGAAGAAGGGATGCGGCGCGACGCCGAAATCGATGCCGGCGAAACGCGACCGGAACGTGTCGAAGTTGAACGTTCCAGCCAGGAAGAAACCAACCTTGCCCGTGCCGAACAGTTCCGGTGTCGTCGCCGGATCGAACTGGCCCGGTGGCGCCACCTTGAACTCGGAATAGAGCTTCTGCATGAAGGTATAGGCCTCGACGAAGGCCGGGCCATCGAGATTGCCGCTGGCCTTGAAGCCATCGTCGGAGAGCGCCTTGCCGCCGAGCGACTGGCCGAGCGGCAGGAGCTGGTAGGGGCGCTCCGACTGTTCGAAGGCAAAACCCCAGATGTTGTCCGCGGGCCTCGCGATCTTCTTCGCCTCCGCGACCAGCTTCTCCCAGGTCCAGCGCTGCGCCGGGTCGGCCGAGGGCTCCTCGACCCCGGCCGCCTTCAGCAGGGCCTTGTTGTAGAACAGGACCTGCATCGACGAGCCGAACGGCGCGGAATAGATCTTGCCGTCATAGGTCGCTGCCGCCAGTCCCGAGGGGGTGAAGCGGCTCTTGTCGATTAGCCCGTCGAGCGCCATCAGATGGCCGCGCGAGGCATAGGACGCGGTGAGCGGACTGTCGCAGATATAGATGTCCGGGTCGGGCGTGCGACCGTTGAGCTTCACCTCAATAGTCTGGAACACCTGGGTGAACGGGATCCGCTCCACCTGCAGCTTGATCGCCGGCTGGCGTTTCTGGACCTCGTCGAACAGCGGCGTCACCTGATTTTCCGGCCAGCCCATCCAGACGACCCGCAAGGTGGCGCCCTGGGCCCGTGCAAGGCGCGGCGCGGCGAGCGCGGCGGTTGCCGCCGCCCCCGCCAGCAGGATCTCGCGGCGGTTCGCTGTTCTGCCGGTCATCGAATTTCCTCCCGTTCATCCGTCTTCTTCTGCGGCTCCGGCTTGCATCCGGCGCCCGGTGCCTGCCGCAACCCCTTGATCTTGCACGCCGCAGCGCTCAGCCGCCGTCGAGCGCAAGATAGCGCTGGCACAACCGATCGAGCACCTCCGGTACGGTGCCGAGCGCGACGGCCCCCTCGACCTCGAACGTTTCGGGCATGGCGACCACCAGCCTTCCGAGCCGAAGCCCGAGCGCCATCTCCGACAAGGTGCCGTAACCGCCGCCGACCGCGACCAGCGCAAAGGACGCGGTGGCGATGATCGCGTTGCGCGCCTCGCCGATACCGGTGGCGATCGGCACAGCGACATGATCATTGGCCTCGCGCCAGTCGTGATCCGGCAGGATGCCGATCGGCTGGCCGCCGCCCTCGGCGACGCCCTTGCAGACGGCCTCCATGGCCCCTGCCCGGCCACCACAGATGACCGTGAAGCCGATCCCGGCCAGCGCGAGGCCGATCTCATAGGCGCGCCGATATTCGCTTGCATTGGCATCGCGCGGGCCAATGACGCCCACCGGCACGCGCCGCACGCCCGGCCGCGAAAAAAGATGCCGGGCCGCATCGACCGGCGTGACCGGTGAGCCGGCCGGCCGGCCGGACGCGGCCCGCCAGGCGAGCGCCCAGGGGTCGAAACGCCTGTCGCCATGCCACAGGGCCCCATCGGCGGGATCGAGGACAAGGGCGATATCGGCGGACGGCATGGCGGCGCTCGCGGCAAACGGTTTGCGCGAGAGCCTAATGCACAGCGCCTTGCTGTCCATAGCCGGCGGCTGCCCCGGCGGCGCGCAGCCGGCTTGCCCAATTGGCGGTTGGCAGGCGGCCGCGCGCCCGCCAAGCTCGCCGGCCTCCCCGATGCGCCGGAGCCAGCCATGACCGCCAGACAGAAGATCCTGATCGATTGCGATCCCGGCCATGACGACGCCGTCGCCATCCTGTTCGCGGCCCGCCACATGGACCTCGTCGGCATCACCAGCGTCCATGGCAACAATTCGCTCGAGAACACCACGCGCAATGCGCTCGCGGTCGTGGAGATGGGCAAGCTCGACGTGCCGGTGGCGCGCGGCTGCGCCGAGCCCCTGGCGCAGGAGGCGGTCGGGATCGCCGCCATGCACGGCAAGAGCGGCCTCGACGGCGCGGACATTCCGGTGCCGGAACGCACGGTCATCGACACGCACGCGGTCGACTTCATCATCGCCATGGCTGAGCAGCACCGCGAGGAGCTGATCCTGGCGACCATCGGGCCGGAGACCAATATCGCCATGGCGCTGCGCCGCGAGCCGCGCCTGAAGTCGTGGATCCGCGAGATCACCGTGATGGGCGGCTCGACCACGACCGGCAACGTCACGCCGGCCGCCGAGTTCAACATCTTCGCCGATGTCGAGGCGGCCTGGACCGTGTTCGAGAGCGGCATTCCGTTGCGCATGGTCGGCTACAACGTCACCCGCCAGACCGGTTTCGACCAGAGCGATATCGACCGCATGCGCGCCTCCGGCCGTTCGGTGGCGGCAACGCTCGCCGACCTGATGGCCTTCTACCTGGAGAAGCAGCGCGTCGGCTACGGACTGACGGTCGCGCCCATGCACGATGTCTGCGCCATCGTGCCCTATGTCGACGACAGCCTGATCGACTATGTCCACACCTCCGCGCGGATCGAAAAGACCGGCACCTATACCCGCGGCATGACCGTCTGCGACCTGCGCACGCTGAAGAGCGCCGAGGCGATCAACATGCGCCATGCCAGCGCCGCCAACGCGCTGGTGGCGGTCGGTGCCCGCAGCCGCGCCCTGATCGACCGGGTCGTCGATACCCTGCTGACCTATGACTGACGGCGCGCCGGAAGGCAGCCGGATGCAGGGCCGCGCGTGACGGCAGCTCCCGCAACCGCCTCACCCTCTCAGCCGGGGCGCTGGCAGACGGTCCTGTTGAACTCCAGCTGCTCGGGCGGTCGCCGGCTCGTGCAGGCGCGCTGGCACAGGCGGCCAAGCTCGGCCGTCCTGAACCGGGCATAGCGCAACCGCGCGTTCTCGGCGGCCCGGCGCGCAAATTCCGACAGGCCGTCGAAAGCCTCGGCGCAGGCCTGTTGAAATCCCCTGCACTCGCCCAGCACCTGTTCGAACAGCTCTCCGCAATCGGTCTCCGTCAGCGCGGTCGGGCCTTCCGCATCCTGCTGCTCGAAAGCGAAACGCCCGTCGGCGAATCTTAGCGAGCGCACCTTGCCGTCGAAATAGGGCAAGGCCATCGTGAAGGCATTCGGCCCGGCCATCTGCGGCAGTGTTTCAGACCAGAAGGCGTTGAACGGCGTCTTCTGGACAGTTGTCCCCTGCGCCGTCTGGACGATGAAATGATTGGGCGCCGGCAACCAGCAGGCACTGCCGGCGCAGGTCTCGCCGATCAGGACGACCGCATAGTCCCTCAGAAGGATCGGCTTGCCCTCGAAGGTCAGCAGATCCTCCTGGGTGCAATGAACCTGCCTGTCGCCGGCGAAGACGCACTTCATGTCGTCCGCCTCGCGGATCATCAGCGTGCCATAGGGCGTCTGCACCACACGGTCGTCGGCAACGGCGGGGCCAAAGACCAACAGCGCAAGGCACACCATAAAGATCACCATCGAACGCATGAACATCCCCCCGATGCCGCAGTCTCGACAATGCCAACAGCCCGTTGTTCCTCTTATGTTCCGAGATTGACGCATCGTTCGCGTTGCGTCAATCGCCCGCTGCAACCTGTTCAGGGTTGCCCGCCCCGCGGACGGACAATGTCGTTACTTGAGGGATTTCGGGAGGGCCGATGCCTTCGGTGGCGTCCCGGCCGCCGTCTCGGCGCGTGGCCGGTCGCTGCGCGTGTCGGCTGGCATCTCCACGGAAAACAGCGACAGCGCCCCCATCAGGCCGAAGGTGGTCGCTCCGAACAGCGCGAGCACCAGCGCGACGCGACGCGTCTCCGTATTTGCTCCCGCCAGCACGAGCCCGCTGCGGTAGCGCCATTGCAGCGACGGCAGGCTGCCGAGATGGATTGCCACCTCGATGCTGAAGCCGACCGCCAGGATCAAACTACTTGTCGCCAGCAGCGGCCAACCAAGGCTGGGCGCCGCCCAGCAACCCCAGACTAGCAGGCCCGATCCCACCATGCAGCAAGCAGCGGATGCCGTATGGTTGATGATGATGCTGCGGCGCAGCATCAGCGTGTCGTCCATCTGCCACCCCTCACCCGCCGATCACATCCTTTCCAATCGGGACATGAAGAGCAAGATCTTGCGGCTGTCACGCTTAACGCAGCGTCCCGCTGACATCGCAGCCCGTCTGCGCCGCTAGTGCCTTTGCGAAACTGCGCTTTGCCTGCATAGTCCTCAAAAAAGAGAGCTCGCCTGGCTGGAGGAAGACGCCATGCAGCCAGACACATACGACCCGGTCTCGCCGGCGCCGCTCGCGCGCTTCGGCCTCGTCGATACGCGCTCGCCCGACGAGGCGCGCGAAGCGGTGGGGCGCATCTTCTGCCCGCACTTCCTGACCCCTCTCGCGCGCGAGGCGAGCGGTTTCCATGCGCGCCACCACAGCGCATCCCAGGCCGGCTATTCCGTGAATTTCGTGGCCTATGGCAGTGCGGTGGAGATCGACCCCGGCGAGCTGAACCGCTTCTTCCTGCTGCAGGTGCCGGTGCGCGGCGCGGCGCAGGTACGGTGCGGCACTGTCGTCGCCGATGCCGCCTCCGGTCGCGGCGCCACGGTCCTGTCACCCACCCTGCCGACACGCATGATCTGGCAGGACGGCTGCCAGAAGATCATCGTGCTGATCCGCCGCGAAGAGCTCGAACGGCTCTGCGGCGCCATGCTCGACCGGCCGAACATGACGGTGGAATTCTCGACCGGCATCGACCTCACCCAATCGGCCGGGGCGGCGCTCTTCCGGCATGTCGACCTGATGCGGGCCGCCGCCGACGGCGCCGGGCCGGTTCCGGAGCCCTATCAGGTGCTGCTTCGGGACGGCCTGGCGACGCTCATGCTGACCGGGCTCGTCCATGACAGGAGCGCGTCGATCGGGCGGCCGGCGCCTCTTCCCGGCCCGGCGGCCGTGAGGCGGGCCGAGGACTATCTCGTCGGCCATGCCGGCGAGGCCATCGCCATGGCCGATGTCGCCCGGGCCGCCGGCACCAGCCTGCGCGCGCTGCAGGAGGCGTTTCGCCAGCATCGCGGCCACACCCTGACCGAACGGCTGCAGCAGATCAGGCTCGAACGCCTGCGCGCGGCGCTTGCCGACGGCAGCGACGACAGCAGCGTGACCGAAATGATCTTCCGCTCAGGCCTCGGCCATGCCGGCCGCGCCGCCGCGGCCTATGCCGCCCGCTACGGCGAGACGCCGTCGCAGACGAAGCGCAGACGGTGATGGGGAGTGGCAAATGGCGAATAGCGAATAGGGCGCGCGTCCTCGTGGCATCGTGAACGCCTCAAAACGCTATTGTTCGGGTGTCCACAAAACCGGGGCAACTTCACTCCCCCACCCGATATTGCGGCGCCGAGGCGAGATAGCGTGCGAAGGCGTCGGCATCGGGCGGCGTGAACTTTTCGACCAGCGGGCTGCGGCGGCGCTCCGTGGCACCGATGTCGTCGAGCAGTTCGTCGAGATGCCGGAAATGGTAGGGCGCGACGCAGAGCCCGCCATAGACGCCGGCGGCCGGCCGCTCGACCCGCCGGAAATGCAGCATCATCTCGATATTGTCGCGCATCTGCGCGGCGGTCGGCTGGCGGGCGAGCTGGCCGTCGGCGTAGCGCACCAGCCAGTTGGCCGCCATTTCCGCGCAGAGGACCGTGGCGAAGGACGAGTTGAAGCCGACGAAGCCCATATCCGGCACGTCGGGATTGGCAATGATGCGATAGAGCCGGTACTGCCCGTCGGGATCGACCAGCCGCTTGCGGTAGTCCTCGGGAAGGAACGGCACGCCGAGCTTCCATCCCGTTGCGAGGATGACGACATCGGCCTCCAGCCGCTTGCCGTTGCTGAGCACGACGGTGCGGCCGTCATAGCGCTCGATCGTGCCGAGCTCCGCCTTGAGGCGCCCGTCGGCGAGCATCGGAAAATAGCCCGGGGTCGCGATCGGAACCGAGCAGTTGATCGTCTCCTCGATCGGCACCTTCGGCACCATGCCGACCTTCTTCAGCTTGAACTGCACCTTCAGAAGGCTTTCCAGCGCCCGCCAATTGGCCCAGGTGAAAGGCCTGCTCACTCCGTGGAGAAGGCGCGAGCGCGTACCTGCGCCCCAGCCTCGGAACATCTCCTCCTGGGCGCGGCAGTAGATGACGCGCTTGAAGTTGATCAGGCCACCGAGGAAATAGGGAATGCGCCAGACCGGTTCGCGCATCACGTTGGTGACGGCCGATGCACCGGCCCTGACCGCGTTGACGGCAATGTCGGTCGCCGATTTCGAGCCGCCGAGCACGATCACGCGCTTGCCCTTGAGGATAGCGGGATCGTTGTAGTCCGAGGAATGAACGATGACGCCGCCGGCCGCCTTGAAGGCCTCGTCGCCCGGATGAACCACCACGTTCTTGTCGCTGAACTGGCCGGTGCAAACGGCGACGAAGTCATAGTCCTCGCGCGCCGTCCCCTCGGGCGTCTCCAGATCCAGCACCCAGCCGGGCCTGCCCTCGCCGCGCCGGGCCATGCCGGTCACGCGGACGCCGAGCCTGATATGCTCGGTCAAGCCGTTGTCCTCGGCAAAGTCGGTGAGATAGCGGTGGACCTGCGGCCCCTTCGGCCATTCCGGAAAATCGGCCGGCATGGCCTTGCTGGTATAACGATAGAGTTCCTTCGGACTTTGCGTCTGCACGTCCGGATAGGAACGGGCGGGGTCCCAGACGCCGCCGATGCCGCCGGCCCGCTCGAGGATGGTGATCCTGTGGCCGTGCTGCTTGAACACCTTGCCGGCGGCGAGGCCGGAAATGCCGGCGCCGATGATGCAGACATTCTTCTGGGCAACCATGATCGTCTTCCTGATCGAACAGGCCACAGCCCTTGAACGGGCGGGTCGATGCTGCGGAGGGACGGCGCCGCGCGGGCTTGTCGCCCGCGGGCGCAGGCCGCTTTACGCATTGGCCTCGGGCGGCAGGAACTCGACCTCGTGGCGCGCCGAGATCTTCACCACCTCCTGCGGGTCGGCGACGTTGTGGAGGTTGTTGAACAGTTCCTCCAGCATGCGCGCGGGCGAGACCCAGAACAGCGCGCGCGCCGGCTTGTCCGACTTGTTGAAATAGCCGTGGGGGACGCCGCGCGGCATGCGCACGAGATCGCCGGCCTTCGCCTTCAGCCATTTGCCGTCGAGCTTCAGGTCGAGTTCACCCTCCTGCACCAGGATGAACTCCTCCTGGGTCGGATGGACATGAACAGGCACGAACTGGCCGGGCTCGCTGTTGGTCTCGAAGGCGAAAGTGCTGTCGCAGACGGCCTTCGGGAAATAGACCTGGCCCAGAATGTTCCAGGTCTTGCCGGCATAGCCAGTACCGTTCTCGGTAATGCCCTTGTCGAGCGCAGTCATTGTCGTCCTCCCTGGTGGCACGGTCTTCATCCGGCCGGCCGATGCCGCCACGCGAGCACGGACCGGGCGATCGGCGCTATCCGGATCGCGCGGCGGCAATCCGGATCGCGCGGAATTGCGGCGTCAGTGCTCGGGCACGACGGACAGGCTGCGCTTCAGGCACTTCAGCGCGAAACACGAGCGCGAGTGGCGGACGCCGGGGATCTTGTAGAGCTTCTTGCGGAGGAACTCCTCGTACCCGGCCGTGCCGCTGACCGCGACCTTGAGGAAATAGTCGTATTCGCCGGTCGTCAGATAGGCCTCCAGCACCTCCGGCAGCTCCGCCATGGCGGCGCCGAACCGTTCCAGCACCTCGTCGTCGTGGCGCTCCAGCGTCACTTCGATGATGACGGTCTCGGTGAGGCCGAGACGGGACTGATCGAGGATCGCGGCGTAGCTCTGGATCGTGCCGTCGAGCTCGAGGCGCTTCACGCGTTGCCAGCAGGGGCTGGTCGACAGGCCGACCCGGCCGGCGAGCTCGCTCATCGACAGGCGGCCGTTGGCGGTCAGCTCGGTCAGGATCTTGCGGTCGATCGCGTCCAGGGAACGGGACATGGAGGCATTCTCGCTGCAGTGCAATATGCCGAACGATCTTACCGGCAATGCGCCTTTTAGCAAAATGATCATCTCGACATGCCAGCCATCAGCGACATCTTCGGCAAGTCTTGCTGCCGTCCTCGCGCTAGGCTCTCTCGCCATTCCTGGGGGCTTCCATGCATCGGACCGAATTCCGCTCGGACAATCCGCTCGACGACCTGCCGCGGGCGCTCGACATCCTGCGCAAGCTCAACTACCGGCTGGACGGCGTGACCATGACGGCGGCCGACGGCGAGCCGGCGCGGATCGCCATTGCCTTCGCGCCGCGCGGCGCGCTCTCGGTCGAGACCTTCCTTGCGCTGGTCGAGCGCCTGCCGGGCATCGCGGCGCTGACCTATGCCGGCCCCGGCGCCGGCAGGCCGGGCGCCGATCGGTCCGCCGGGCGGATGCTGGAAGCGGCCGTGGCTTGACCATCGTGACGCCTTTCCCCCGCCCCCGCACTCTGATCCATCCCGGCCGGTTCAATCCGGTCCGCATCCAGAGCCTTGCCTCCGCTGCTGCGCGGCACGTCCGGCTGCAGCTTCAGCCAGGCCTCAGCCTGTTCGATGCGCTGGTCGCGCCGCTCGCGGCGATCGGCGTCACCTCGGCCTCGACGACCATTCTCGGCGGCTTCTTCGACAGGCTGGACTATTGCGTGGCACCGCCCGACCCGAGCGGGCGCGCGGTCATCGCCTATACGCATCCGATCCCGGCCGGCCGCGCCTTCCTGGTGTTCGGCAATGCCACCATCGGCAAGGCGCTGGACGGAGCGCCCCTGGTCCATTGTCACGCCGCGATCCGCACCGCCGACGGCGCCATGATGGGCGGGCACATCCTCACCGAACGCTCGATCGTCGGTCCGGTGCCCATCCCGGTGCTCGTCACCTCGCTCGACGATTTCGAGCTGCGCCAGGCCTTCGACCCGGAAACCAACATCCCGCTGCTGCAGCCGCAGGCGGTCGATCCGTCCCATGCACACCATGGAGCCCTGAGGATATGAGCGAGGCCCCCGCCATCGTCGAAACCGGACGCATGGGCCGCGTTGCCTATGCCCGCATCGCCCCCAACGAAGACCTGGTCCAGGGCGTCGAGAAGCTGTGCCTTGCGCAGGGCTTCCGCAACGCCTTCGTACGCGGCGCGCTCGGCAGTCTGGTCGATGCCTGCCTGGCGACGCGCGACGGCGGCCTCATCGAGGTCGCCGGGCCGGCAGTGGAAATCGTCAGCCTCGCCGGCGAGGTTCGCGAAAAGCCCGACGGTTCGCTCGGCGCCGCCCTGTCGGGCGTCGTCGCCGGCACCGACGGCGCGCTGCATGGCGGACCATTCGTCGCCGGCGCCAATCCGATCTGCATGACCTTCGAGGTGACGCTCGAGGAGTGGCTGCCGGACGCTCGGCCCGCCTGACCGCGACGACCGGCCACGCCGCCGGGGCATCCGTCCGCCCCGGCATCATGTCGGCGCAATGGACCGCCTGGATACTCGCCTGGCGCGGCGGAAGCTTCCCTGCCCGCGCCGGAGCCGCGGGTCGTCCATGCCGCAAGCCAGCCTTCGCGCAGCCCTCGCCCATCTGACGTCCGTGCTGGCAAGCGGCCGATCGCCGCGCCGCGGCACCCTGGCGCTTGCGCTGGGCCGCCTCGATCGGCTCAAATCAATCCATGACGGCTTTGCCCTGCCCGCGCCGCACGCCATGGGATCCGGCCCAATGTCATCGGACGAGCTCCGCCCGCCGGCCCTGACGCCGATCGTCGACCCGCGTTTCGGCGACGTCGAGGACGATGCGCTCGCCACCAAGCGCCGCTCGCTGCTGTCGCTTGCCGGAACCCTGTTCGCCGAGATCAGCCTGCCCAAGCTGATCGCCGCCTGGTTCGTGATGATAATCGGTCCGGGCATCATGCTGGGCCTTGCCCCGCAAGTGGCGCTGGGCTGGGCGATCGCGCTGAGGACCAACCTTGCCGCGCCCTTCGCCGGGCTTGGCGCACTCGTCCTGCTGGTGATCGTCGCACTCGCCGGCTGGTATGGCATCCGGCCGCTGTTCCGGGCCGCCGAGAGCAATTTCTGGCAGCTCAATTCGCTGGCCGTCCAGCCTTTCTACGCGGCATGCCGCGAAGCACTCCGGCACTTTGCCGAAAAGCTGCTGCCCACCGATACGACCGAGGCCGGCCGCGCCCGGCTGCGTGCGGCGACCTCGGTCGCCGCCGGCCTCGTCCTGTCGGGCCTTGCCCTGTCCGCCGCGGCGGCGGCCTGGCGCGCCTCGTCCTGGATCGGCGAGCTCGCCGATCTCGCCTCGCCCTACCAGCTCGCCAAGACCGCGCTCGCCAATTCCGTCGTGCTGATCGGCCTCTACCTCGCCGCCGTCGCCCTGGTCTGGTCGATCGCCGACGCTCTGATGCCGCAACCGCGGGCGCTGAAGGGATTTGCGGTCGCAGATCCGACGAACGGCAAGTCCTGGCGCGTCGCTCATCTTTCCGACCTGCACGGGGTTGGCGAGCCCTATGGTCTGAGGATCGAGAGCGGCCGGTCGGGACCGCGCGGCAATGGCCGGATCGCCGCCGTGCTGCAACGGCTTGACGCGCTCCACGCGACCACGCCGCTCGATCTCATCCTGCTGACCGGCGATACCACCGACGCCGGCCGCTCGGCGGAATGGGCGGCCTTTTTCGATCTGCTCGGCGCCTATCCGCATCTGGCCGAGCGCATGCTGATTCTGCCCGGCAACCATGACGTCAATGTCGTCGACCGCACCAATCCGGCGCGTCTCGACCTGCCGATGAGCCCGGCCAAACGCCTGCGCCAGTTGCGGATGCTGTCGGCCATGGCGGCGATCCAGGGACCGAAGGTGCATCTCGTCGACCGGCATGCCGATACACTCGGCCCAACGCTCGCCGCGACGCTCGCCCCCCGCCTTTCAGGGCTTGCCGATTTCGCCGACACCGGCTCCTGGCGCGAAGCCGGCCGCTTCGGCCAGCTCTGGCCCGATCTCTTTCCGCAGGTCCTGCCGCCACGGGAACCGGATGGGCTCGGGGTGATCCTCGCCGATTCCAATGCGGAGACGCATTTCTCCTTCACCAACGCGCTCGGGCTCGTCTCGGCCGAGCAGGTTCTGGCGATCGAGAAAGCGTTCGCCGCCTATCCGGGCGCGCGCTGGATCATCGCGCTGCACCACCATCTCGTGGAATATCCGATGCCGGCCCGAGCCCTGTCGGAGCGGATCGGCACGGCGCTGATCAACGGCAGCTGGTTCGTCCGCCGCCTCAGCCATGCGGGCCATCGCATCGTCGCCATGCACGGCCATCGCCACATCGACTGGATCGGCGAATGTGCCGGCCTCACCATCGTCTCGGCGCCCTCGCCGGTCATGGAGGCGACCGACGCGGCCGAGACCTGCTTCTACATCCATACGCTGGTGGCAACGCCCGATGGCGGCCTCGGCCTCGGTCCACCGGAACGCATTGCCGTCGCTGGCGCGGCGGCATGCGCGACCAGGGCGGCCTGAACGCAGCGCTTCAGCGCAGCCGCAACCGATCGATCACCGCCCGCACCTGACGGTCGGCCTCCGGCTCGAGCGGCAGGATCGGCAGCGGCGGCGCCGCCTTGACCAGTCCGAGCGCATTGGCGGCGGCATAGACGACCCTGAGGCTGGAATGACCCATGAACAGGTCCCAGAGCGGCTGCAGGTCCGCGTTCAGCCGGCGCGCTTCGGCAGCCCTGCCCGCCTTGGCCGCGCGCGCGATCGCCATGCAGGGCTCCGGGAACAGGCCGCCGAGCACGCTGTACCAGGCATTGGCGCCGGCGATCAGCGTTTCCGTCACCTTCCAGTCGGCAGAATAGCCGAGCGAGAAATCCTTGCCGACGCGTCCGCGCAGGTCGTCAAGCTGGGCCAGGATATGGGCCGGCTCCGGCGCCGGATTCTTCACCGCCACGATATTGCCGATCTGGCCGAGCCGCGCGATCAGGCCGGGCGAGAAGGAAAAATGGGTGGTGCCGGGATTGTTGTAGATGCAGACCGGCAACCTGACCGCCGCGGCGACGGTTTCGAAATGCACGAAGACCTCGCGGTCGGTCAGCGGCGTATAGGAGACCGGCGCGAGCAGCAGGGCACTGGCGCCCGCCGCCTCGGCGTCGCGCGAGAGGGCGACCGCCTCGTCGGTGCGCAGCGCGCCCGAGCCGACCAGGATCGGCGTGCCGCGCGCGACCTCGACCGCCGCCGCAATGGCGCGGCGCCGTTCGGCCCGGCTGAGATAGGGATAGCTGCCGGTGCTGCCGAGCAGGCCGATGGAATCGACCTTGGCGCCGACCAGCCGCGCGACCAGCCGCTGCAGGGCGTCGGTGTCGACCCGGCCCTCGCTGTCGGCCGGCGTGATCGGAAAGGCGGAGAGGCCCTGAAAGATCGGGTTCACGGGAGAGGTCCTTGGTCGAACGAAGACGATATCGGGTCAGCGGCTCGCCGAGAGCCAGGCGATGACGTCGGCGGCGTTCCGGTCAGGTGGAAAGACCGGGTAGAAGACGTGGTCGATGCGGCCGTCGCGGATCACGAGCGTGAAGCGTTTCAGGAGCGTCATGCCCGAGGTCGCGAAGGTCGGCAGGGTGAGCGCGGTGGCGAGCTCCAGCCTTTCATCGGACAGGATCGCAAAAGGCAGATGCAGGCGGGCCGCCACCTCCTGCTGATAGGCCGGCGTCTGCGTCGACAGGCCGAAGAGGTGGTCGACGCCCAGTGCGCGCAGCTCGGCGAAATGGTCGCGGAACGCGCAGGACTGCGGCGTGCAGCCGCGCGCGCCGGGGATCATGTCCCAGCCGTCGGGATTGTCGACGCCCGGCCGGCCGGTGCGCGGGTAAGCGTAGACGACGGTGAGGCCGCGCAGCGCGGCGAGATCGACACGGCGTCCATCGGTCGCGGCGAGAGTGATCGAGGGCAGGTCGCGGCCGACGAGATGACGTGCCGCACCGTCGTCGGCCGGAGCCGGAATCGTGGACCAGTCGGGCGCGTCGACGGAAGTCGCCATGGCAGCATCCTCAAGGGCGGAAGCCGGTCCATAGGAGCACATTGGCCTTGACGACAGCACCAGTCGCGCCCCATCGACAAGACCACTTCCCGTCGCCAAGGAGCGGCCGCGCAGGCTGTCAGGCCGCCTTGGCCGAAGCCTCGTCCACGAGCATGTCGACGATCATGGCGAGCATCGCCGCCTGCGCCGCCGACGATGTCATCGGATGGTCGGCCCCGGCAATGACCTGCTTGTCGATGCCGGGCAGGCGTGTCGCTTCGATCCCGTCCGGCCCGGCATAGAGCTCGAGTTCGTCGAGACCGGCATCGCCTTCGCTATAGACCAGCCGCACGCGCGCGCCCCGCGCCGACAGGGCCGCGAAGCCGGCGGCGACCGCATTGCCGCCGTCGGCAGGCCGGGCCTGCGGCGCGAAGCGCGCGGCGAGCCGCTGGAGGGCGCCGACGGTCGGCTTGGCGTAGCGGCGCGCCAGCGTCACGGTGCGATCCTTCAGCCAGGCCTGCCAGCGCGCCGTCTCGCTCAAGGTTTCATCGGCCGAGCGCTTCTTCAGTTCGACGCTCACCGGCAACGCCGCCATCCAGGCGCCGAGCGGCAGCTTGTAGCGCGGCCCCCAGACGAAACATTCGAGGTTGCTCAGCGCCAGGGCGCGGATGCGCCGATCGGCGAGCGCCGCGTGGAAGGCGTGATGGGCCCCGCTGCAATTGCCCGAGACCGCGATCTCGCCAAACCCCTGTGCCACGACCAGGTCGACCGCGGCGGTGATGTCGGCACGCGTCGCCGCTTCGTAATAAGACGGGGTCGGCGGCTCCATGACCATCCGGCTGTCCCCGAGCCCCTCGAAATCCATGCGCAGCGAGGCGATGCCACGGGCGGCCAGCGCGCGGGCGAAGCGCACCGTCATGCGGGCCCAGCCGATATGCGGAACGCCCCCCGAATTGGTGAAGATCACCGCCTGGCCGGTTGCGGAGGCCGGCCGACAGAGAATGCCGGCCAACCGTCCGCCAGGTCCGAAAGTCACCCCCTCTTCGGTGAAGTCGTCCCCCGCCAGCACCGCCGGGCCGGATTGCACCGGCAGGGCCACTGTCGCCGCCGGCGCCTGCCCACGCGCCCAGGCGACGATTTCGTCGATGACGCCAAAGGGCACTTCGGACGCCGTCGGATCGCAGATCATGCGCTCATAGCCGGCGAAGCCGAGCCGCTGCAGGGACGTGTCCGATGCCGCCAGCCGGTCGGCGAGGCCGTTGGCCGCCGGCCCCTGGGCGGCGACCAGCAGGCGCGGACAGGGGGCCGCCACCGGCCAGTCCAGCCGCCTCAATGCCTCCAGCGTCCGAGCCGCGAGGCGGAAGCCGGCCACGGCGACACCGCCCTGCCCGTCTTCCGGCTGCGGCGCGATGATGCGGGACAGCGCCGCCATCTCGCGGGCATGGAGTCTGCCCGATCCCGGCGGTGCGAGCAGGCCGAGCATGGCGATGTCGTCGCGCCCGGCCGAGACGTCGGCCGCGATCAGGGCACCGAAGCGCAGGCCGAGAAGCCCGATCTCGGCCGCGCCGGTCATCTCCCTCAGGCGTTCGATGGCGCGATGCGTGTCGGCACGCCAGCGGATGATGCGATCGGGCGCGGTCTCATCGCCGAGCGAGTCCGCCGTCCCATGAAAATCGAAGCGGAGCGTGGCAAGCCCCGCCAGGGCGAGGCGGTCGGCGAGGATGCGCAGGCTGCGCCGCGTGCACAGTTCCTCGAAGCCGAGCGCCGGCACCAGGACGAAGGCCCGCCCGCAGGCGGTGTCGGCCGCCGCCGGGTGCAGCCAGGCCATGCAATCGTCAAGCGCGACAGGGATCATCGTTCGTCTCCGGACGCGCCGATGATGCCAGTCCGGAGTTAGCACAAAGGAAACCGCCGGGCCCGCCCCATTGGCAGGACATTTACCAGCTCGCACGATCGGGGATGGCGGCGCGGCCGCGCGCAACGCGGCCTTCACCTTTGGCGGGTCTCCTCGCCTCAAAATGGGGAACCACCATGCCGCACCCGCCGATCGTGGTCAGCCGTATCGAGACAACCGAACTTGCCGCCGCGCCGATCACGCCCGGCTGGATCGTCGCGGGCGCGCCGGTCGCACGCGCCGCCGAGCTGTCGCGCTCGACCGACGGCACGGCCGTCAGTCTCGTCTGGGACTGCACGGCCGGCACGTTCGACTGGCATTTCGGTGTCGACGAGACCGTGCACATTCTCGACGGCGAGGTGGAAGTGAGCTGCGCGGGCGTGCCGCCACGCCGGCTCGGGCCCGGCGATGTCGCGCTGTTCCCGGCCGGCACGACGGCGCGCTGGCACGTGCCCCGTTATGTCCGCAAGCTCGCCTTCTGCCGCCACGCGCTGCCGCAGCCGATGGGTTTCGCCCTGCGGGCCTTCAACCGGCTGAAGGGCCTCGTGCGCGGCAGGCCTGCCGGCATGCCCATGCCGCAGCACGGCTGAGACGATCCGTCGGGTTGGAGCCCTACGCCCCCGCGAAGGCTGCGTGGCGCCGATCGCGCGGCCGGCGGGCCTTGCGCGCGTAGCGTCCGGGCGGCTGCCCGACATGCCGGCTGAAAGCGATGCTGAAAGTGCTCGCGGAACCGTAGCCGACCCGTCTTGCCACCTCGTCCAGGGCGAGATCCTGCGACCGCAGCAGATCCTTTGCGACGGCCATCCGCCACGCCAGCAGGTATTCCATGGGCGGCTGCCCCACAGCGCGCGAGAAACGGTCGAAAAACGCCGAACGCGACATGCCGATCGCAGCCGCGAGCCCGGCCACCGTCCATGACCGGCCGACATCGCCATGCATCAGCTTCAGCGCCGTCGAAATGCGCATATCGGCGAGGCCACGCAGCAAGCCCACGGGCGCACCGTCGGGACGGGCGGTCCGCAAAGCTTCGATCAGCATGATCTCGACGAGCCGACCGAGCACGAGGTCGCGTCCCGGATTGTCCGAAGCCGCCTCCTCGCTGACCAGCCTGACGAGCAGCGCCAGCCGTTCGATGCCGCGGACATGGATCATGCCCGGCAGAAGCGGCACCAGCAGAGCCGCATCGGGAGACTCGAAGACGAAATAGCCGCCGAACAGGCGCACGTCGGGCGGCCCCTCCGCGCGGCCATGCCGAACCTCCTCCTCCGGCGCCGGCATGGTTTTCGGATCGACGCGGACCGGCGTCGCGGGCTCGAAGCCCGACATGGTGAAGGCCGGTGTCGCAGGCAGCAGCACGAAGTCGCCGCACTCCAGCGTGACAGGCTCTTCGCCATCGACCGCAAGACGGCAGCGCCCCGTCATGACGACGCAGAAGCCGGGCTGCCCGAAGGCGGCATAGCGCACGGCCCAGCGCCCCGCGCCGCTGATGCCCTTCGAAAAGACGGAACGCGGCCGAAGCAGCGCGACGATCTGGGCCAGCGGGTCGGTCATTCCGGACTGTTGCCAATGAATTATGGATTGAGCATTGATGATAGTCCAGATCGTGCTGGCTATTCCTCCCCTGTCAAGATCAATCGATAGGGTTCGCCACGCCATGAAAACCGTCCTCATCACCGGCTGCTCCTCCGGCTACGGGCTTGAAACCGCTCGCCATTTCCATGCATCGGGCTGGACCGTCGTCGCGACGATGCGCCGGCCGGCGACCAGCGTCCTGCCAACCGACGAACGCGTCCGGCTGCTGCAGCTCGACGTGACCCGGCCGGAGAGCATCGCCGCCGCGGTCGAAGCGGCCGGGCCGCTCGACGCGCTCGTCAACAATGCCGGTATCGGCGTGGTGGGAGCGTTCGAGGCGACGCCGATGGCGCATATTCGCAAGGTGTTCGAGACGAACACCTTTGGCGTCATGGCGATGTGCCAGGCCGTGATCCCACAGTTCCGCGCCAGGCGCTCGGGAGTGATCGTGAACGTCACGTCGACCGTGACACTGGCGCCGATGCCGCTGGCCGCCGCCTATACCGCCAGCAAGATGGCTATCGAAGGTTTCACCGGCTCGCTGGCGCATGAGCTCGCGGCCTTCGACATCCGTGCCAAGCTCGTGGAGCCGGGTTACGCGCCGACGACACGTTTTGCCGAAAATACCGACATTCGCGTCGAGGACCTGATACCGGAGGCCTATGCCGCTTTTGCCGCGCCCATCTTTGCCGGCTTTGCGCAGCCGGCCCTGGTGACCCGCGAAAGCGATGTCGCCGAAGTTGTCTGGCAAGCCGTCAACGATGTCTCCGGCCGGCTTCGCTTCCCCGCGGGGGCCGATGCCCTGGCCCTTGCAGGCGGTCTTTGGCAGCCGAAGTGAGCGGCGCGCCACACAGGCTGAGCGTCTGGCCGCAGATTGCGGATTGCCGCCAGGCGCTCGAGCGACGCGCCGCAGGGCTCACGGCCGCCGCTGACGCATCTCACCATGCAACCGGACCTAGCTTCGCGCGTTGAGTACCGCCAGCGCCCGATCGATATCCGACGCGCTGTTGTAGAGATGCGGAGCGAGCCGGAGCGAGCCGGCGCGGGAGGCGACGTCGATCCCGCTCTCGGCGAGGGCGCGGTGGACCTCCGGATTGCGCGCGGGATTACGGTCGGAGAAGAAGATCAGCGTCGACCGCCGCTCACTGGCCTCGGTCGGGCTGTCGATCCGATAGCGCTTCGGATCGAGCCCGGTGACGAACCGGTCGACCAGCGCCTGCCCGTGCGCCGCGATCCGCTCGATGCCGAGTTCCGTCAGATACGAGACCGCCTCGGTCAAGGGTCTCGTGTTGAAGAAGTTGGCCGTGCCGAAAATGTCGTATGAGCGCGCGCCGGACCGTGGCTTCAGCTCCACCTCGATCCTGGCCCCGGCAAGATCCTGCGCGGTCATCATCGACAGCCAGTAGGCCTTGGTCGCCTTCAGCTTCGTCATCAGGTCCGCACTGATCCAGGCGAAGCCCGTGCCATAGGGGCCGCAGAGCCATTTGAATCCGACGCAGACCAGTGCATCGACCGGCGCCGCTCCGAGATCGATCGGCCGCACGCCCAGCGCCTGCGAAGCATTGAGGACGAAGGTCACGCCCCGATCCCGGCAGATCGCGCCAAGGGCCGTGAGGTCGACCGCGAAACCGGAGAGCGAATGCACCCACGGGCAACAGAACAGCCGGGTGCGCGGCGTGATCGCCGCCGCGAGTTCGTCCGGTTCGACGACATGGCGCCGCGGCTTGATGCGGACCACCCGCGCGCCATTCTGCTCGGCCGCCAGGAGCCAGGGCAGGATATCGGACGGAAAATCTCCGTCCATCACGACGATCTCGTCCCCTGCCCGCCAGGGATAGGCCTGCGCGATGACGTTCAGCCCGTAGGACGCGCTGTTGGCGAGAACGATCTCCTCGGCCGGCGCTTTGACGAGGCGGGCGATCGCTTCGCGCAGGCGCTGCGGCGTTTCGTCGAAGCGGGCCTGCGTCAGTTCGGATGGACAGGCCTTCCAGGCGACCGCCTCATGCGCCGCCGCGACGGCGCGCAGGGGAATCGCACCCTGATGGGCGGTATTGAGCCAGATCCGTCCGGAGAAATCGCCCCAGCCCGGCACCGCGTCGACGGATGAGCTCTGTCTCATCAGGGATCCTCTCCGAACCGGGTAGCGGCCGCCGCGACAGAAACGGTGCCCGCCCCGGTTTCAACATAGCCGATCGCGAGCCGCTGCAGAACCTGGCACAGCCATTCGCTGCCGTCGCGGATCGCCATCATCGCGACCTCGCGGCACCGGCCGGCGGCCGGTCGCGCGTGAGGCATCAGCGAACGGGCTGCAGAACGTTGCGCTCCAGGAAATTCATGATGCGCGACGCCTGATCGGGCAGGAAGTGGTAGCCGTCCTCGATGAAGCAGATATCCGCCTGCGGCGCATGCCGCCGCAGCCGCTCGCACGTCTCGCGCGAGTCGAGCAGGACATCCCGCCCGCCGACGATGGCCAGGATCGGGATACCGAGCCGGGCAAGCTCCGCGTCCGTCAGCCTCGGGATCTGGACGACGCGCGGCTTGATGACCCGGCCCACCTCCTCCATCAGCTCCGCGAGCGGCCGAACCGCTTCCGGCAGGACCTGCGGCATGGGGCCCATCACCATGGTGCGTGCCCGGCGTCTGCCCCACGAGCCGAGCAGGATGAGCGGCAGAACCTTGAGCAGGAAGTTCTTCTGCCGGCCGATGCCGGCAGGGCACAGCAGGGCCAGCGCCTGCACCGCCTCCGGCCGCCTGCGCGCATAGTCGAGCGCCAGCCAGCCGCCGAGCGACACGCCGACAAGGGCCGCACGCGACAGTCCCAGCCCCTTGAAGACGTCGTCGAGCCATCGGGCATGGACATCCCCGGCAAGATGCGGCCGGACTGGCGCGCTAAGCCCGGCCTCGCCGACCATGTCGACCGCAAACAGCCTGAACCGTGCCGACCACATGGCGACATCGGGCAACCACATGGCGGAATTGGCTTGAGAGCCGTGGAACAGTAGGACGGGCGGCGCGCTCTCCGGGCCGCAGGCCACGACAAAGGTCGAACCGAGTGACGTCGGCAAGGTCAGTTCGGCCCGGGGGACCGGCCAGCCCGCCAGCACCTGCCGGTATTGCGCCGCGATAGCGACGCCGGCCGCGCGGCTTCGATAGACGGGGTCGCTCACGACCGCCCACTCATCTGGACCTGCAACATCTCGAGCAGGCAGCGCACGTCCGGCGGCGTGCCGATGATCACGACCTTCATGGTTCGGCTGAGCCGGTCGAACGCGGTCTGAAGCTGCAGCGGCGGTGTCTGCCCGTCACCGGTCAGGGCGGCGGCATGCAGGAAGGTCGCGAGCCGCTCCGCCCGATCCACGGAAAGGCCGGGAATGTCGACGATGCAGGTCGCCCGCACGCCCGCATCCGTCGCGGCCGTGCCGCCGGCGATACCGGCGAAGGCGTCCAGCTTCGCTCGCATGATGCGGTAGGACTTGCCGACCCGTGTCGCTTCCAGCCGCCCGTCCCTGATGTAACGGAGCACGGTCTTGGGATGCAGGTTCAGTTGCTCCGCCGCCTGCTCGACGGTGACAAGTTGATCCGACATGGCCGAATGATCCTCTTTATTCCTTATTGATCCTATTATATCCTAAAATAGGGATCAATTGGGAACATTCAGAATGACCGCCGACATAGGGACGTCAGACGCGCCGGACGATGCCGCAAGGGATGTGAAGGCTGCACTGCGGGCCGATCTGCGCTCGGCCATGAAGTGCCGGAAAACCATTGAGGCCAAGGTCATTCGCGGGCTCATTGCCGCGATCGACAATGCCGAGGCGCCACCGAACCGCGCAGTATCGGCGACCTATGAGCCGCATCGTTTCGAGGCCGGGTCAGCGGAAGTTCAACGGCTGCGCCTGAGCCGAGCCGACGTGCGCGCCGTGCTCGCCTCCGAACTGCGGGAACGCGAGGGCGCGGCGAACGAATTGGAGCGTCTCGGCCGATCCGACGAAGCGGAGGCACTGCGAGCGGAGGCGCGCCTGGTGCAGTGTTATCTGGAATAGCCGGACCGGCAGGCGGGCCCGGCCCCTCTCAGCGCGTGCCGGCGCAGCGGCGAACCAGATCGTGGTAGAACAGGCTCGCGAATTCACGCACCTGGAGCGTGACCGTGCTGCCGTGACCGGCCCGCACGACCTCGACCCGCGCCACGATCAGGCCTGCCTGGTCGACCGAAGCGATCTCGACGCCGTTGCGGATCGGCGTCGACCGGACGAGTTCGAGCCGGGTGTTGAAGAGGTTGGTGATGCAGGCCACCTCCTCCTCCATGGCCCGTTCCGAATGGATGACCGTGGGCGGCGCCATGGTGCTGGCGCAACCGGCCAGGGCAGCGGCAAAAAACAGGGCTGGAACGACCGACAGGCGCATGGTTCTCGACACGATCGACGAATGAGATTGCGAAGCTCGGCAAGGATTCGCAGGCGGCCGAACCTAGCCCGCATTTTTCACCAGGGATAGGGCTTGAACGATGGCGGCTGCGATGAGCGGGAACTTTCCGCCACCGCCCGGGTTGAGCAGGCGTGACGCGGCATGGCCTCCGTGCCCGTCCCCTTCCCGAGCCCGTTCCAGCCCCCCGGAACGGGCTCTTTTTTGCTCCCAGCGGCCACGCGCTCAATCCTCGCCCTGGAAGCGGATCTCGGCAAGTGAAGCACTGGCCGTCCAGACGACGCCGGTTTCCGTGAAGACCAGCTCGGCCTTGCCGGAGGGAACGCCGAAACCGAGCCGGATGAGCCGGGAGCCGAAACCCTGGACCGTCGGCTGCGGCACGATCGGCCCGTCGATCTCACGCCAGGTCATGACAACGCGCCGGTCGGATCCCGCGTCCTCGACCCGCCAGGTCAGCTCGACCCGCCCCTGGTCGTTCGACAGCGCACCATACTTCAGGGCATTGGTGCCGAGCTCGTGCAGGGTGAGCGCCAAGGTCAACGCGGCCCGCGGCCCGAGGATGAGGGCTGGCCCGTCGAGCAGGAACCGGCGGCCGGTATCGTCGTGAAGGCGCACGGCGCGCTCGATCAGCGGCTTCAGACTCGTACTCGACCAATTGGAATGAATGAGCACGTCGTGGGCAGCGGACAGGGCCTGCATGCGCGCGGCAAAGGCAGCGCCGGCGGCCTCGACCGAATGGGCGCTGCGCAGGGTCTGCAGCCCGATCGCCTGCACCATCGCCATGGTGTTCTTCACCCGATGGGTGAGTTCCTGCATGAGGAGGCGCTGCTGCTCCTCGGCCTTGCGTCGGTCGGTGACGTCGAAACAGGCGCCGAACACGCTGGTCGGCCGGCCGTCGGCGTCGCGCAGCACATCGCCCCTGCGGGCGAGCCAGCGCACCTCCTCGCCGCGGATCACCCGGTATTCGACATAGTCGCCCGCGCTCTCGATCGGTCCGTCGCGCCGGGCCAGCAGGAGATGGCGGTCGTCGGGATGGATGTGGTCGGCGAAGACCTCGCCGGGCATCGCCGCCTGCGGGGCGATACCCCATAGCCGGCAGAACTGTTCGGAGGGGTAGACGATGTTGCTGTCGATGCTCCACTCGAACGTTCCGACCTCGGCGAAATTCTGCGCGACGCGCAGCCGCCTTTCGCTCGCTGCCAGCCGTTCCTCAGCCGCCTTGACGCCGGAAATGTCGCGCGAAACGACAAGCAGCCGCAGTGGCCGGCCGAACTCGCCGATGATCGGCGTCACCGCAACGTCCCACCACTTCGGCGCGCCGCGGGCCGTCGGGCTGAAGCCCTGGAAGCGGCTGACGCCGCCGGCGGCCGCGATGCGCACGGCGGCTCCGGCATCGTTGTCACCGCCATCGCCGGAGCCGAGCCCCCACAGGGTCGGCCAGCACCGGCCGACGAGATCATCGGCCTCCATCAGGGCGAGCCCGCCCGAATTGACCAGCTCGATCTTGCCGGCAAGGCTCAGCACCATGATGCAGTCGGTGCTCGAATCGAGCACGCTCTGCAGGAAGGCGGAGGTCTCGGCGAGCTCTATATTGGCGGCACGCAGCGCGACATTGGCGCGGTGGGCGCCCACCTTGCGCTCCAGCCGGTCGCGCAGCTTGAGCGCGAGCACGAGCTGGATCGCCAGGTGCTCCATGATGCGGGCATCCTCGGCGTCGAACGTGCTGTCCGCGTCGTGATGGGCGATCCAGAGCGCACCCAGCGCAAGACCGCCCGAATCGAGCAGCGGCACCACCAGTTCCTCGACGACCGGCGGAGTGATGGCGGCAAAGGCCGGGAAGGCGCGCTCGGGCCGGCCGACCAGCACGATGCGGCCGGCCTCGATGCCAAGCGAACAGGGGCTCGCGCGCCGCGGCATGGTCTGGCCGAGATGGCCTTTCAGCGCGCCCGCGATCGCCGCCCAGACCAGTTCCTCCTCGCCCGCATCGTTCTCATCGATCAGGCTCAGGCCCGCGGAGCCGGCGCGGCACAGCCTGACCGCAATATCCATGAAACGGCTGATCGCCCGCTTCGGATTGCGCGCGATCAAGCCGGACAGCTCGCGGAACGCCTCGGCCTCGGCCTGCCGGTTGGCGGGCTTCGACGGACGCCTGCGCAATTCGTCTGTCATCAGCACGTCGACGGCGAGCAGTTGCAGGCCTCCTGGCATGGCCGCCTCGCCCCATGGCGCGGCAGGCGGGAATGACAAAGGCGGAGGCGACCTGCGCCACCGCCTCCAGTGTCCCGTCTCCAGCATTGGCCGCCGCCCGCAATGTCGAAAGACAGGCCAATGCCGAATTCGTTCCACTCTTGTGGTCGAATGAGGCCGGACTATAGGGCCCTTTCCCTGTCAGGGCACCCGCTTTGTTTGGTCGCGCGCCGCAGGACGGCAAAGCGCCGCATTCTGTTGAAAAAATGGACTGCTCGATACTAGGGCCAGCCTTGCCGCGCGACCCGAAAGCCCGGCAGGGCCCTTGCCCGCTGGAACCGGGGGTGGACGAGAGAGCGGCGCGCGGATGCAGGCGGAGCAGGCCCGCGGCCGATCACGCCGGTGGCGACCGCCCGTCGGAACGCCACCGCGATTCTGTCGCGCCGCGAGCGGCGCGGAGACGCCGGCAACTGGACGAGCTCGGAACGGGAGGCGCCGGCCCTCCCATTCGCTGCGGCGGACGCCCTGGCGCGGCATCGGCTTCTTTTTCGAAAGATTCGACGGGCGATGTCACAGCCCCGGAAGACGCCTCGTCTTCGGGTCGGACGCACGGTTGCGCCATCAACGGAGACAAGACATGACACCGCGCCAGAATCCCTTCGCCGCCGCCCCTAACGTGCTTCAGGCCATGCTGGACGTCAGCAGCAAGGCCACCGAGAGCGGCCTCGAAAAGAGCCTCCTCGAGCTCGTGAAAATGCGCGCGTCACAGATCAACGGCTGTGCCAATTGCATCCACATGCACGGTCGGGAAGCCTTGCAGGCCGGCGAGACGGCCGAGCGCCTCCTGCTGCTCGACGCGTTCAGGGAATCGCCGCTCTATACGGCGCGCGAGCGGGCTGCGCTGGCCTGGACCGAAGCCCTGACCCAGCTCGCCGGCTGCCATCCTTCCGACGAGGACTATGCGCTTCTGCAGGAGGAATTCTCGCCGGAGGAACAAGCCAAGCTCACCTTGATGATCGTCACCATCAATGCCTGGAACCGCTTTGCGGTCGGCTTCCACTTCGTTCACCCGGTGGAGCGGCCAGCGCGAAAGACGGCCTGAGGCGGGATTTGGCGGCCCGAAGCAGGGCTTGGCCATCCACGGCAGGACCGGGCCACCTGAGGCAAGGCGCGCGGCCCGGCCCGCGACAAGGCCCGGCCGCGCCGCGAGGAGGAGACGATCGTGAATGACGACGGACAGGCCTTCGACCGGCTCAGGCCACGGCTCCAGCGTGTCGCCTATCGCATGCTCGGCGTGATGGCGGAGGCGGAGGATGTCGTGCAGGACGCCTATCTCCGCTGGCACAGGACCAGGCGCGGCGCGGTGGTCAATCCCGAGGCCTTTCTCACCCGCACTGTCACGCGGCTCTGCCTCGACCGGCTGAAGTCGGCCCGCGTCCGGCGCGAGACCTATATCGGCGAATGGCTGCCCGAGCCGATCATGGAGACCGAAACGGAAGAAGATGCCGACGACCTCACGCTGACGCTGATGCTGGCGCTGGAGCGCCTGTCGCCGCTGGAACGCGCTGCCTTCCTGCTGCACGACGTCTTCGGCCAGCCCTTCGAGGTCGTTGCCGATGCAATCGGCCGGGCACCGGCGGCCTGCCGCCAGCTCGCGGCGCGGGCCCGCGAGCACGTCCGCACCGCGCGGCCGCGCTTTCCGGTACCACGCGACCACGGGCTTGAAATCGCCGATGCCTTCTTCGCGGCCAGCCGGTCCGGCGACGTATCGGCGCTCAAGACCCTGCTCGCGGCCGATGTCGTGATGAGGGCGGACGGCGGCGGCAAGCGGCCGGCTGCCCCGCAGCCGATCCACGGCGCGGAAGCCGTCGCCGCGTTCTTCGCAAGCTTTGCGGCAAAGCCCGGCTATCAGCCACCACAGATTCTCGCGCGTGGCCTGATCGACGGCCTGCCAGGCATCGTGTCGCTGCAGCAGGGCGTGCTGCAGACCACCATTTTCGCGATCGAAAACGGCGAGATCGTCGGCGTCTACGTCATGCGCAATCCGGACAAGCTGGGCTATATCGCGGGGCAGGTCGGCGGCGAGGCCGGCCTTGCCTGACGGGCCCCGCTCCCCCTAGCGCGAGCGCGCGGAGGCCAAGGTGTTCGCCGCATTGTGCTGCCGCGCGAGGGCGGCGACGTCGGTCGACACGATGCGCTTGCCCAGCGGGAACACCGAGGCCTGGGCAAGCTTCAGATGGGCGAAGCCGAAGGGAATGCCGACAATGGTGGCGAACCACAGGACCGCCGCGATCAGGTGGACCACCATCAGGGCGAAACCGAGCGGCACGAACCAGATGATATTTCCAAGGAGGCGCAGCGGGCCCATCGCGCCCGGATCGCGGCCGGTCAGATGCGTGACCGGCACCAGCTCGCGGCCGAACGGAAAGAACGTGTAGCTGCCCAGCCGGAAGCAGGCGAAAGCCCAGGGCAGCCCGACAATGGTCGCCGCGGCGATCAGTCCGGCAAGATACCACATGAGCCCGGCGATCACCCCGCCGACCACGAACCACAGGACATTGCCAGCGAAACGCAGAACGTCCATCGCACCCTCATCCGGCTGCTGCCCCACGGCAGCGCCAGGGCAAGATGTAGGCGCGCCATGTGTCCGCGCCAAGGCCGCGGCGCCGCGATCAGGCCCGCCTGCTCGCCCCGATCAGCCGGCCGAGCCGCATGATGCCTTCGTCGATCGCGGCGTCGCCCGCCAGCGAGAAGTTCAGCCGGATCGTGTTGGTGCCCGAGCCGTCGGCATGGAAGGCGCTGCCCGGCACGAAGGCGACCCGCTCGGTCTCGATCGCGCGGGCGAGCAGTGAAGCGCCGTCCATGCCTTCCGGCAGGGTCACCCAGATAAACATGCCGCCCTCGGGACGCGACCAGGCGACGCCCTCGGGCATGTGCCTGTCGAGAGCGGCCAGCATCCGGTCCCGCCGGTGGCGATAGGCGGCGCGGATCTTGGCCACCTGGTCGGCGAAGGCATGCTCCGCGACATGGTGCATCGCCATCTGGTTGATGCTCGGGCTATGCAGGTCGGCCGCCTGCTTCATCAGCACCAGCTTGGTGATGACCGGCGCCGCCGCGCAGACCCAGCCGACGCGCAGGCCCGGTGCCAGCGTTTTCGAGAAGCTGCCGCAATAGATGGTGCGCGTCGCGTCGATATGCCCCTTGCGCGCGATGTCGAGCGCGAGGATCGCCGGCACGGGCTCGCCGTCATAGCGCAGCGCCTGGTAGGCCTGGTCCTCGATGACAGCAATATCGAGCTCGTCGGCAAGGTCCAGCACGCGCTCGCGCGCGGCGCGATCCAGCGTCTCGCCGGTCGGATTGGCGAAGTCCGGGGTCAGATAGGCGAGCTTCACCCGCCCGCCCGCCTGCCCGGCGGCCTCGGCATAAGCCGCCGGGGTTAGATTGCCCTGCGCCGGGTTGAGCCGGTCATAACGCGGCTCATAGGCATTGAATGCCTGCAGCGCGCCGAGATAGGTCGGCCAGGTAACCAGCGCCGTATCACCCGGCGACAGCAGCAGCTTGCCGAGATAATCCAGCGCCTGCTGCGAGCCCGAAGTGATCACGATGTTGTCGATGCCGCAGGGCACGCCGATCTTGGCCATCTCGCCGACCAGCCAGCGGCGCAGCGGCGGAAAGCCTTCGCTGATCGAATATTGCAGGGCCGCGCCGGCATTGGCCGTCGTCAGCGCGTCCTGATAGGCGGCCCGGAAGGCCGCGTCCGGGAACAGGGCAGGATCGGGAATGCCCCCCGCGAACGAGATGATGTCGGGCTGGTCCAGGAGCTTCAGGAGCTCGCGGATCTCGGACGCGCGCATCCGCTCCGCCCGGCTCGCAAATTTCGCATCCCAGCCCATGGTGTCCTCGCTCGGGTGGTCTTCGGGTCGCATTGTTGCGCGCACCATGCTCCCTTGGACATTTTATGTCAATAATACTGACCTATTTGGCATATCTGCCATTCGGCCGCCCGGTCGGAAGCCTCGGAGAGCGGATCAAGTCAGCCATTTGTCAAGCAATGACAAGACTTTGGCGACAAGCGCTGCGATCGTGATTCACGATGAGCGCCGGGTCAGGTTGACTTCTCCCGCTCGGCGCGCGAGGCCATATCGGCATGTTGAGGAAGGCCCACGTCCTTGTCGCAAACCGCCGATCATTTCAGCAGCGACTTCCGGGCCACGTTCGAACGCCTCCTGGCCTGGCGCCGCGACGTCCGCCACTTCCGCCCCGATCCCCTGCCCGAGGGGGCGCTGGCCCGCCTGCTCGCGATCGCCGCCGCGGCGCCTTCCGTCGGGCTCAGCCAGCCCTGGCGCTTCGTCTCCGTGGAAAGCCAGGAGCGGCGCGACGCGATCCGTGCCGATTTCGCCCGCTGCAACGCCGCCGCGCTGGCGGCGCAGCCCGCCGACAGGCAGGCCCGCTACGCCCGGCTGAAGCTCGAAGGCCTCGACCAGGCTCCGATCCATCTTGCGGTCTTTGCCGATCCTTCGTCCGGTCAGGGCCACGGGCTCGGCCGGATGACCATGCCGGAAACCTCGGCCTATTCGGCGGTCATGGCGATCCACACATTGTGGCTCGCGGCCCGCGCCGAGGGCATCGGCCTCGGCTGGGTGTCGATCCTCGACCCCGCGAACATCGCCGCGCTGCTCGATGTGCCCGCCGCCTGGCAGTTCATCGGCTATCTCTGCCTCGGCTATCCCGTTGCCGATCACGACACGCCGGAACTCGAAAGGCTCGGCTGGGAGCGCCGCGCAGCGCCGAGCCTCGTCCTGCGCTGAGACGTCAGCGCATAAAAATGGCCCCGCCAGATGGCGGGGCCAGGTGATGGAGAATGACGGGACATATCGGCCCGCACTCCCGGCAAGGGCGATCGCCGGGGCAGCCGGGCGTCCCGCATAAACAACACGGCAGATACGTGAAAGTTCCAGGCCGGGTCCGGTCAGCCCTCGACCATCTCGCAGCTGAAGCCCTCGCCCCAGCGCTTGATGCGGCCGATCGACGGCGAGGGAAAATGGGCCGTGCAGCAGAGCGTCTCGGTGTCGCAATAGTGCTCGAGGAAGGCGCGGCGCGTCTTCGCCGCCGCCGCCTGATCGGCGTCGAAACGCATGGAGAGCTCGGGATAGCGCGCCTGCAGCGGCGAATGGATGAGGTCGCCGGTCATCACCGCGACGTCGCGGCCGCGGCCGAACGCCACCGCCACATGGCCCGGCGTATGGCCCGGCGTCGGTTTCAGCCTGACATGGTCGCCGATCGCGTGGCCGTCGCCGACAATGTCGGCGCGCCCGGCCTCCACGACCGGCAGAACGCTGTCGCCGAACGCCACGATCGGCGTCCTGGCGTTCTGCTCGGTCCAATAGGCGTATTCGCTCGCGCCGAACAGATAGCGCGCCCTGGGAAAGGTCGGCACCCAGCGTTCGCCGTCGCGCCGCGTGTTCCAGCCGACGTGGTCGGCGTGGAGATGCGTGCACATGACGATATCGATGTCCTCGACGCCAAGGCCTATGGCAGCCAGGCCGCGCAGATAGGTATCGTCGGTCTTCTGGTGCCAGGTCGGACGCGTCGGCCGATGCTTGTCGTTGCCGATGCAGCTGTCGACGAGGATGGTGTGATGCGGCGTGCGCACGACATAGGACTGGAAGCACAGGACCAGCATGTCGTCGGCGTCCAGCGCCGCTGGCCGGAGCCATGCCCGGTTCTCCGCGAGCTGCTCCGGCGTGAGGCCGGCGAGCGTATCGAGGGCCGCGAAGAACGGCACCTGCTGCTCGACGATGCGATGAATGGTGATGTCGCCGAGGCTGAAACTGGTGCTCATGGACAGGGTCCGCGCGGAAGGAGGCCCGGAAGCCTCGCACGGACCCCGGCCGGGCGGAAGCGTCGAAACGGCAGGAGAGCGTTGAGCCGGCCCGCCGTTCAGACGCGCCGGATCATGACGTCGTCGGGGCCGAGCCTGCGCCCGTCGGCCGCTTCCAGCGCCAGCCGCTTCACCTCTTCGCCCGTCGCGGCGTCGCGCATGGTCGAATGCGGCTCGCCCGGCGCATAGAAGGTCGCCTCCCCCCACTGCCTGAGCGCCACCATGACGAGGAACAGCCCGCGTCCTCTTTCTGTCAGCACATAGCGGTGATAGGCGCCGCCATCCGGCGCCGCCTCGACGGCAAGAATGCCGGCCGCCGTCAGCGTGCGCAGGCGCGCGGCGAGAATGTTCTTCGCAAGCCCGAGGCTCTTCTGGAATTCGCCAAAGCGGCTGAGGCCGTCGAAGGCGTCACGGATGATCATGAGCGACCACCAGTCGCCGATGGCATCGAGCGCGCGGGCCACCGGGCATGGATCGCCTTCCAGGCTGGTTCGCTTCATCTCGCTCCGTCTCAGGCAGATCACGATGTTTTCGGTTGCAAGATAAAACCGGCCTGTCTATGCCGCAATTGGTTTCATAATTAAACCACTTGCGGCAGGAGATGCGCATGACGATCGGAAACGAAGCGACGGCCGCCGGCGAGCCCCTGGGCTCGGCCGGCGCGACAGCGCAGATCCGGGCGCCGGGACTGAGCACGCCCCTCGCACTGCTTTTCGCCCTCGCCTCTGGCTTGGCGGTGGCCAATGTCTATTTTGCCCATCCCCTGCTCGATCGGATGGCCGAGGATTTTGCCATCGGCCATGGTGCGATCGGCCTTGTGATGACCGCGACGCAGATCGGCTATGGTCTCGGTCTCCTGCTGATCGTGCCGCTCGGCGATCTGCTCGACCGCAGGCGGATGATCGTCGGCCAGACCATCGCTTCGGCCGCGGTCCTGCTGCTGGTCGCGACCGCTCGGGCCGGCGCTGTCTTCTTCGCCGCGCTCGCCGTCATGGGTCTGCTCGCCGTGGTGACCCAGGCACTGGTCGCCTATGCCGCCAGGCTTGCCCGCCCCGAGGAGCGTGGCAAGGCCGTCGGCACGGTCACCAGCGGCATCGTCATCGGCATTCTGCTGGCCCGCACGGCTTCCGGTACCATTGCCGACCTCGCCGGCTGGCGCGCCGTCTATCTCGTCTCGGCCGGGCTGACCCTCGCGGTCGCCCTGATACTGGCGCGCGCGCTGCCGCGCGATGCGAAGCCGGCAGCGGCAGGCTCCTATCCCGCGCTCATCCGATCCATGGCGCGGCTGTTCGTCGAGTTGCCGGTGCTGCGCATCCGCGCGACACTGGCCATGCTGATCTTTGCGGCGATCGTCACCCTGCTCACCCCGCTGGTGCTGCCGCTGAGCGCGCCGCCCTTCTTACTGAGCCATACCGAGATCGGCCTGTTCGGACTTGCCGGCGCCGCCGGCGCGCTCGGTGCATCACGCGCGGGCGCCTGGGCCGACCGCGGCCTTGCCCAGCGCGTCACCCTGATCGGCCTTGCGCTCATGCTGGTCGCCTGGTTGCCGATCGGGCTGCTGCAGGTCTCGCTGCTCGGACCGATCGTTGGCGTGGTGATCATCGATTTCGGCCTGCAGGCCGTGCATGTCACCAACCAGGCGATGATCTATGCCGAGCGACCGGAGGCGCAGAGCCGGCTCACCGCAGGCTATATGATCTTCTATTCGATCGGCAGCGCCGGCGGCTCGATCGCCTCGACCCTCACCTATGACCGCTTCGGCTGGACCGGGGTGACGCTGCTGGGCGCGGCGATCAGCGCCACCGCTCTCGTCTTCTGGGCGGCAACCCGGGGACTGACGCCCGCTCGCCCGGCTCGAACCGTCTCGTGAACGGCCGCAGGCCGGATTCGGCGGCCTCAACGCAGATCCCGAACGCGTTGCCAGCCGCCGTTGCGGAACGCGAAGACGCGGGCGCCCGTGCGGTTGGCCGCCCGTGCGGCAGGCCGGCCTCGTCGATGCGCTGGCCGTCGTCGGACAGTTCGGTTCAGGTCAACCGCAGACCGGCCGGATTGCGCCCGCCAGTGGTGCGCGCATCGCCCCGGGGGGACAGTCGACCATTGTGATCGCGGCGGCTTTGCCATAGGGCGCAGCCTCTGCCGTGCTGACGATCTGGGCAGGCGCGACAAGGCTGCGCACCGTGATGGACGGCACTAGAAACGCGGCCTGAACCGGCATATGGCGCGCAAAACTGCTCGTGAAGGTATCGAAATCGCGACCAGCTCAGCCCCGGTGGCCCGATCAGGTCGGCTCGACATCCACGCCCCCTCACGCGCCCGCCGGCACGGTCGATCCGGCCAGCGTCAGTCCCAAGAGAAACCACCCGGAAGGAAGCCTCAGGCCCCGATCGTCGTTCTCGCCAGACCGTCCCTTACGCCGTCGCGGCATGTGTGGTGCCACTCCCAGCAGGCAGGAGCCGAGCCCCCAAGCGAGCAGGTACCCGCAAGGGCCGGACCGGCGATCGGCTAAGCTGCAACCTGCGCCGCCCCCTCCGGACGCCACCAGACCAGCGGGCCTTGCGGCGTATGGCCGTGCACGCCCCGCCCGGTGTTTACGGCCGAGGCCGTGACGGCCCAGGGCGCGCGGATGCCGAGCTCGTAGTGCTGGACAATGGCAAGCGCAGCCGCGCGGCGGATGCGCGGGTCGGTGCCGGCCTCGCCCAGTTCGCGACAGGTCGCGTCGAAGACGCGTTGCATCTCGTTCAGAGCTTCCGGTCCGAACACGTCGTCAATATCGAGATCGGCGAGAGCGCTGCGCATGGTGAGCCTCCCTTCCCTGGTTCGGCGGCCTTTTTGAAATGGACTCTTTTTGGCTTGCGCCGACGGTCCTCCGCCGTACGTAGCAGACAATTCATAAAGCAATGTGACAGGCTGATTCGCTGCGTCAAGAGCCTCGCGCACGCCGGCCGACCTGCGCCAGCCGCGGAGCCGCCGCTGGTGCCAGCGAGCCCACCCACGACGAGAGGACGCGCTGGAGCGGGCAAAGACATGGCACGCAGGCCAGATCGCTGATCAACAAAGCTTGAACGGGCGGACGCGCTGCCGGTCTCGTCCTGCCGGTGCGGCGCCGGCCATTGCCTGACATCCGGAGCGCCGCGGGGTGACGGGCCGCAGCCGCTATTTGACGACTTCGAGATGACCGTAGATCGCCCCGTAGGAGACATTCTTGCGCCGGTCGTCGGCGAGAACGCCGATATCTTCGAGCAGCGCGCGGATCGCCCGCTTCGGATCGCCGTCGAACTCGGCGAGCACGGCTTCGACATCCTCGTCGGTCGGCACGTAGGGAATACCGGGTGGCGACAGGCCGACATCGTAGCCGGTGCCGTCCTCCTGCAAGCCATCGCTCACCGCCCATTCCCGCCGCGCATCTTCGGCCATGGGCAGAACCGGCACCATTTCGAACCTGGCTGCCTGGGTCATGGAATCACGTCTCCTGGCTGACGCCCCTTATGTTCCCGTTATGTTCCATTTCGGGCCGGCATGCAAGCGCCACGACGACGAGGCCCCTCGCCCGGCACGTCACGTGGTGGAACGATACCGCCGGAAGGGAGTTGCCTTGGTGCATGGCCGTCGTACAGGCTGCCGGCGGGGCGACTCACCAGGAGATAAATTTGATGTCCGACAACACTCAGAACCGCCGCGCGCTGGTCCTCGGCGGACTCGCCGGCCTCCTTGGCCTCGTCGCGCTCGGCAGCGAAGCCCAGGCGCAGGGTTATGGCTGGGAGCGGGAGCGCCGGCTCCGGGAGCGCGAGCGGATGATCGAGCGCGAGCGCCGCATCCGCCGCTACGAGCGTGAGCGCGAGCGCGAGCGCCGCATCCGGCGCCGGCTGCGCCACGGCTACTGAGCCGCTTTTCGCCTTTCGCTGCCTGTGACACCCGAAGCCCGCGCCTGCCGGCGCGGGCTTTACTGTTGAGGCGTTCGGCGACGCAAGCCGGGTTCAGGCAGCGCGCGGCAGGCAGAAAATGTCGAGGCCAGCGACGTCGGCCTCGATGCGCCGCCAGCCCAGCCGTTCATAGAAGGCCGCGTTGCGGGGCGTCGCACAAAGATAGACGCACTCGACGCCGCCGGCGAAGGCGACTGTCGCGGCCGCCTCGACCAGCGCTGCGCCGATGCCCCGGCCACGCTGCTCCGCCTCCACCCAGACCGCTGCCACCCACGGACGATAGAGCGGCCGCTGCTCCATATCGCTGTCGATCACCGAGGCTGTTCCGAGGAAGAGGTCGCCCCGATGGGCCACCAGGGCCGTCGGAACCGCGCCCGGCACGAGACTTTGCTCGACGCCGCGGCGAAGTGTTTCCAACGGCACGCCCTCCTCCCGCCACCAGGCGCGCCAGATGCGGTCGGCGACGTCGGCCAGGAAGCGCGGCTGGGCGCGCAGATCCGAAACGACAAAATCCCGCACGTCCACGATCTCCTCAGCCGGCCCATAGCCGCGATTGTCGGACCGGGGCCTGCCGCTGCCGGCACCGTCCGCATCGTGCACCGACACGTGGGCCGCGCCGGCCGACGGGGAGCCGCCACGGGGAGTGCTGCTTGTGGCACTGCAACTGCCGAAAGGACAACTTTCGGCGGCAGCCACAGTCCCCTCAATTGCACAATGCTGATGCCCGTTCACGTGAGTCGGCGGCCGAAAGCGGGTAATGCCTCGTCGCGAAGAAGCGCTTGGACGATCGTTTGTTCTAAGCATCATCAGTCAAATAAGTAAGTATGCTGATACAAATCGGAACGAAAATCATCCTTTCGCGGCATTGCGCGGCTGATCGGACTTTTTTTCACGCGAATGTGACATGCGGGAATATCGTACCACTTGCACATCGCGGTGGTTGTATCAGCATCTCGAATCGTCGGTTTGATTGCAGGGGGGCGGCACCATGCGAGACTATCCGAGCCAGCGTGTTCTGACAGTCGAAGGGACAGGCAAGAACGGACGCATCTATCTGGCCGAGGTCAAGCTCGGCACGCTCACGGAAAAAGGCATCATCAGGATGCTGCAACGGCTGGTGGCGAGCCACCTGACGCCGGCAGAGATCATCGCCGCCTCGCTGCCGCAGAACGCAACCGGGTATCGACCGTTGCTGGAGCCCAAGATCACCGCGTCGGAGATCCGCGTCGGCGTCATGCCCTATTACGTTGCGACCGTGACACCGAGCGACAGCGACGGGGCGGCCCTGACCTTCCGGCCCGCGCCGCGTTCGGCCCCGCCGCGCCGGTGGTTCTGATGGATGCGCCGGGACTCGTTCCCGGCATTCGCCAGGCCGGCTTCCCTATCAGGCTCGCCCGGCCCCGGGCTGAGAGCGCATGAAAACCGCGATCATCGCCGTCCACAGGCCACGCGGCCGCTGAGCCGCCCGGCGCGCCGCCTTGAGCGCATGCGCGGCGAGACGTTCGGGATCCGTCGACCCTGCCGCGTAGCGCGACGTGATGGCGCGCGCCAAAGCCTCATGCAGGTGGCCCGATCCGCCCCCAAGTCCGAGATCGTCGCAGCAGCGCCGATAGATAGCCCGCATGGCGGTGCGATCTGCCGACGAGAAGGAACGGCCCGGAGGGATGGTGGCCATGGCAGGCAGCCTCTCAGCGATGCGGGATACGGGGCCTCGATTGCGGCAAATTGTGCGTTGCCGGTATGTGAATACAATGGCGCGAAAGCCTTAAGCGATCCTTGCCTGCCGTTAACCTATCAGCAGAGACCTGCGCGAGTCACGATTGTGCGAGGGCCATGGTTCTGCCGGAGATCCGGTGCTATTGAGGCGGCCTTAGCGGCGCCTCGGTTCGGGCGATCGCAAGCGCCTGCGCGCGGCGGGCTGTGCCGGACGGACCCAGGCCACCACTCCAGGATCTCATGTCGTCAATGCCCGCTTCGCCCGCTCCGGCCCTTGCGACCCTCGTCATGCGCGCCGCCGCATGGGGCCTGCTGCTGGCCGTGCTCGTCATGACGCTCGGGCCGATCGGGCTGAGACCGGTCACAGGTCATTCCGCGGGTTTCGAGCGCTTCGCCGCCTTCGCCCTGATCGGCGGCCTTTTCGGCCTTGCCTATCCGCGCCGCTGGCTTGTCGTGCTCGTCCTTGTCGTCGGCTCCGCCGCAGCCCTCGAGATCCTGCAGGAACTGGCCCCCGGGCGGCACGGTCGCCTGATCGATTTCGCGATGAAGGCGGCCGGCGGGCTATGCGGCATCGTCGCCGCGGCCCTCGTCAACCGACAGGCCGGCCGCTAGCTGCCCGATCCGAGCACCATTCGCCGCCAACGTCCGGGAGCGTCGAACGCCATCGCGCGGGCCAACTCGCCAAAGCCCCGCTTTCCCATTGTCATTGTCTGGCCTGGGACGGGACTTGCGGCACACCGGGGGCCAAGCCTTATGAACGCGGGCCCGCGCTCCGCATCACCAGAGGGACAGCAGGCCATGTCTTCCGACTCCACTGCGCGCCAATTCTTCCACGGCACCCGGGCGGACCTGAAACCAGGCGACCTGATCGCCGCCGGCCACCGCTCCAACTACGGCTCGCGGAAGCCCATGTCCTGGGTCTATTTCACCGGCACTCTGGATGCGGCGATCTGGGGGGCGGAACTTGCGGCCGGCGACGGGCGGGAGCGGATCTATGTCGTCGAGCCGACCGGATCGATCGAGGACGATCCCAACCTGACGGACAAGAAATTTCCGGGCAACCCGACGCAATCCTATCGCTCCCGAGAACCGCTCCGGGTGACGGGCGAGGTCACCCGGTGGCAGGGCCATTCGCCCGAACGCCTGCAGGAGATGAAGGAGCACCTCGCGCGCCTGAAGGCTCAGGGCATCGAGCCGCTCGACTGATCGCCGGACCGACGGCATGTGCCAGGCATCAGGTGCGGGACAGGTGCAAGGCGTCAGGCGACGAAGCCCGGGACTTCAAGGCTCGCGCCCAGCTCGCGGCTGCGATCGGATTCCTGCTCGGACGGCGAAGGATTGGGCGGGTTGGACGGATAGGAGCCGGCGCTGACGCAGCCGGCGAGGGACAGGGCAAGGAACAGTGCGGTCAGGGCGGCACGCATGATGGAATCCGGTTGGAGAGATCGGGACGAGCCTCGGGCCCGCGAGGTCACGGCATAGAGCCTTCCGGCGCTCCGGGCCAGCCGGACCAACGCGGCCCCGCCATTTCAGCCGCGGCCGCCCGTCTGCGACGGCGGCGAGCCGGATGGGCCGATGTGATAGTTGGCGCCGCCGCAGCCGGCCAGCGCCAGTGCGAGGGCAAGAACGGCGAACAGCGAACGCATGGCGAACCTCGATTCGGTGACGCCGCACGGTAGACCCGCGGCACTGATCGCGCCAATGCCGGCGCCGATACCGCCGTCCCTAATGGGTCGCGGCGTGGCTTGCGCGCCGCCGCCGGCCGGCGATGCCGAAATGCCAGGCGAGCGCGCCAAGGCCGCGCCGGAGGCTGTCCAGATTGCGTGCCTCCTGACCGTCGACGGCCACGCTTTCGACCTCGGCGACCACCTGATAGCCCGCCTCGCGGAGAACCCGCTGCGCTGCGGCCCAGCGCCGCCGCGTCGCCTGGTCCCGCTCTTCGGGCGTGCGCATGTCCAGGCCGCCCGTGCCAGGCTCGGCAAGTTCCGATACAGCCGCGATCGGCCCTGCCGGCAGGCTCCGGGGCGAGGCGATCGGCGCGTCGAGAGCGCGCCGGTAGGCTGCGACCAGCACACGCCAGGCCTTCCCTGCCTCATAGGCATCGGCATCGATCAGGCCGGCCAGCGCCAGCCGTCCGAGCGGATCGGCCGCCCGTTCGTCGCGGAAATCGGCAAGGCCGCGACGATGCGGCTGATTGCGCGCGACCGACAGGATGTCGTCGGTGCGGCCGGCGCGCGAGGGCTGGCCGTTGGGCTGTCGCACGACGATCTTGCGTTTGCGTCCGGGGCGTCTGGCCATCAGCGGGCCCCTCCCTTGTCCGCCGGCGCTGCACCGCCCCTGCCGGCCAGGCTGATGGGCGCGCGGTCGCCCGCACCCGGCATCGCCTCCGCGGCCGTCGTCGTCACGACCCCGGGGCCCTTCAGCGCGCGGGAGAAGGCCGGGTGGCGCAGGCCGTCCAGAACGAGCCCGGCCACCAGTTCACCGACCGGGATCCCGGCCGTGGCCGCGCAGGCTTCGGCACGTCGATAGGTATATTCGGGCAAGGCGAGCAGGACATGACCGGGCCTGGCCGTCTCCGGCGCGGGCGCGATCGAACGCGCGCAGCCGGCAAGACGCCGGATCAGGCCGCGCGCCTCCAATCCCCTGACCAGGCGATGGATCCCGGACAGCGACGACAGCGCGAGATGTGCCGCCATTTCGGCATAGGAGGGCGCGGGCCGCCCCTGTTCGAGTTCGGAGCGGATGAAGGCAAGCAGGGCCGCCTGCCGCCGGGTGAGGCTCAGGGGGCGCCCTTGGGCCGGCGCCTGGCCGTGATCGGCTGGGTGTGTCATGACCGTGAATTTAAGCGACACTTTCAGAATAATCAAGCGTCACTTTGTCGACTCAAGCAAGCAATGCTTTACAATGCCCCGCCATGATAACGGAGGCGCCCCATGGCACAGCCCGACAGGCCTACGACGCGTGGCGAGCGCATTCGCGCCGCGCGCCGGCAGCGCGGCTGGACGCAAGGCCAGCTCGGCGAGGCGCTCGGCGTATCCTCGCAGGCCGTGTCGCAGTGGGAGCAGGGCCGCACGGACCCGGAGATCGACCGGCTGCAGATGGCGGCCGACCTTCTGGGGGTCGCGCGCGACTGGCTGACCTCAGGCCTCGGCCCGGATCGGACCGAGGGAGCGGCGTCGGCGGTCTCGCCATTCACACCGGCCATCGTCCCCGGCACGGAACTGGTCGGCGCGCGCGATTTTCCGATCTACGCCGCGGCGCAAGGCGGCGAAGGCCACCTCATCGTGACCTTCGACCCGATCGAGGTGGTGAAGCGCCCCGCCATCCTGGAAGGCGTAAAGGGCGCCTACGGCATCCTGGTCTACGGCGACTCGATGTCACCGGCCTATCGCTGGGGCGACATGGCCCTGATCAATCCGCACATGCAGCCGGCCCGCGACGAGGTGCACGTCTTCTACGATCACGGCCCCACCGGCGAAGCCGAGGCCATCATCAAGAACCTTGTCGGCTGGAATGACCGGACCTGGAAGCTCGAGCAGTTCCGGCCGGAGCGGCAATTCGAGGTGGCCCGCGTCGACTGGCCGATCTGCCACCGCGTGGTCGGCAAGTACAACCGGCGCTGATCCCATCGCGGGTGATCGGAAGTCCTCCACAACCGCCCCTCTCCGATCACGCCACGCGCTTCGATCCGGTAAAGCAAAAGTCGACAATTTTATCTTTCACATCAATATTTAATCCCTTCCCCAACCGACTTTTTGCGGACACATTTCTTGTGTCTTTCCGCCGGCTCGATAGTTGCCCACCGACGATTTGATCTATTCATTGACTCCTGGCGACCGGAGGCCCCGATGACGAGCTGGCTTTTGCGCGATGTTGGCCCAGACACACTCATTCTCATCTTCATCTTGCTCATGATGGTCATCGCCGCGTCGCTTTGGATGCAGGTGCTCGGCCTTGCGCGGCAGCGGGCGCACCTGCAGGCGATCGAGAGCGCGCTGCGCCGCGCGGCCGATCGTGACGAGGACCTGACGCGCGTCATCGCGACCCTGCGCGGCCGCATCGCCCGGGTCGAGCAGCGGCTCGACGCCGAATGGGGCGCAGCCCCCGAAACCTTCTTCTGGGATCGCCTGCTGGCTCAGGGCGATCGCAAGGACCGCGGCTGAGCGCGGCCGCAGCGAACCGGGAGGATATGATGGACGAGCTGATCCCGACCGCCGTCAATATCGACGGCGCCCTGCTGATCGTGCTGGCGACCCTGCTCTGCCTCGGCGCCCTCGGCCTTGCAGGCCTGCGGCAGACCCAAGCGGAGATGGCGGTGCTCAAGCGCCTCGACCGCCAGGCCGCGCGGCTCGGCATGCCGAGACTGCCGAAAAAACCACGCTAAAGGGGCGACAAACCAAGGGAATCGCCTATTGTCGCGAGCGATGATTTGTCCGGACTTTCACGAGCCTGGGGAAACATCCGCGTCCACCACATCAGCCGGTCCTGAAACAACGACCGTCGAAAGGTACGAGCCCTTCATCGCTTCCAGCCCGGGGCACAGCCGCGGCGGCACCGGGAACCGGACAGCCATCCTGACGTTGTCAGTCGAGGAGACGATTTCATGCGCCTGAGCACGACACCTCTCATCGCCTCACTTGCCGTTTCGATCCTCGCCCTCGCCGCCTGCCAGACATCGCCACCGCCGACCCCGGCGCCACCGCCCGCCCCCGGCGAGGCGGCGATCTGGGGCCGCGCCGACTGCCAGCGCGCGCCCGGCCGTCCCGACCTCGTGCGCGACTTCGAGAACGCCAAGCAGATCTGCGGCGTCACCGGCGAGCCCTATCAGGCGAGCGGCCTGCAATGCATGGCCCAGCGCGGCTATCTCTACCGCTCGCGCGCCGCACATGACCGCGCCTGCGGCGGGCCGCCGGCCGCGCCGGGCCGCTGACTTCATCCTTCGATTCCGATTCGACCAGAGCCCACAAGCCGCTGATTTCGCAGCCGCTTGTGGGCCGGACGGAGCGCCGCGAGACGGTTACCGACAGCCCCGTCGGCCCGGAACCAAACGTTAATCGCAAGACGGCTTCGCCGGCGAAACCGCCAGCGCCAGCCCGCGTCGCCGCTTCAGGTCTGCAGGATCTCGTCGGGCAGGCTGCCATAGACCCCGAGAACGACGCTTTCGGTGAACTCGCCGGTCTCCGGATCGCCGGTACGCGCAACCGCGACGGCACCGCCGCCCCGCGCTGCGAGCCGCAGGGCTTCACGGCAAGCCGCCTCGGCCGACTGCCACTCCCGGGCGTCGCATTGGATCATCCGCCCCTTCTTCGACCATTCAAAGGGCTGGACCACAAACCAGGTCGCCACCGCCATGCCATGTCCCATCATGTTCCGCCGAGCCTTGCCGATCGCGCAAGCCGCGTGGGCCTCCCCGCCCCGCGCGCCGACGGGCTCGATCTTGCGCCCAAGATTTGGAACATATCAAGAACAAAAATGAGATGTGGACAGCCGGCCGGCTCGGTCGAAGCCCTTGCCAGGTGATCTGGCGCCGCACCGCCCTTGACCAGCAATGAAAGCAATGCTTTCATTGCTGGTCACCACCCATGCAAGCGGTCTGACACCCGATGCGCCGTCACCTCGAACTCGCCCTGGACGAGCTCGCCATCCTGCCGCAGGTCTCCGGCAGTGACGGCCGAAGTCACGATGTCCATCTCTTCGCCCATGGCTCGGCCGACGTGATCGTCGATGCCGAAGGCGGCTGGCAGGTCGTCGAGATCTATCTGGAGACATCCGAAGTCGTGCCGCTGGCCGGCGGCGGCCTGACACGCCGGTTCGCGCGGGTCGGGCGGGCCGAGCCGCATTGGAGCTGGATCGAGGCGGCGATCCGCCGTGCGCTGGGCGCGCATGTGGAGGCCGAGATCGGTGCGCGCTGGCCGGCAGCCCGCGGCAGTGATTTGGCAAGGAACGCGACCTAATCTGCCGGCCACGCTCCGCTGTAAGCTCCACGTAATCCGCTGGGGTGAGAACAAGGCACGCGTTTCGGTTCCTCGTGGAAACGAAACGGTGCCATCGACAGCCCCTGAGGAGGCGACATGATCCGACATGCCGAACACCAGCCCTTCCGCCTGCCGCCCTCGCGCATGGAGCGCTCGCGCTTCTGGACCGGCGCGGTCGCCATGGCTGTGCTGGTAGCCGGGGTCTATGCGCTGCTCATCACCACGCCGCTGCCCTGACCGGGCGCGCCGGCCCACCTCGACACGCCGGATCAGTCGTCGAGCGCCTGACAGAACCGATAGTTCTCGCCGTCGAGCGTCATCGTCCGCGGCGACAGAACGCGGATGACGCGCTTGATGACCGGCGCGTTGGTTGTGGCGATATCGGCTTCGTCGCCTTCGCGGCAGGTCGCGTCGAACGAATTGGGACGTCCGGCCTGAGGCGCGACGGTGCAGGTCATGCGGCTGGTCGAGACGCCGCGGCTGTCGATGTTGAACACTTCCGTTTCGGCGCTGGCATTGCCGCAGCGGACATTGGCCGGCAGATAGAGGCCGGGCTCCAGCGGCAGTGTCGTGGCGCCGGCGGCGCCCCCGGTCAGGACCAGCATGGCGGCCAATGGCATGGCGCGCAGCGATCGGGGCAAGTTTCCGGTCATCAACATCTCCTGCAATGCCGAACGCCGGCTGATCCTTGGCGTCCGGACCGAAACGGTCAAGCGGGAACCGGGCGGTGGCCCCGGCCGCTGTGGCCGATCCGCCACGGCGACAACGCCAACGCCCGCGCGAACGTTCCCAGCCTTCCGTATCACGGAACCGTCACCACCGTGGCGCGTTGCCGGCACATTCCTGGTGGCCTATCCGGGTCGGTCGCGGTGCCACGCGACCGGTCCGAAAGGCCTGGCCCGGACGGCGTCATAGCAGGCGGCGGGCCGCAATCGGGAACCGTAGCCGGCCGGCCGCAAATTCGCTCCGTGCGCCCGGTCCCTGGACAGTAGCAGAAGGAACGATCTGATGAAGAAGCTCCTCCTCGCAGGCAGCGCCGTGGCTGCGCTGGCTTCCACCGCCCAGGCCGCCGATCTCGGCGCCGCCCGCCCGGTGGAAGTCCCTGCCGCCATCGTGGCGCCCCCGCCCTTCACCTGGACCGGCTTCTATGTCGGTGCGCATCTCGGCTGGGGTTCGTCACGCTCGACCTACCGTGACGCGACGGGCGTCTATCAGGAGACGGCGTCGACCGGCAACGGTCTCTTCGGCGGCGCCCAGGTCGGCTACAACTGGCAGATCAACCAGTTCGTGCTGGGTCTCGAAGGCGATGTCGCCGGCGCCGGCATCAACAAGCGCACCGAATTCAACAACGGCGACGCCTTCCGCACCTCGGTGCCGTTCCTGGCTTCGGTCCGTCTGCGCGCGGGCTACGCCTTCGACCGAGCCTTGATCTACGCGACCGGCGGTCTCGGAATTGGGACCTTCTCGCAGAAATATTACGACTTCTCGGCCAATACGACCCTGTCCTCGTCCTCGACGCGGCTCGGCTACGCGATCGGTGGCGGCATCGAATATGCCTTCATGCCGAACTGGAGCGCCAAGGTCGAATATCTCTATTACGGCTTCGGCGACCGCACGCCGGGCTTCACCGAACGGGACCGGACGGCGCAGAACATCCACACCATCAAGCTCGGTGTGAACTACCTGTTCAATACCGGCCCTGGGCCGGCAACGGCCCGCTACTGATTGTCCCTCCCGAACGGGCCGCCTCCGGGCGGCCCGTTGCCGTTTCGGCCCGCTCGAACCTTGCCGCCGTCCGTCGTGCCAAACACCTTACGCCCTGAAGGCAGCCGGCCGCCGGCGACCAGGCCGTTCGCGAGACCCTGTCCGGATGAACCGGACCGGGAGATCCTGCACAGAACGGGAGGACGACTCGGCGCGGGCGTGAAAGCCCTGCCGGACCGGCCGGCGCTTTCGGCCGGTTCGGGGAGCGGTCATGGCGGCAGCGGAATTTCAAGCAGACGACGACCGGCTCGTCGAGGCGGTCTACGACACAGTGATGCGGCCGGAACAATGGCCCGACATGCTCGACCAGCTCGCGGCCCATGCCGATTGCCTGACGGCCACGCTGATCGCAGCCGAAAGCCTGGCGATCACCGCCTGGGCCGGCAATGCCGCGAGCTCCAGCGCCATGAACAGATTCTTCCGCGATGGCTGGGCCGCCAGCGATCCGACCCTGACGCGGGCGCTCGCCGCAGGCACCACGGGCTTCGTCGACGACCACGCTCTGTTCAGCCCCGACGAGATCGACAGCCTGCCGCTCTATCGCGCCTTTCGCCGGCCGAGCGGCCTCGGCTGGCAGGCGGTCACCGTCATCGACGCGACGGCGGATCGGCCCGTCCTGCTGTCGGTGCATCGACCGTACGAGCGCGGCCCCGTCGCGCCCGAAGCGATCGCGCGGCTGGATCGGCTGCGTCCGGATCTTGTCCGGGCGGTGAGGCTTTCCGCGCAGCTCGAGCGCGAGCGGGCCGACGCCGTCGTCGCGGCGCTCGCACGGCTCGGGCTGCCGGCCGCAACGCTTGCGGCCGACGGCCGGTTGCAGGCTGCGAATGCGGCCTTCCGCGACCTGATGCCCGGTCTTGCGGAGGACCGGCCCGACCGGCTCGGTTTCGTCGATGCCGCCATCGACCGCCCGTTCCGCAACCGGATCGAACGCGGCCCTGCGGACCGCGGCACCGGCAGGCTGACCCTGCCGGTTACCGCCACCGGCGGCGACGCGCTGATGGTCCATCTGGCGCCGCTCCCGGCCGCCACGCCGGACGTGTTCGGCACCGCGCGCTGGCTGGTCACCTGTGCGCGGACCGGCGACGCCGGCGGTGTCGACCCGGTGCTGCTGCAGACCCTGTTCGGCCTGACCCCGGCCGAGGTGCGGGTGGCGCGCGGCCTCGCCAGCGGCGAAACCTTGAGCGGCCTTGCCGCCCAGCACGGACTGGGCCGCGAAACCGTGCGCAGCCAGCTCAAGAGCGTCATGCTCAAGACCAAAACGCATCGCCAGGTCGACCTCGTCCGGCTGCTGACCGGCATGGCGCGGCTCACCTGGGCCTGACCGGCCGGACAAAGGCCGAGCGCCCCTGGCTCCGCCGGCGCCGGTTGACACCGGCGCAGGCCCCCGGACTATCATCGCCCTGCCGGCCCCGGCTTCAGGCGCAGGCGCGGCCGGTTGCCTGCAGATCACGAAACATCACGCCGGGGACGCGCAGATGGCCGAAACGACCGGTGCCGTGCGACGCCTGACCGGGCGCTGCCTGTGCGGCGCGGTCGAATATGACGTCGCCGACGCCTTTCGTTACGCCATGAACTGCCACTGCTCGCAATGCCGGCGCGCCACCGGCTCGGCCTTCAAGGCCTTCGCCGGAATTCCGGCCGTCGACTTCAGGCTGGTCCGCGGCCATTCCGGCCTGCTCGTCCATGGCGACCGGGCGGCGGCGCACGACCTGCACTGCGGCACATGCGGATCGCTCCTCGGCTCGGTCGTGCGCGGGGGCCACATCGTCCATGTCACCATGGGCACCCTCGTCGACACGCCGTCGATCCGTCCATCCCGGCACATCTTCGTCGGCTCGAAGGCGTCCTGGCACGAGATCACCGACGACCTGCCCCGCCACGAGGCCTTTCCCGATGACTGAACGGCGCGCGTCGTTGCGGACAAGCCCCATCCCGGCGGCCGAGACCACCGTACATTCATCCGCTTGACACGCACTTACAAGCAGGCCAGTCTGAATGTATCAGGCGATGGCAGCGCCGCCGTCTCCTGACATTTCCGACATTTGCAGCGACCACGCGCCCAGCGCGCGGCAGGATGGGCCATCTCATGACCGCATCCCACGATCCCCTGCACGCGGTCGCCGCCGGGCACCGCGTTCCGACCGTCCTGCCAGGCGCGCAGGCGCCGATGCTCGCCGGGCTCGGGCGCCTTGCCTATCGGCTCGTCGTCGTCGCCGCCTATGCCCTGATCTTCGCGCCGGTCGTGATGGTGGTGACCACCTCGTTCTTCGCCGACGAGATCGTCTCGTTCCCGCCGAGCGGCCTGACCTTTCAATGGTACGTCAACGCCTGGGCCAAACGCGAATTCGCGCGCGGTTTCGAGACGAGCCTCAAGGTGGCGCTGGTCGCGACGCTGATCGGCGTGCCGCTCGGCACGGCAGCCGCGCTCGCGCTCGTGCGCTCCAACATGCGGATGAAGCCGGCGATCAACAGCCTTCTGCTCGGGCCGCTCGCCATGCCCGGCGTGGTCGCGGGCGCATCGCTCTACATGTTCTACCTGAAGCTCGAAAACCTCATCGACCGCGACGTCAATGCGACCATCACCGGTCTCGTCGCCGCGCATGTGCTGCTGACCATTCCGTGGACCGTGCGGCTCGCCACGGCGAGCCTGCAGGGGCTCGACCGCGGACCGGAGGAAGCGGCCGCCAATCTCGGCGCGAGCCCGTTCACGGTGTTCACCCGCATCACCCTGCCGATGCTGCGGCCGGGCATCGTCGCCGCAGCGATCTTCTCCTTCATCGCCAGCTTCGAAAATCTCGAAATCACCCTGCTGCTTGTCGGGCCGGGCCTGACGACCCTGCCGGTGGCAATGCTCAACTATCTGGAGTTCCGCATGGATCCTACTCTTGCGGCGGTCGCGACCGTCCAGATCCTGCTGATCGGCACGCTGATGCTGATCACCGACCGCTTCGTCAAGCTGTCGCGCGTGCTCTGAACGGCAAGGCGGAGACCCATGGCCAGCCTTCGGCTCGAACAGCTTTCCAAACGCTACAATGATGCGCTCGCGGTCGCCGGCGTCGATCTCGATGTCGCCGAGGGCGAGCTCGTCGCCCTGCTCGGCCCCTCCGGCTGCGGCAAGACCACCACGCTGCGCATGGTCGCCGGCTTCATCAAGCCGACCGCCGGTCGGGTGATCATCGGCGCCGAGGATGTCACCGCCCGGCCGCCGCATGCGCGCGATACCGGCATGGTGTTCCAGTCCTATGCGCTGTTCCCGCACATGACGGTGGCCGAGAACGTGTCGTTCGGGCTGGAAATGCGCAAGATCGCCCGGCCCGAGCGCGAAACGCGGATCGCCGAGGCCCTGCGCATGGTCCGGCTCGACCACCTCGCCCAGCGGCTGCCGCGCGAGCTTTCCGGCGGCCAGCAGCAGCGCGTCGCGCTTGCCCGCGCGCTCGTCATCAATCCCGCCGTCTTCCTGCTCGACGAGCCGCTCTCCAATCTCGACGCCAAGCTGCGCGGCGAGGTCCGGCTCGAGATCCGCAATCTGCAGCAAAGGCTCGGCCTCACCACGCTGATCGTCACCCATGATCAGGAGGAAGCGCTGACCATGGCCGACCGGCTGGTGGTGATGGACCGCGGCCGCGTCCGCCAGATCGGCACGGCGGAGGATCTCTACGAGCGCCCTGCCGACGCCTTCGTCGCCGGCTTCGTCGGCCGCTGCAACCTGATCGACGGCGCGGTGGAGGCCGAAGGCCGGTTCCGCTCCGGCACCGGTATCGTCATTCCCTGCGCGACCGATACGGCGAAGACGGCCAGCGGCACGGTCGCGCTGCGTCCCGAACGGATCTCGCTGACGCCGGGCGCGCCCGAGACGGGCACCCGCGGCGGCGAAGCCGGCGTCGCGGCGCGGGTTGCCGCCGTCACCTATCTCGGCGCGCAGACCGAATATCACCTCGACCTCGGCGGCCTGAGCCTCCTCGCCGTGCAGTCGACGCCGTCGGGCGACGATCCGCTGAAGGCCCTGCGGCCGGGCGCCCCGGTCACGCTGAACTGGGACCGTGCCGCCGCCCGTATTCTGCCGCCCACGCCGGACGCCGACCATCGCGATGCCGATCAGCACGGCGTCGGCAACCACCTTCATCAGGGAGCCTGAGGATGAACCTGACCCGCCGCAACGCATTGATGGGAACCGGCGCGCTCGCCGCCTATGCCGCCGGATTGCCGGGCCTTGCCAGGGCGCAGGGCGCAGGGCAGGTCGTGGTCGGCACCTGGGGCGGCGACTATGGCGAGCTGCTGCGCCAGATGATCGACGAGCCGCTGATGAAACCGCAAGGCGTGGAGGTCCTGCAGGACCTCGCCAATGCCGATCCGCGCAAGACCAAGCTGATCGCCGAGCGCCAGAGCCGGCGCGGCTCGATGGACGTCACCTGCCTTTCCGACAGCGACATGTACCTGATCGCCCAGCAGGGCGTGTTCGACGAGGTGCCGCTCGACCGGGTGAAGGGCTCCGGCGCGATCATCCCGGCGCTGCGCAAGAGCTACGCCATTCCGCACATCTATTCCTACCGGGTGATCCTCTACAATCCGAACAAGGTGACCACGCCGCCGAAGTCCTATGCGGACCTGTTCGACCCGAAATGGCGCGGCCGCGTCGGCCTCTCCGACATCCTCTATCTCGCCAATACGGAATCGGCCGCGCTCGCCGGCGGCGGCAGCGTGTCGAACTACGAGCCTGCCCAGAAGAAGCTGATGGAATGGCGCTCGCTCGACGTGAAGCTCTATCCGTCCAACGAGGCGCTGGCGGCGGCGCTCAAGGCCGAGGAGGTCTGGCTCACCGTCATGTGGCTGGCGCGCGGCTTCATGTGGCAGAAGGCCGGCATCCCGCTGAAGCATGTCGTGCCCGCGGAAGGCGCGACCACCATCGTGTTTGAGGCGGCCGTGCCGAAGAACGCGCGCAACAAGGACAACGCCTGGCGCTATCTCGACGCCATGCTGGACCCGAAGGCCCAGGCCGGCTTCGCCGACCGGATGGGTTATGTGCCGACCGTGACCACCGCGACGCTGCCGCCCGAACTCGCCCAGCAGCTCAGTCTTACCGACGCCGAGCGCGACCGGCTGCTGACGCCCGACTTCGCCTATGTCACCCGCAGCCAGAGCCAGATCCTCGAGTTCTGGAACAAGCAGTTCAAGGGCTAGGGCAAGTCGTGGGTGGCGAATGGCAAATGGGGAGTAGGGACATGCGCGAGGCAGATGGCTCCTTGATGAAATCGGGAAGGCAGCGCGCGATGAGCGCGACTCATTCCCCGCTCGCTATTCGCCCCTCGCTCCTCACCTAACCCATGGCCCTGCTCATCCTCCCCGCCGGTCTCCTGGTTCTCGCGCTGCTCGCGGCGCCGATGGCGATCCTGTTCCGCATCTCGCTCAACCGCTTCAGCCCCACCGAGCTGATGGTGGAGGCGCTGACGCCGGCCAACTACATCCAGGCCTTCAGCGATCCCTATTATCAGGGCGTGCTGACGACGACGCTGCTGATGGCCTTCGGCTGCACGCTGATCGCGCTCGTCCTCGGCTTTCCCGCCGCCTATTCGCTCGCCCGCATGCAGAGCCGCTGGAAGAGCCTCGTCACCATCCTGACGCTGTTCCCGCTGTTCGTCGGCAACGTCATCCGCTCGGCCGGCTGGCTTGCGCTGTTCGGCACCGACGGGGCGATCAACGCCAGCCTCAAGGGGCTCGGCCTGATTTCCTCCTCGTTCCAGATGATGTACACGACCGGCGCCGTCGTCGTCGGCATCGTCGCGGTGGTCCTGCCCTATATGATCCTGACGCTCTCGGCGGTGATCGAGAGCATTCCGCGCCAGACCGAGGAGGCGGCGGCCAATCTCGGCGCCGCGCCGGCCACCGTGTTCCGCCGTGTCGTGCTGCCGCTCGCCATGCCGGGCGTCGCCGCCGGATCGGTCCTCGTCTTCATCCTCTGCATGAATGCCTATGCGACGCCCGTGCTGCTGGGCGGGCCGCAGTTCAAGATGATGGCGCCGGCCGTCTACGACCAGTTCGTCAAGAGCAACAACTGGCCGTTCGGCGCGGCGCTCGCCTTCCTGCTGCTGATCGTCACCCTCACCCTGACCGCGGCCGGCAGCGCCGTGCTCGGCCGGCGCTACCGGCGCTGACGGGAGGCCTGCGATGCGGTTCCCACTGCCCGCCTCAACGACCACTCGCCAAGCATAGAGGAAACAGCCATGGCCTTTCTCGGCACAGCCGTCCGCGACTATCGCTTCTCGCTGATGCGCGACATGATGGATCGCGAGGGCTATGACGCCCTGGCCTTCACCCAGGCCGACTTCTTCCAGTTCGTCACCAACTTCGCCACCGACGTGCAGGTCTGGGAACGGCCGATCGTCTGCATCGTGCCGCGCAACGGCGAGCCCTTCGCGGTCCTCAACGAACTCTCCACCAATCACTGGCGCTTCACCCGCGAGGCACAGCATCTGTGGGTCTCGGACGCCGCGTTCTACTCCGAGCATCCGCGCGTCGGCGCCCGCCTGCCGGTGCTCGGCCAGTGGGCCGACATGGTGGCCGAAAAGCTGAAGGGCGCCGGGCTCGGCCGGGCCCGCATCGGCGCCGACGCGGTCACCGGGCCGCTCGCCAAGGCCGCTGGCCTGCTGCCGCATCTGAAACTGGAAGCGGCAACCGCCGAGTGCCGGCGCCTGCGCTGGGTCAAGCATGCCGAGGAGATCCAGCTGATGCGCGAGATCGCCTCCCTCACCGATTGGGTCCAGGACCGCTACCGCGAGAACATCCGGCCGGGCCGCCTGGTCCAGGAGCTCGACATGTCCATGGCGGCATTGATGGCCGAGGAATCGGCCAGGCGCTTCCCCGGCGAAGCACTGGAGATCCTGCGCTGCTGGACGCTGTCGGGACCGGCGAGCTGCGCTCCGCACGGCGATGGTCGCTCCTCCGGCGCACGCATCGAGGAAGGCCACGGTCTCGTCAACATCGTCATCCCGCGCGTCAACGGCCTGGTGGTGGAGAACGAGCGCACCTGGTTCTGCGGCAAGCCGTCCCAGCGCCAGGTGAAGCTGTTCGAGGCCGCCCGCGCCGCCAATGAGGCGGCATGTGAGGCCGTCGTCGCCGGCAAGCCGGTCTGCTCGATCGATGCCGCCGCGCAGGCGGTGTTCGAGCGCGAGGGCGTCGCCGAGCTCATCCTGCATCGCACCGGCCACGGCATGGGCACGCTCGGCCACGAATTCCCGGAGGACATGGCCTTCAACACCCGGCCGCTGATCGCGGGCGAGGTCTATTCCGCCGAACCTGGCATCTATGAATGGGGCCTCGGCGGCTTCCGCCAGGACGATACCGTCGTCGCCGGCAAGACGCCGGAGGTGCTGACCAAGGCACCGAAGGATCTCGCCAGCCAAACCATCCACTGAACAGGAGGGCACCATGCCGGATCGGGGAACGACCGCCGCATCGCGTTTCAGCCGCCGGGCGCTGGCGCTTGGCGCGCCCACCCTCGCGGCCGGCGCGCTGGCCCGGCCGGCGGGAGCGGAAACCGCGGCAGCGGGGCGCGCGCCGCCCCTGCCCCATCTCATCGATGTGGCGACCGCGAGCCGCGCCGAAGGCCAGCCGGAGGCCAGCCTCGCCGCGCTCGACAAGGCGCTGGCGGCGGCGATCGGGCACAAGCTCTTCACCGTGCTCGTCATCAACTGGGCGAAGAACGAGAATCAGCGCTTCTACACCAACCAGCCCGGCCCCTATCCGACTGGCGGCGCCAAGCCGCTGGTCCGCCAGGGCGAGTTCTTCCAGGAGGTGGTGCTGGCCGGGCGGCCACGCATCTGCCGCACCTATGATGACGTCAAGCGTGCCTTTTTCGACCATGAGCTGATCCGCTCGCTTGGCTGCGAGAGCGCGGTGAACTATCCCGTGCGCTGGAACGGTCGGACGATCGGCTCGCTCAACCTTCTGCATCAGGCCGAATGGTATCGCGAGGACGACATGCCTGCCCTTTCCGCCTTCGCGCAAATGACGGTGCCAGCCCTGATGGAGATCGTCAGCCGCGCGTGACGACAGCGTCTTCGAGCCAAGCGGATATCGATTCGCACGAAGAAAACGCGACAAAACAACAGCCTCCGGCCCTTCACCGTCGCGATCAAACGGTGGGACCGGAGGTGAACCAGGACGAGAGATGAGCGACGCGAAGCCGCAGAAACGGATCAGGCGCACCCAGGCCGAGCGCACCGCCTCGATGCGGCTGAGACTCGCCCGGGCAGTGCTCGAGACGCTCTGCGAGGTCGGCTACGATCGCCTGTCGACGGGGCTGGTGGCACAGCGGGCCCGCGCCTCGCGCGGCGCCCTCTCGCACCATTTCCCCAGCAAGGTCGACATGCTGGTCGGCAGCTTCGAGCACCTGCTCACCGAATGGGAGCGCGAGCGGATGGCCTTCGTCGCCCGCTACGACACGCCGATCCCCTTTGCCGATTATCTCAGGCACCTCTGGTACGACGTCTTCCAGAAACCGACCTATGTCGCCTGCATCGAACTGATGATGGCCGCCCGCAGCGACGCCGTGCTGCAGGAGCGGCTGAGATCCGTGCTGTCGGTCTGGGTCAGGAAGCGCGACGCGCTCTGGGCCCATGTGGTCGGTTACGACGATATGGGCGCACTCGGCCCGGCGATCGGACGCGAGAACTTCTTCCACCTCAATCTCAGCGTGCTGCGCGGCATGGCGATCCATGCCAGCTTCAACCTGGACGACACGGTGAACGACAGGCTTCTGGAGGCCTGGATCACGCTCGCCGAGAGCTGCGTCGAAACCGCCAGCGCGAAAGCGGCCGGCGCCCGACGCGAGGCTGCGTCTACAGGGGAAAAGGCGGCGCGGATCGCCGCCAAGGTCGCGCCCAGGGCCAAGGCCAGGGCACGCGCGACCGCGGGCGGCGGCTCCTGAGTCATGGGTCGCCCGCACATCCTGCTCATCACTGGCCCGGCCGGGAGCGGCAAATCCACCCTGTCATGGGCGATAGGCGACCGGCTGGCTGCCCTCGGCATCGCCCATGCGGCGATCGAGACCGACGAGCTCGACCGGGTCTTTCCGAAACCCACGCCTGACGCGCTCGCCTTGATGGAGCCTCGCACGCGCGACGTCAGCGCCATCAATCTCGCCGCGCTCTGGCGCACCTATCGGGCACTCGGTCACGACAAGCTGATCCTGTCGGGCGTGATGCTCCACCTTGAAAACGATCTCGGCTGGATCGGCGCGGCCATTCCCGGCGCCCTGGTCACGGTCATCGCCCTGAAGGCGAGCGAAGCCGCGCTGATGGAGCGGCTCGACCGGCGCGAGATCGGGCCGGGCAAGGACGCCCAGGCCGAACGCTCGCTGCGCCAGGCCCGCCGGCTTGCCGGCGAGGCCGCGGGAACCCGCCTCGTGATCGAGACAGACGGGCGGACGCCCGCCGACCTCGCCGAGGAGACAATCGCCCGGGTGTCCTGGCTGGCTGCGCCGCACTAGCGGCAGGACGCCCGGCGCGCCCGTGCGTCAGTGCGTCAGTGCGTCAAGCCCTCCTCGGCATCCCACGCGCCGCGCCTCAGATCCTCGACGCCGGCGACGAGATTGCGCTTCTCGATCTTGTTGGACACGGTGCGCGGGAAGCCATCGACATAGGCGTAGTAGCGCGGCACCTTGAAGGCCGCGAGGCCGCTCCGGCAATGATCCCTGAGGCGCTCGAACGGCAGGTGCTCCGGACCGAGTCCCGCCTTGAGCTGCACGTAGATCTTGACCTCCTCGCCGCGCCGCGCGTCCGGCACGGGCACGGCGGCGCAATCCTCGACCTCCGGCAGCTCGCGCACCACGGCCTCGACCTCGCGCGCCGCGATATTTTCCGACGAGCGGCGGATCATGTCCTTGATGCGCCCGACGAGCCATAGGAAGCCGTGCTCGTCCACCTCGAACACGTCACCGGTGCGGAACCAGCCGCCGTCGCGGAAAACCTCGGCATTGGCTTCCGGCTTGTTCCAATAGCCCTTCAGGATCGAGCGGCCGCGCACCCACAATTCGCCGCGCTCGCCGGGCGCCACCGGCTCGCCCGCCTCGTTGCGCACGCTGGTCTCGCGGAACGGCCCGTCGAAGCCGACGGAGGCGGAATCGTACATCTCCTCCAGTTCCGGCGGCATCCAGGTGCCCAGCCCGATCTCGGTCATGCCGAAGGCTTCGCGCGCCATGACGCCGAACCGGCGCTTGAAGGCGCGGCAGGTTTCGCTGTCCCAGCCGAAGGCCGCGACCTGCTTCAGCGCGGTTTCGCGATCATCGGTGGTCTCGGGCCGGCGGGTCGCCAGCAGCGGAAACTGGCACCAGTCGACGCGAAGCTGCTTGACCCAGCCGATATAGCGCGAGGCGGAAAGCTGCGGCGCCAGGAACAGCGTCCCGCCCAGCCGGAACGTCTTCAGGAGATGCCATTGCGGATCCATGTAGAAGAACGGCTGGGCGCTGAGCAGCCGCCGGGCCGGCATGTGGTCCCAATGCATGGCGGTGAACGACAGGATCATCCAGTAGTCGTGGCTGAGCATGCAGCCCTTGGGAAATCCGGTCGTTCCGGAGGTGTATTGGAGATTGGCGAGATCGTCCGCCGTCACCGTCCCGTCGAGGCAGGAGGTCTCCGGCGCCGCGGCGACCAGCGCCTCGAAGGAGGCCATGCCGGCCGGCGCGGTGCCATCGACGATCACGATCCGCGCATCCGCCAGCCCTTCCGGAGGCGCCTCCATCGCCAGGAAAACGTCCAGGAACTGGCGGTCGATGACGATGGCCCGGGCTCCTGAATCGCGCAGCACATAGTCGATCTCGCGCGGCGTGTAGCGAGTGTTCACCGGCACATGCACGGCGCCGATCTTGGCGAGCGCGAGCCAGGTCAACGGATAGGCCATGCGGTTCGGCAGCATGATGGCGACCCGGTCGCCCCTGGCGAGCCCGAGCCCGCGCAGCGCATGGCCGATGCGGTTGGTCGCCCGCTCGACCTCTGCATAGGTCATGCGCTCGCCGCGATCGAAGACGTCGATCGCCGGGGCATCGCCGAGCTCCCGGCAGCGCCGCGTGACGAAAGCGCCGATCGTGGTGGTTTCATATCCGGCCTCCAGCGCGCGCGTGCGCGCCTTGGCGGCCGCCACCTTGGCGGGATCGATCCTGGTCATTCGGCGGCCTCGCCTTCGCTGCGGAAGAAGCCGGTGCCTGCCCCATACCCCTGATAGGCGACGCGCTGGAAGCGGAACAGCGTGCCGGCATAGTCCATCGCCTGTTCGCGCGTCATGTCGAGCGCGCGCTGGGCCACTTCCATTTCGAGGCGCACCGCGACCGGCGGATGGCCGGCAATGCGCTCGGCCATGGCCCGCGCGGCGGCCATCAGGCCTGGCCGCTCCACCACGCGGTTGATCAGATGCACGTCGAGGGCGCGTGCCGCGCCGATCCGCTCGCCGAGCAGCAGCATTTCCATGGCGAGCGCCTGCGGCACCAGGGCGGTCAGGCGGGTCATGCCGCCGGCCCCCGCCATGCCGTAGGCGATCTCGGGGAAGCCGAACTCCGCCTCGGGGGTCGCCAGCCGAATGTCGGTCAGCAGCAGCAGGTAGATCAGCCCCTGCCCGAGGCAATAACCGTCGACCGCGCCGATGATCGGCTTCAGCCGGCGCAGCCGCATGACGTCCTGCTCCCAGCCCGGGCGGGTGAGCCCGATGCGCGCTTCGTGCCCATGGGGCGAGAAATGCGCTTCCAGGGCCTCGTGCGGGGTGAGCTCCGGCAGCGGCGTCTTGATGTCGTCGCCGGCGCAGAAGGAGCGGCCGGCGGCGCCCGTCATGATGCCGACGCGAACGGCCGGATCGGCGGCGAAATCCAGCAGCGCCGCATGGAGCTCGCGGTGCATTTCGGGCGTGAAGACGTTCACCTTGCCATTGTCGATGGTGAAGGTCGCGATCGGTCCGTCCTTGGCATAATGCAGGGGCATGTTCAGGCTTCCGTTGCAGGCTTGCGCAATTGGAGCGCGGCGATCACCAGCACGCTCATGGCGATGAGCACCAGGGTGGAGGCGGCCGCGAGCAGGGGCGAGAAGCGCAGCGTCGCCTCGTCCCACATCAACTTGGGCAATGTCGCGTTGAGCCCGCCGGAGGCGAACAGGGCGACATTGAGCTCGTCGAAGGAAACGACGAAGGCGAACAGGGCCGCCGAGATCAGACCGGTGCCGACGAGCGGCAGCGTGACCCGCCGTGCCGCGATCCAGGGCGAGGCGCCGAGCGAGGCAGCAGCCTGATCGAGGCGGCGGTCGTAGGTCTTCAGGACGGCGACGACGGCAATGAAGAAGAACGGCAGGGCGATCACCACATGGCCGATGACCAGCCCGAGCGTCGAGCCGACCAGGCCGAGGCGGGCATAGAGGTAGAAGAGCGACACGGCGACGACCATGCGCGGCACGATCAGCGGCGAGACCATGAGTGCGAAGAGCGTCGCCGCGGTCCAGCCGCCAAGCCTGAGGAACGCGAAGGCGGCGGGTACGACGACGGCAAAGCACAGGCCGGCGGTGAGGAAGGCGACGAGGAAGGACAGGCCGGCGGCGCCGGTCCAGAGCGGCGAAGCGAGGATCTCGCCATACCATTTGAAGGTCAGGCCGCGCGGCGGCCAGGCCACGAAGCTCTGGTCGGACAGGGAGACCGGCACAAGGAGGGCAAGCGGCGCGACGAGGAACACGACGACGGCAAGGGCGGCGAAACGGGTCGCTCGGGCCTGGCCGCCGCCGCAGCTCTCGGTGCCGGCGATACCGGCCAGCCGGGCGAGCGCATCGCCGGTCGCATCGAACAGTCCGCGCGCGGCGCGGGCGGCGCGGGCGGCAAGGCGCGAACGCGGCGCGCCAGCCGCCCGGACGTCGCCCGAAAGGGTCGAGAGCCCGACCAGGCGATCATAGAGCGCGAAGATGACGAAGGCGGCGCCCAGCAGCATGAGACAGAGCACGGCGGCGAACGGCCAGTTCGTCAGTTCCAGGATCTGCTGGATGACGAGCTGGGCGATCATGGTCTGGCGCGCCGAGCCAAGCAGCGCCGGGGCGATGAAGAAGCCGAGCGCGGTGATGAACACCATCAGGGCGGCCGCGGTCACGCCCGGCATGGACAGCGGCAGGTAGACACGGAAGAAGGCCTGGATCGGACGCGCGCCGAGCGTCTCGGCGGCGCGCACGACACGGCGGTCGATGCCCTCCATCACGCCGAGCATGGTAAGAATGGCGAATGGCGCGAGCACGTTGGTCATGCCGATGCCGACGGCGAACCAGCCGTAGAGCAGATCCTGCTGGCGCTCGGCGAGGCCGCTTCCGGTGAGCAGCGCGTTGACCGGGCCGTTGCGGCCGAGGATGACGATCCAGGCGAAGGTGCGCACGAGGAAGCTCGACCAGAACGGCAGCAGCACGAAGAGCGCCCAATAGGAGCGGCTGGCCTTGTCGGTGGTCGCCAGGACATAGGCCACGGGATAGCCGATCAGGATGGCGGCGAGCGTGACCCAGAAGGACAGGACGATGCTCATCCACATCACCTGGCCATAGGCGGCGCTCGCCAGCAGCCGCTCGACCTGCTCGGCGCTGAAGCCACCCGCCGCTCCGGTGAAGCCGCGCGCGAGGAAGCCCAGCACCGGCCAGACGAAGAAGGCTCCGAGCAGGGCAAGGACCGGCAGCAGGAGAAGGACGGTCGACGCGCGCCGGCGCAGGATCGTCGTCGTCATGACGCCGCTCCCGGCGCGAGCGGCACGACATCGGCCGGCGCGACCGCGCAGGCGACCGCCTCGCCGACGGCAAAGCCACCCGTGGCGCTGCCGAGCGCGATCGCCTCGAACCGCAAGCCTCCCGATGTCGCGAGCCCGATGCGGCGGATGCCGCCGAGATCGAGCACGGTCTCGACCGTGGCGGCAAACCCCTCTGCCGCCCCAGCCGGAGCGAGACGGATGCGTTCGGGACGGATCAGCACGGGCACCCTGCCCTCGCCCGGCGGATCGGGCGGGAGGCAGGCGAGCTCCGGTCCACCGTCCAGGGCGATCTGCCAGGCGCCGGCGGCGGCGCGCCGCAGGCGGCCCGGCAGGACGTTCGATTCGCCGATGAACTCGGCGGCGAACCGCGAGCGCGGGCGGTTGTAGAGATCGGAGGGCGCGTCGACCTGGGCGATACGCGCATTGGCCATCAGGCAGATGCGGTCGGAAAGCAGGATGGCTTCGTCCTGGTCGTGCGTGACGTAGACGATGGTCGCGCCGAGATCGCGGTGCAGCCTGCGCAGCTCCAGCTTGAGTTCCTCGCGCAGCTTCTTGTCGAGCGCGCCCAGCGGCTCATCCATCAGCACGAGGCGCGGCTTGAACACGATGGCGCGGGCGAAGGCGACGCGCTGCTGCTGACCTCCGGAAAGCTCGCGCGGATAGCGAGCGCCCAGATGCGGCAGGCGCACCAGTTCGAGCGCTTCGGCCACGGCTCTGGCGATCTCCACGCGCGGCAGCCGCCGCATCTCCAGCGGAAAGGCGACGTTCTCGGCGACCGTCAGGTGCGGAAACAGCGCGTAGTTCTGGAAGACGAGGCCGATATCCCGCCGATAGGCCGGACGGGCGGTGATGTCCTCGCCGTCCAGCCAGATGCGGCCGGCGGACGGCTCGACGAGGCCGGCGATCATCATGAGCAGGGTCGTCTTGCCCGAGCCGGACGGCCCGAGCAGTGTCAGGAACTCGCCGCGGCGGACGTCGAGCGTCGTCGGCTCGAGCGCAGCCGTCGGGCCGTAGCGCTTGGCGATGCCGTCGATCGCGAGCTTGATGTCGGCGGCGGATGGCGGATTGGTCATCAGCATGGCGGGGCTTTCGAGCGAAGAAGGGGCGGCCAGGCCGGCGGCGGGCGCCGGCTCAGCCGACCACCCAGCGATTGAAGAGGTCGGCCGCGCGATCGCGGTTCTTCGCCCAGAAGGCGACGTCGATGAGCTGCGCCGACCGGCTGTTGTCCGGATGGGTCGGCATGGCCTTGGCGGTCGCCTCGGGCAGCAGATCGATCGCCTTGGCGAGCGAGGGCCCGTAGCCGGTCGCCGCGGCGAAGACGGCCTGGCGCGCGGGATCGAGCGCGAAGGCGATGAACTCGCGGCACAGCGCCGCGTTCGGCGTGCCCTTCAGGATCACCCAGCCCTCCGTCTGCCAGAGCGCCTGTTCCCACATGAGCGCGACCGGCGCGCCGCCATTGATCGCCACCTGGGCCCGGCCGTTCCAGGTCGGGCAATAGTCGACCTCGCCCGACTGCAGGAGCTGCGAGCTCTGCGCGCCCGAGGTCCACCACACGGCGACGTCGCGCCTGATGCGATCGAGGCTTTTGAAGGCCCGGTCGAAGTCACAAGGGTAGAGCTTCGCCGGTTCGACGCCGTCGGCGAGCAGCGCCTGCTCGATCGTGTCGAACGGGAAGCGGCGCATGGCGCGCGCGCCCGGCCGGCCACGCACGTCCCAGAAATCGGTCCAGCTGCGCGGCGGCGTCCGCACCTTGTCGGTGCGATAGGCCAGCACCGTCGCGACCACGTCGTTGGCGGCATAGTAGGGCGCCTTGAACATGGCGGGCATGGCCTGGAAACCGGCGGCGGCCTCGATGCCGAGCGGCTCGATATGGCCTCCCCCCTCGCTGGCGAGCTGGTCGGCCGTGGCACGGCTGACGATGGCCATGTCCCAGGTATAGGCGCGCGTCTCCACCATCTGCCGGATCAGGCCCGCCGGCTCGTGCTGGGCCGTGACCGGCACGACCTTGATGCCGGTCGCCGCTTCGAACGGGCGCGCGTAGGCGTCGAGGAAGGACGTGCCGATGCCAAGATCGCGCACCACGATGCGCCGCGCCTGGCTGCGGGCCGCGGTCACGGCGAAGGGGGCGGCCAGGACGGCGCCACAGGCGGCGGCAAGCAGGGCCCGGCGGTCGGATCGTATGGACATGGCGTCGCCTCCAAATTTCTGACGCTTGTGTCAGTTTTGCTGAAACGTGACACGTGTGTCAGAAATATGCAAGCCCGATTCAGACGCAGATCGTGCATCGGGTATCGCCGGCGGCCGGATCGGCCGAGAATGGAGCCCCGATGCCGACAGCCGCCCTGCCCGCCGCGCGCACCGACGACGCCCCGCTACCCGCGGCACCGCGTTTCGTCGATCTCCTCGACATGGAAGCCCGCGCCGCGGACCTCCGGAAGGGCGAGCGCACGCGCCGGCAGGTGCGGCACGCCACGGCCCGCTGCCTGGAACAGACGCCTTTCGCGCTTCTGAGCATGGACCAGATCGCAAGCGCCGCCGGCGTGTCGCGCGCCGCGCTCTATCAGTATTTCCGCTCGAAGGAGGATGCCGTTCGCGACGTCCTGACCGATTTTCACGACCGCACCATCGCCTTTCCGAAGGGGGCGACGCAGAGCGTCTCGGCCTTCGACGCGATCTATCGGACCAACCGCTATTACATCGACTATTTCGCCCGCAACGCGGTGCTGATGGAGCGCGTGCGCGAACTGCGCGATGCCGTCCCCGAGCTCTTGCGCGAACGCCAGCGCATCAATGCCTCCTGGGCACGGCGGATCCTCGCCAATGTCCGCCGGCATGGCCCGCTGATCGCCCCGCAGATGGCAATCGAGTTGCGCATCGTGTGCCTGGAATGCATGGTCGACGACGTCCTGCGCGAGGCCTTCGTCATCGGCAATCCGGCGCTTGCGAAAGCGCGCGAGGATCCGGACGCCTTCGCGCGCGAGATCACCGCCATCTGGTATCGGGCGATCTATCCGCTCGAGCCGGGCGGCGCCGATGGACCATCGCCGCCGTGAGGAGCCCGCCATGACCAAAGCCGCGCCCGCCGAAGCGGCCATCGTGATGACCACCGCCGGCAGCGAGGCGGATGCCGAAAGCCTGGCCTCGGCCATGGTCGAGAGCCGCCTGGCCGCCTGCGTGCAGGTCATGCCGATCCGCAGCTTCTATGTCTGGCGCGGCAAGCCGCAGCGCGACGCGGAATGGCTGCTGCTGATCAAGACGCGCGGCGAACATTACGTGGCGCTCGAAACCTTCATCCGCGCGCATCACGGCTACGAGACGCCGGAGATCGTGATGGTGCCGGTCAGTGCCGGCTCGCCCGACTATCTCGCCTGGCTGACGGCCGGAACGGAGCTCGCCGGGCGCCCCTGACGTGCGTGGCACCGCGGCAGGTCCAGGGCCGAGCCAGGGCAGCGCCGGCCGTGCGATCAGGCCGGCTCGGCATGGCCGCCGAGAAACAGCTGGCCCACGCGCGGATCCGCAAGGATCGCCTGCGCGGTGTCGTGCATGCGCGTCTGGCCCTGCTCGAGCACGATGGCCTCGTCGGAGATCGACAGCGCGCTGCGGGCATTCTGCTCGATCAGCAGAATGGTGACACCGCGCGCGCGCAGATCCTTCAGGATCTGGAACACCTCCTGGACCATCAGCGGCGACAGGCCGATCGACGGCTCGTCGATCAGGACGAGCTTCGGCTCCAGCATGAGGCCGCGGGCGACCTCCAGGATCTTCTGCTGTCCGCCCGACAGCGTCGAGGCCTGGGCATCGGCCTTGGCCCTGAGCATCGGAAACCGGTCCATCGCCCGCTCGATGCGGCCGTCGAGATCGGTGACGCCAGGGATCGCGACCGCGCCGAGTTCCAGATTGTGCCGGACGGAGATTTCCGGAAAGACGTTGCGGCCCTGCGGCACATAGGTGATGCCGCGGGCGATGAGGCGCGCCGGCGGCTGGCCGCTGACGTCCTCGCCATCGAAACGGATATGCCCCGACCGCACCTTCAGCAGGCCGAAAATGGCCTTGAACACGGTCGACTTGCCGGCGCCGTTCGGGCCGATCACCGTGGTGATCGTGCCCGGCCGGACGGCGAAGCTGGTGCCATTGAGAATGGTGATCGGGCCGTAGCCGGCCACCACCTGATCGAGAATGAGCACGGCATCGGCCGCGCCGCCGCTGGCAGCCATGTCAGCCTCCAAGATAAGCGTCGACGACGGCCGGGTCGCGGCGCACGTCTTCCGGCCGGCCCTCGGCGATGATCCGTCCCTCGGCCAGCACGATGACGCGCGTGCACAGGCTCATGACGAAGTCCATGTTGTGCTCGATCACCACGAAGGTCGTGCCGACCTCGCGGTTATAGGCGGCAAGCCGCTCCTTCAGGCCTTCGAGCATGGTCGGATTGACACCCCCGGCCGGCTCGTCGAGCAGGACGAGGCGCGGCCCGGCCATGAACGCCATGGCCGCGTCGAGCAGCTTCTGCTGGCCGTAGCTGAGCCGCCCGGCCTTCTCATCGGCAAGATGGCCGAGGCGGAAGAAGCCGATCATGGCCTCCGCCTTGCCGCCGAGCCCGGCGTCGCGCGCGCCGAACAGCCGCGAGACCAGCGAGCCGACATGCTCCTGGCCGGCCAGGATCAGGTTCTCCTTGACGGTCAGCTGCGGGAACACCTGCAGAAGCTGGAAGGTCCGGCTCACCCCGCGCCGGTTCAGTTCGGACGGCCTCAGGCCGGTAATGGTCCGCCCGTCGAGGGTCACCTCGCCCTCGCTCGGCGCGATCTGGCCGAGGATGCAGTTGAACAGCGTCGACTTGCCCGAGCCGTTCGGCCCGATCAGGCCGAGCACCTCGCCCGGCGCGACGTCGAAGGAGACGTCGGACACGGCGGTGATGCCGCCGAAACGGCGGGTCAGGTTGCGGACCGACAGGACCGGGCTCATGGCCGCCTCCTCAACGCGTTCAGCGCCCGCTCGGCAAGACCGAGAATGCCGCCCGGGCAGAGCACGAGCAGGACCAGCACGGAGGCCGCGAAGATCAGGAGGTAGAGACCGCCGGTGAAGCGCAGCCATTCCGGCAGGGCGACGGCGAGCAGCGCGCCGATGAACGGTCCGATCATGGTGCCGGCGCCGCCGCAGATCACCATCAGGACCAGGAAGAACGAGGCCGACAGCGAGAAGGGCGAGGGATCGATGAACTCGACAAGCGGAGCATAGAGCGCACCGGCGAACCCGCCATAGGCCGAGCCGATGGCAAAGGCGAGCAGGGTATAGAGCCGCGTGTCGATGCCGAGGCTCGCAGCGCGCACCGGGTTCTCGCGCAGCGCCAGGAAGGCCCTCCCCCACGGGCTCCTGACAAGCCACCAGAGCGCCAGCGCGAGGACCAGCGTGATGCCGACGACGAAGCGGTGGAAGGCGAGCGCCCCGTCGGTCGAAAAGCCGAAAACGACCGGGCGCGGAATGTTGGAGAGGCCGAAGGTGCCGCCGGTCAGCCATTGCTCGTTGCGCATGACCAGCCAGACGACGGTCGCGAAAGCCAGCGTGACGAAGCCGAGATAGTGGGCGCGGACCCGCAGCGCCGGAAAGCCGATGACGATGCCGACGACAAAGCAGGCAAGGCCGGACAGGCCGAAGGCCGCGATCCAGGGAATGCCAGCCTTGGTCATCAACGCCGTCACATAGGCGCCGATGCCGAGGAAGGCCGCCTGGCAGAGCGCCTTGAGACCGGCGTAGCCGAGAATGAGATTGAGCCCCATGGCCGCGATCGCCGTCACCAGCCAGAGCGAGAGGACATAGGTGCCGTAGCGCCCCATGCCCGATGGCGCGAACCAGAGCACCACCGCGCCGACGAGAAGGGTCGCGAGCGCGGCGTCACGACCGGCGAGGAGCTGGCCAAGGCGGGAGGCCGGACGGCCCGAGCTGCCGATGCCGCTCATACCCGCCGCTCCTCCTTCGAGCCGAACAGCCCTTCGGGCTTGACCAGGATGATGACCACCAGCAGCACCAGCGGCACCGCCGAGCGATAGCTGGTCGAGACATAGGAGGCGGCGAGCGCGTCGACGATGCCGACGAGGAGGCCGCCCCAAAGCGCCCCGCGCACCTGGTTGAAGCCGCCGACGATGGCGGCGATGAAGGCGGAAAGGCCGATCACGTCGCCGTTGGAGAACTTGGCGAGATAGATCGGCGAGACCAGGAAGCTCGCCATGGCGGCAAGGCCGGCATTGATCAGGAAGGTGTAGAGGATCATCCGCTGGACCGGGATGCCGAGCAGCAGCGCGACCTGCGGGTTCTGCGCGGTCGCCTGCATCTGCCGGCCGGTGCGGGTGCCGCCGACGAACCATTGCAGCAGGCCGATCACCGCGAAGGCGACGACGATCACCAGGATGTTCTGCCAGGAAATGGCCGTGCCGAGCAGGTCGAAAGTGCCCGACGGCGCGAGCGAGGGAAAAACCTGGGCCTCGGGCGAGAAGAAGTCCTTCGCGCCCTCCTTCATCAGGATCGACAGGGCCATGGTGGCGAAGGCAAGCGGCAGCACGCCCTGCGCGATCATCGGATCGACCAGGAACCGCTTGAAGCCGAAACCGAACAGCAGCACGAAAACGGCCGTGCCGACGATCAGTGCCAGCCAGACCGGCAGGCCGAAGGTCATGGTGCAGACCAGCACGAGAATGGCCGGCAGCATGACGAATTCGCCCTGGGCGAAATTGATGGTCTGCGAGGTCTGCCAGACGAGCGTGAAGCCGATGGCCGCAAGCGCATAGATGGCGCCCGTGGCAAGGCCGGCGATGAGGATCTGGACGAGTTCGGCCATGGCGGACAACCCGGGAAGAACAGGCCGGGACTTGGCCCGGCACCAACGGAAGGATGCGGCCGCAAGGCGCCGCCTCGCCCGCCTCGCCGGTTCCGGGAAGGCGGCGGTTCCGGCGGTCGCGCCGCCGGTCGATCCGCGGTCCTTACTGCGTGCCGGCCGGCCGCAGCATCGGCAAGGTGACGTTGATCACCTGCCGGCCGTTGACCACCTCGCCGAGGAAGCTTTCGCGGTCGAGGTCGCCGTTCTGCTCGATGCGGGTGGTGATCAGGATGCCAGGCTCCATGGCCGGCGTGATGGTCGCGCCGCGCAGGGCGGCGGCAAGCCCCTTGCGGTCGAAGCGGCCCATCTTCTCGGTCGCCCACTTGATCATGAACACCGCCATGTAGCCCTTCAGGCCATTGTGGTCGGGCGTGGTGTTGAAGCGCTCACGGAACTGGCGGCCGAACTCCTGGAAGGCCGGCACCGGCGCGTCGATCGACAGGCCGACATGGCCGCGCGCGCCATTGGCCGCATCGCCGGCGAGCTCGATCACCTTCTGGCCGAGCAGCGTGGTCTCGCCGACCAGCGGCACGCTGATACCCTGCTGGCGCGCTGCCCTGAGGAAGCGCGCGCTCTCGTCCTCGTTGAGGTAGACGAAGACCGCATCGGCGCCTGAATTCTTGATGCGGATGGCATCGGCGGCGAAATCGGTCTGGCCCTGCTCGGTCGAAATGTCGGCGACCACCTGCATGCCGCGCGAGGTGAGTTCCGGAATGATCGCGTCGCGGCCGCCCTTGCCGAAATCATTGTTGACGAAGATCACGGCAATCTTGGTCGCCTTGACCGTGTCGCGCAGATAGGCGGCGATCTTCGGCATGGCCGCTGCCTGCGACAGCGAGGTGCGGAAAATGAACGGATTGCCCTGGCGGGTGAGGTTGGCCGCCTCGCCGCCGACGATCTGGGTCACCTCGGCGCGCTGCGCGATCTGCATGGAGGCGCTGATCGGGCCGGAAAAGACCGGGCCGAGCACGGCATAGGCGTCCTCGTCGATCGCGCGCTGGACCGCTGCGCGCGATGCGCCCGGATTGGTCTGGGTGTCGTAGTGGACGATCTGGATCTGCCGCCCGAGAATGCCACCACGGGCATTGATCTGGCTGACCGCCAAGTCGATGCCGTTGCGCCAGTTGGTGCCGGCGGTCGCGCCCGCGCCCGACAGTTCCGAGACATTGACGAGGCGGACCGTCTGCCCGGCCTGCTGCGCCTTGGCCGGCAGCGCGAGGGCGGCCGCAAGGGCGAAGCCCGCGAGCCAGGATGCAAACTTCAAGGATGCCATGATGTCGGTTCCTCCCGGTGTCGGATGCAAGGCCCGTTGGCCGGGCTTGTCCCCTCTTTATGAATTCAGCCGGCTTTTGTCTCGTTCGGCAGACATGTCATCGACGGCGGCGCGCCGCGCCGCCATCACCGCGTCGAACGCCGCGGTCATCGCACTTTCCGATCCTTCGAGCCCGGTGAACAGGCGAAAACCATCCAATGCCTGATGAATCACCAATTCGCGGCCGGTCATCAGGCGGGCGCCCCGCTCCCGCGCCATCCGGAGGAACGGCGTGATCAGCGGCGAATAGACGACGTCGACGGCGATCTGGCCGGCCGCGATCAGGCCGGCCGGGACCGGGCTGCGGATATCGGGCGCCATGCCGAGCGGCGTCGCATTGATGATCGCCCCCGCCCCTTCGACCGCCGTCTCGACCGATCCGGCGACGCAGGCCCGGCCGTCCGGCCCGAGCCGGCGCGCGAGATCCTCGGCCCGCGCGGGTTCCGCATCGAACAGCCGGAGCTCCGGGCCGCCCGGACGGGCGAGCGCAAAGGCGATGGCCCGGCCGACCCCGCCCGCGCCGATCAGGGCGACCGACGCGGGCCCCCCGGAAGAGCCGCAGGCTGCGACCATGCGGTCGTAGGCAGCCCGAAATCCGCTCGCATCGGTATTGTGGCCGATCAGCCTGCCCCCGCGCACCACGACCGTGTTGACCGCGCCCATGGCGGCAGCCCCCGGCTCGAGCTCATCGAGCAGGTCGACGACAGCCTCCTTGTAGGGATAGGTGACATTGACGCCGGCAAAACCCAGCAGGCGGACGCTATCGAGAACGGCACGCAGCGTCGTGCGATCCGCACCGGCGATCTCGATCAGGTGGTACCAGGCTTCGATGCCTGCCGCCCTGGCCGCCGCCTCATGCAGGGCGGGCGAGGCCGAGCTTGCGATCGGCGCGCCGACGAGGCCGATCAGAACCCGCCGTTTCGCGTTGTCTGAGCCGCGGCTCACGATGCCGGTCCTCCCCAAATGCCGGTCACGATTCATGGAACGGCCGGACACTGGCACGGAAGCGGCCGCAACGCGATGCTCATGATGTTCGGACGTGTCGCCCCGTCCGGTTCCGGCCAAGCGCCGGGCCTGCCGGCCTTTGTCGGCTTTCGGCGCCGGTACGGCTGCACGTGACCCGCCGCGCGGATCGGCGGGCCTGGCTTGAGGCGATGGGAGGGCGGCGGGCCCATCCGCGGCAGCCATTGAAATCCCGCGTGCTTTCCGCGACATGGTGCCGAAACGTGGTCCCGCGAGACCGATCCGACGCTCCTCACCGGATTCCAACCGCATGCGCACGCTGCTTCCGACCTTCGTCATCCTCACTGGCCTCGCGACCGCGGCGGCCGCCGCCCCGCCGGTCATTCCGCCGGTCACCTATCCGCCCCTTGCCCGCACCGCCGCCACCGCCGAAGGCTTCGCGCCGGCCGGCTGGACCATCGAACAGCGCCAGTCGGGCGACCTCAACGGCGACGGCCGGCCGGACCTCGTCCTGGTGCTGCGCGACACCAACGCGGCCAATATCGTCGACAATAGCGGGCTCGGCCGGCGCCGACTCAACACCAACCCGCGCATGCTGGCCGTGGCCTATGCGGATGCCGGCGGCTTCCGGCTCGTGCTGCAGAACCACACGCTGATCCCGCGTGAGACCGATCCGGTGCTCGACGACTTCATCGAGGGCGGCGGCGTCAGCATGGGCAACGGCTCCTTCAAGGTCCGCCTGCGCCGCTTCGCATCCGCAGGTTCCTGGGGCGTCGAGACGGTCACCTATACGTTCAAGCCGCGCGGCGACCTGATCGAGATGATCGGCTATGACCGCACCAGCACGCAGCGCAACAGCGGCGAGACCCGCGACGTCTCGATCAACTACGTCTCCGGCCGGATGAAGATCACGACCGGCACCATATCGGGCCGAGGAGAGCGTTCGGTCTGGCGCCAGGCGCCGGGCCGCCGCGGGCTGACCCTCGACCAAATCGGCGACGGCCTCGATTTCGACGCGGAGCAGGCGAGCGCCCGGTCGGGCGCGAACTGAGCGCGCGGAGCGCCCGAGGTGTCCATCGATCGACTGCAACCGGGCGGGGGCGTCGTCGAACGCCTGCTGGCACGGCCCTTCGCTCTTGCGGTTCTGCTGTTCGCCCGGGCGATCACCGCGGTCCGCGGCCTCTGGCCGGAGAGCGGGCCCTGGCGCCGACAGGCGGTCTACTTCGCCAACCACTCCAGCCACGGCGATTTCATCCTGATCTGGGCGGTGCAGCCGCCACGCCAGCGCCGCCGGCTGCGGCCCGTTGCCGGGGCGGACTATTGGCGCCGCTCCCGCCTCACCACCTTCATCGGCCGCGACGTGTTCAATGCCGTCCTGATCGAGCGCGATGCCAGCTCGCGCACCACCGACCCGGTGACGCAGATGGTCGAGGCGCTCGACGAGGGATCCTCGCTCATCCTCTTCCCGGAAGGCACGCGCAACCTGACCGAGGATCTCCTCCTGCCGTTCAAGACCGGCCTCTATCACCTTGCCGGCCGACGGCCGGGCGTCGATCTCGTTCCGGTCTGGATCGCCAATCTCAACCGGGTCCTGCCGAAAGGAGAGATCATCCCGATCCCGCTGATCTGCACGGTCAGCTTCGGCGAACCGCTGCGGCTGAAGGAGAACGAAGCGAGAGACGATTTCCTCGACCGAGCCCGCCAGGCGCTCCTTGCGCTCGCCCCGAAAACCCAGGAGCGAGGCGCCTGACATGGTCGATCCCGACATGATCAAGCTTCTGGCGGGAGCCTGCGGGCTGCTGACCGTCGCCTCGCTCACCGGCCTCGCCCTGGAACGCAAGCTCTCGCCCAACGGCGAAAATGCCACGATCGAGAACCTCAACGCCCGCATCAAGGCCTGGTGGGTGATGGTGCTCCTGGTCGGCCTCGCCTTCCTGGCCGGACGGGCCGGCGTCATCCTGCTGTTCGCCTTCTGCTCCTTCGCCGCTCTGCGCGAATTCGTGACCCTGACCAATACGCGCCGGGCGGACCACTGGGCGCTCGCCGCCGCATTCTTCGTGGTGCTGCCGGTCCAGTACGGGCTGATCTGGGCCGAACAGTATGGGATCTATTCGATCTTCATTCCAGTCTACGCCTTCCTGCTGATGCCGATCATCGCGGTCCTGCGCGGGGAGACGCAGGGCTTTCTGATCCGCATCGCCGAGGTGCAGTGGGCCTTGATGATAGCGGTGTTCTGCGCCTCTCACGTTCCGGCGCTGCTGACCCTCCAGATCCCCGGCTATGAGGGCCGCAACGTGCTGCTCATCGCCTTCCTGGTGATCGTCGTTCAGCTGAGCGACGTGCTCCAATATGTCTGGGGCAAGCTGTTCGGCCGCACCAAGATCGCGCCGAAGCTGTCGCCGTCGAAAACGGTCGAGGGTTTCGTCGGCGGGGTCGCAAGCGCGACCGGCATCGGCGCTCTGCTGTGGTGGATCACGCCCTTCACGCCGGTCCAGGCCGGCATCATGGCCTTCGTGATCACCATGATGGGCTTCTTCGGCGGCCTCGTCATGTCCGCGATCAAGCGCGACCGGGGCGTCAAGGACTGGGGCCACATGATCGGCGGGCACGGCGGGCTGATCGACCGGCTGGACTCGGTCGTGTTCGCCGCGCCGATCTTCTTCCATCTGACGCGCTACTGGTGGTCGCTGACGTGATCCTTCAGCGCTTGCCCCGCGCAGCCTGCCCATGCCGATCAGGAAGAGGCCACGGCCATGACCGATGAAAGCCCCCTCGCCGGCGACCGGCGCCCCTTGTCCAGCCGCGACAGTGCCTGGGCGCAGGCGATCGCGCGCACGCTGTCCAGCCAGACGATCACGCCGAACCAGATCTCGCAGGCCAGCGTCATCGCGGCGTTCCTCGCGGGCGGGGCATTCTGGCTCGCCGGCCAGACGGGTGGGCTCGGGCGTGCCCTTCTCCTGGCCACAGCCGCGCTGTTCTGCCAGTTACGCCTGCTCTGCAACCTCTTCGACGGCATGGTCGCCATGGAAGGCGGCAAGGCCGAGCCGGACGGACCTTTCTGGAACGAATTCCCGGATCGCGTCGCGGACATCCTGATCCTGGCCGGGCTCGGGTTCGGCGCGAATGCGCCTGCGCTCGGTCTGGCAGCGGCCGCCGCGGCCATTCTCACCGCCTATGTGCGCGAACTCGGGCGCGCCTGCGGCGCGCCGAGCGACTTCAGCGGGCCGATGGCCAAGCAGCATCGCATGGCAGTCGTCACCGCCGCTGCGGTCCTCTCCATCCCGTCGGTGCTCTGGGGCTGGCACGACGAAATTCCTCGAGCCGCTCTTTGGACGGTCGCGATCGGCGCTGCCGTCACCGCACTCAGGCGATCGTGGCGGCTCGTCCATTGGCTCAAGAGCCGCGCCGGCTGAGCCCAGTCGCGCATCGAGGCGATGACAGGCTGCCGAAGATCGGGCTTGCAATTTGTGCAATCGGTTGCAAGCATATCGACAGGAGGGCGGCGCGATGGACAAGAGCCTCATCAAGGGCAGCTGGCAGGAGGACTTTTCATTTTCCCCCGCCGTTGTGACGCGTGGCGGCCGCACGGTCTGGCTTGCCGGCCATACCGGCCAGAAGGACGAGGACGGCCGCTCGCTTGCCGGCGATTTCGAAGCGCAGACGCGCCAGACTTTCCGCAACATCGAAAGGACGCTCGCCGCTGCCGGCGGCACTCTCGCCGATCTCGTCTCGATGACGGTGTTCCTGATCGACGCGCGCCATTCACGCGCCATGACCGATCTGCGCAAGGACATCCTGAAACGCGATTTCCCGGCGAGCGCCGCGATCACCGTCGCAGGCTTCGCCCATCCCGACATGATGATCGAGATCCAGGCCGTCGCGGTTCTGCCCGACAGGTGAAGCCAAAGGCCGGCCACCGGCAGATCCGAGGGGGGACGCGATGGCGAAGCAGAGCATCAACAGGCGGCAGGCTCTCTCGCTCGCGGCGGGCGCAATCGCCCTGCCCGCCTCCATCCGCGCCGATCCGTTCCTCGCGCCCGCCCGCATCGTCTGCGGCTCGGTGCCCTATCTCTCCTCTGGCGGCTTCTTCGTGCCGCTCGCCAAGGGCTATTATCGCAAGCTCGCCCTCGACATCGACGTGCGCAACTTTGTCGACGGCGGCCTCGCCATGCCGGCGCTGGCCGCGGGCGAGATCGACATTTCCACCGCGCCCTGCAATGCCGGCTTCTTCAACCTGGTCGCCAAGGGTGCGGCCGTCCGCATCTTCATGGACCGCGGCCACGAGGCCCGCGGCCGCGGCTCGCAGGCAATCCTGGTCAGCAACAGCCTTCATGCCGACGGCTTCACCAATCTCGACGGCTATCGCCTGGCGAAAGGCAAGGTGCTGAGCATCGCCGTGATGGGCAGCGTCGCTCATTACCTGCATGCCCAGGCACTGCAGCGCGTCGGGCTGTCCTTTGCCGATCTCGAACTGCGCACCGGGCTCAACAGCAGCACGGCGCTGCAGCTCATGGCCAGCGGCCGGGTCGACATCGTCCTCGATCCGATGCCCGGCGGCCATGTCGCCGAAGCCCGGGGCATCGGCCGGATCGCGACCTGGAGCGACGAGATCGCGCCGGGCATGCAGCTTTCGACCTTCGCTGCCGGCGAACGCTTCCTGAAGGAGCGCCGCTCGGCGGCCGTGCGCTTCTGCATGGCGACGCTGCAGGGCTATCGCGAGTTCAACGCCGCAGCGGCATCCGGCGACCCCGCCATCATCAAGCTGCTTGCGGCCGAGACGCGCCTGCCCGAGGAGTTGCTGCAGCGGACCCGGCCGCGCTGGTCGACCATGGCCGAGGACGGCGCGCCGAACCGGGACGCGATCCTCGCCCAGCAGCGGTTCTGGCATGAACGCACCGACCTGCTGGTGCGGCCGGCGCCGGTCGAGCAACTCTTCGAGACGAGCGTGCTCGCGGAAGCCCAGCAGCGCCTTGCCGCCGACAACCCCTTCCTGTGAACATCCAGCCTTCCGCCCCGACGAACCTTCTGGAGAAGCGCCATGGCCACGCGACTGATCGTCAAGGACGCCGAGATCGTCACCATGGACGATCGGCTCGGCGACTTCACCGAAGCCGACATCCTCATCGAGGATGGGGCGATCGCCGCGGTCGGACCCGGGCTTGTCGCCCCCGGCGCCGAGGTCATCGACGGGCGAGGCAGCATCGTCCTGCCTGGCATCATCGACGCCCATAACTGCCTATGGCAGACCGTGCTGCGGGGGGCGGTGCCCGACCTCTGGCCGGGTACCTATTTCACCGAGTTCCTGCCGCTCCGCTCACGCTTCCGGCCCGAGGACAACTTCAACGCAGCCTATATTGGCGGCTTCGAAATGCTGTCCTACGGCACCACGACAGTTGTCGACTACTGTCACAATGTACGCGGCCCCGGCTATGCCGAAGCCTCGATCCGGGCTCTCCAGGGTACCGGCATCCGCCACGTCTTCAGCTATTCCTTCATGAGCGCCGAGCCCGACGGCTTCGCAAGCCTCGAGGACCGGTTCGCCGATGCCCGGCGGATCCACGCCGCGTTTCACGACCCGGCCAGCCTCACGACCATCAATTTCGGCGTGGTATCGCCAGGCTCGCCCGGCCTCGATGCCCAGATCGCCTTCGCACGCTCGCTCGGCGCACCGAGCTGCATCCATCTGCATCAGGCCGATGCGGTGACGGCGCTCGACGCGCGCGGCCTCATCGGGCCCGATCTCATGGTGATCCACGGCAACCAGCTGACCAATGCCGAACTCGACCGGATGGCCGCCGTCGGCATGCCGATCTGCTTCACGCCATCGGCCGACGTCCAGGGCACACCCGCCGATGTCGTGCGCCGGGCCGTCGATCGCGGCGTCCCGGTCGTCTTCGGCTGCGACGTGCCCTGCCATGTCGCCTCCGACCCGATCGGCCAGCTGCGCGTCATGTTCAACGTGCAGGGCTTCATCGACGGTGCCATGGCCCGCTCGTTCGGCTCGGTCGCCGGGCGACGGCCGCCGGTCGGCCCGGACATGCCGCTGCTGACGCCGCGCCGGCTGATCCAGATGGCGACCATCGGCGCCGCCCAGGTGCTCGGGCTCGACGAGCGGGTCGGCAGCCTGACCACAGGCAAACGGGCGGACCTCGTCATGGTGCGCAAGGGACCGTTCGGCAGCTCGGTGGCCGGCGATCCATGCGCCCATGTCCTGCTGCAGACGAGCCCGCGCGACATCGACACGGTGATCGTCGACGGGCGGATCAGGATGCGCGGCGGACGGCTGAAGGATTTCGATGCCGCGAAAGCGAGCACCATGCTCGCCGCCTCGCGCCGCCACATCCTCGGTGAGGCATGACCGGCCGGTCGAAGCCCCTGGCGGACCGAGCGGCGGCCGCTCTGGCGCCGCGCCATACGGCCGACCCCCGCAGCCGGTCCTGGAGTGCGGCCGTACCGTTCCGCTCTTATGCCCGCGAGCGCGGCAGGGAGCCGCGCTTCCATATCAGGCGGTCCGACCACGTGGCCGGCTTCTATCCCACCCACAAGCACGACTACTTCCAGATCATCTATTTCCGGACCCAGGCGCCGGCCCTGCGCGTCGGCCTCGTCAGCGACAGGCCGAAACCGGGATCGATCTATTTCATCGGCCCGATGGTGCCGCATCAGGTGCGTTTCGATTCCGCGACCCGCTGCGTCGTGCTCTATTTCGATCTCGACTTCCTGCGTCCGGATCTGACCGCAGCCTATCCGGCTGAAGAGCTCGCCCGCCTTGCGCCCGAACTCTATCCCTTCGTCTGGCAGAGCCAGGTCGAGCTCGCCCTGGACGAGGCGCAACGCTTGCGGCTCGAACGACGGCTCGATGCCCTGTGCGCCGAACACGATCGCCCGCGGCTCTGCACGCAGGCCGTCCTGCGGGCAGAGCTCGCCCTGCTGCTCGCCGAGATCTGCCGTGATCGCGCGAGCGATGTCGAACGCCTCGCCGAAAGCCGGCCGGCGCCCGGCCGCGACGGCGACCATATGCGCCGGATCGCCGACTTCATCGGCGAGAACTATGCACGCCCGGTCAGCCTCTCGGCCCTTGCAGCGGCAACCCGCCTGTCGCGCAGCCGCCTCTGCGCGCTGATCCGCCGTCATACCGGACGAACGTTCCAGACACTGGTCGCGCAGATGCGCATCGAGGACGCCTGCGAACGGCTGATCCTGACCGACGAGCCGGTCGGGCGGATCGCCCATGCGGTCGGCTATCACGACGAGAAGTATTTCCTGCGCGCCTTCAGAAAGCATGTTGGCACGACGCCGCGCGCCTTCCGCCTGCGCGACATCCGGCCGGCCGCGGCCGGGGACGGGCGCCGACCGCGCACATGAGGACCGCAACGCCGCCACGCTTGACTCGGCCGCGCGCGGGCGCGATTGTGCAACCGATTGCATTACACCAATGGCGCCGGTAGAAGCGCGGACCTGCATGACGAACCCAAAGGGAGGACGGCCATGACGGCCATGCGACTGACACGGCGGGGCGCGATCGGCGCCGGCTTCGGCTGGGCGACGGGCCTGTGTGCGCCTTTCGTCGCGGCCCCGAACCTTCGGGCCCAGGATTTCATGGCTCCCGAGACGCTCAGGATCGGTTCGGTCCCCTATATTTCGGCCGGACCGACCTTCATCGCCCTGGCCAGAGGCTATTTCGACAAGGTCAATCTCAAGGTCGATGTGAAGACCTTCGTCGACGGTGGGTTGGCCATTCCCGTCCTCACCGCCGGCGAGCTCGACATCACCATCTCCACCTGTTCCGCCGGACTGTTCAACACGCTCGCCAAGGGGGCGCCGTTTCGCCTGTTCACCGGCGGCAGCCGCGAGCGGCCGGGGGTCGGCTCGCAGTGCTTCATGGTCAGCAACGCACTGCACGCCCAGGGCCTGACCGGGATCGCCGCCATGGCCAAGGCCAAGGGCTCCACCATCGGCATCAGCGTGCGCGGCTCGATCTCGCAGTACCTCTACAGCAAGGCGCTGGAAAAGGGCGGGCTCAAGCCTTCCGACGTGGAATGGCAGTGGGGCGTCGGCAGCAATATCTCGCCGCAGATGCTGAGCGCCAATCGCATCGGCATCACCAACCTGCCCGTGCCCATGTGCTTCTCGGCCGAGAAGCGCGGCCTCGGCAAGATCCTGTTCTGGGGCGACGAGGCCGCCGCCGACACGCAGATCGCGCTGTGGGCCGCGAGCGGCGACGCGCGCGCCCGCCGCCGCTCCGCGCTGGTGCGCTTCGCCATGGTCCAGCGCCAGGCGGCGCAGGACTTCATGCAGGCAGCCCAGGACGGCAATCCCGAGATCATCAGGATCCTCGCGGACGCGACCCAGCTGCCGCCCGACATCATCGAACGGTCGCGGCCGCGCTGGTCGGGCTATGCGCCCGACGGCATGCCGAACCGCGAGTCCGTGATGGAGCAGGCGGCCTTCTGGCACCAGGCCGAGATGATCCCGAAAGTGCCGACGCCGGCCGAGATCTTCGAGCTCGACATCGCCGAGGAGGCGAAGAAGCGCCTCGACGACAAGAATCCCTTCCTGTGAGCGCCGGCAGCACCGGCCTCCCCTCCCGACAAGCAATGGCAAGACCATGAAACGAACGTTGTTCCGCAATGGCTGGGTCGTGACGATGGACGACACCATCGGCGACATCGAAAACGGCGATGTGCTGATCGAGGGCGACCGGATCGCCGCGGTCGGCCGAGCGCTTGAGGCGCAGGCCGACGAGGTGGTCGACGCGTCGGGCATGATCGTCATGCCCGGTCTCGTCAACGCCCACATGCACACCTGGCAGGCCGGCCTGCGCGGCATCGGGGCGCAATGGCCGGCGGGCGCCTATCACCGGCATGTCCATGCCAATATGGCGACCCGCTACACCGCCGAGGACACCTATATCGGCAATCTCGTCGGCGCCCTCAACCAGATCGACAACGGCGTCACGACGCTGTTCGACTGGTGCCATATCCTGCGCGATCTCGCCATGGCCGAGCGGGCTGTGGACGCGCTCGAGGAGAGCGGCATCCGCGCCGTCTTCGGCCACGGCACCGCCAAGCCGCTGCCGAAGCCGGGCGAGACGCACCACTCGCAGATCCCGCATCCGCGCGAGCGCGTCGAGGCGCTTCGCAGGGGCCGGCTCGCCAGCGACGATCGTCTCGTGACCCTGGCGCTCGCCATTCTCGGACCGGAAATCTCGACCGCCGAGGTCTGCCTTGCCGACTATCGCCTGGCCCGCGAATTCGGCCTCGTCTCGACCTGCCACGTTTCCTATCCGAGCGGCCAGCGCGTCCAGGAAAACGGCTGGCCGGCGCTCGCCACGGCAGGCCTGCTCGGCCCCGATCACAACATCTGCCACGGCAATGCGCTCTCCGACGAGGACCTCGCCTTCATCCTCGATCACGGCGTGACGCTGACCCCGACCGTCATGCTGGAGCTGCAGGCCAAGGCGGACCCGCCGCTGACGGTCAGGGCGCGCGACCGCGGTGCGGTGCTGTCGCTCGGCATCGATACCGAGCCGCTCTGCGCCGGCGACATGTTCGCGGAGATGCGGGCCGCCTGGATGCACTGCCGGCATTACGAAAACGTCGCCCGGGCGGCACGCGGCGAGCCGGCCGGGCCGATCGCGGTCAGCGCCCGCGAGGTGCTCCGCTGGGCGACCATGGGCGGCGCCAAGGTGATGCGGCTCGACCATCGGATCGGTTCGCTCACGGTGGGCAAGAAGGCCGATCTCGTGCTTCTCGACACCAGCGACCTCGACCTGTTCCCGGTCTTCGATCCGGTCGTCACCATTGTCGGCTATGCCTGCGGCCATCACGTCGACAGCGTCTATATCGACGGCATCGCCCGCAAGCGCCGCGGCAAGCTGACCTTCCCGCAGGACGTGCTCCGCGCGAAGAAGCAGGCGCTCATCGGCTCGGTGCAGCGCATCATCGCCGATGCCGGCCTCAGCCTGCCGATCGTCTGATCGGCTCCTCGACACAAGTCCGTCCCACCGAGGCCGCCATGTCCCGCTTCACGCTCTACAATGCCCCGCAATCCACCTGCAGCCAGCGCGTCCGCTTCGTGCTGAACGCCAAGGGCCTGCCCTTCGCCGAGGAAAAGCTCGACCTCTTCTCCGGCGATCAGCTGCAGCCGGCCTATCTCAGGATCAATCCGAACGGCGTCGTGCCGACGCTCATCGACAACGGCACGCCCATCGTCGATTCCGCCGTCATCATCGAATATCTCGACGAGGTCTTTCCCGAGCCCTGCCGGTTCACGCCGGCGGCGCCGCTGAAGCGCGCCGAGATGCGCTCGCTGATGCGCTTCATCGACGAGGTTCCGACCCCGGCAGTGCGCGTCCCCTCCTACAATCTCGCCTTCCTCCGGCATTTCCGCGGGATGAGCGAGGAGGAGTTCCTGGCGCTCGCCAATTCCAAGCCGCTGCGCAAGGAATTCCTCCTGAAGATGGGCCGCACCGGCTTTCCGAAGGAGGAGATGGACGCCGCGCTGGCACGTCTTGCCCGCGGCGTCCAGCGGATGGACGAGACGATCGCGGCGAGCGGCGGCCCCTGGCTGATGGGCGCCGACATCACCCTCGCCGACGTCGCGGTCATGCCGGTGCTGGTACGCCTCGCCGACATCAACCTCGTGGCGATGTGGCAGGACAAGCCGCGGGTCGCAGAGTGGCTCGACGCCATCCGTGCCCATCCCGCCTATGCGCCGACCTATTATCACGGCTCGCTGCTGACCGAAAAATATCCGGAGCTGAAGCAGGAGCTCGGCGCCTGAAGCCACGATCCCGGGTGGACGATTGTCCACCAGATCGGGACGAAAGCACCTGTCGCGCGACGGCGCCATGGCTAGCCTCCGATGACGACGTGCCCCGATGGCGGCGCGTCCAGTCACCGGGAGACGAGACCATGATCCACGCCCAAGACACGGCCCTGACCGAAGAGCAGCGGCTGATGCGGCGGAGCTGCCGCGCCTTCGTCGACGACCTCGTGACCCCGTTCATCCGCACGAACTGGAAACGCGAGTGGGACATGGATCCGGATGGGCGGCTGCCCGACGCGATCCTCGAAGGCGCCGACCGGATCGGCATCCGTACGCTCGGCGTGCCGGAGGCCGATGGCGGCGTGGAACTCGAGCCGGACACCGAGGTCAGGACCTTCGCGCTCATCGCGGAGGAAATCGCGCGCGGCGATTCGGGCCTCGCGGACAAGCTGGTGCAGAACTGGAAGGTGTCGATCCTGTTGCGGGAACTGGCGCCATCCCATCTTGCCAGGATCTGGTTCGAGCGCCTGACCACCGATCCGAAATTCCTGCTCGCCCATTGCCTCACCGAACCTCGTGGCGCATCCGACCGCTGGCTGCCCTACAATGTGCCGGAAGCGGCCATGCAGACCCGCGCGGTGCGCAAGGGCGATCACTGGGTGATCAACGGCCGCAAGCAGTTCATCTCCAACGGCTACGACGCCGGGCTCTACGTCGTCTATGCCAACACCGATCCGGCGGTCGGCATGCTGCAGGGCACGTCCAGCTTTCTCGTGCCGCGCGGCACGCCCGGCCTGACGGTGGCCAAATGCAACGAGACGCTCGGCTGCCGGTTCATGAACAACGGCGAGCTCGTTTTCGACGACTGCCGGGTGCCGGCCGACCACCTCCTGGTGGAGAACGACGCGCTGGGCAAGGCAGGCGTCTATTTCCGCGCTGGCAAGATCATCCAGGCGGCCAAGAATCTCGGCGTCGGCGTCGCCTGCTTCGAGCGCACCGCCGACTATGTGCAGAACTACGTGCAGGGCGGCCGCATCCTGATCAAGCACCAGGCGGTGGCACTGCGGCTCGCCGACATGGCGACCCGCATCACAGCCGTGCGTGCACTGGTCGAACGGGCCGCCCAGGCGGTCGACGAGGGCCATCCCGACATGGACGTGCTGTGCAACATGGCCAAGGTCTATGCCTCGGAAGAGATCATGAAAGTGGCCCAGCATGCGTTGGAACTGCACGGCGGCAACGGCGCCATGCTGGAATTCGGCATCGAGAAGCTGTTCCGCGACGCGGCAATCTTCCTGCACATGGACGCTACCGTCGACGTCAGCCGGATGAAGATCATCAAGACCATGTTCCCGGCGACAGCCGGCAAATATGCGGGCCCCGAGAATTGACGGGCCTCAGCTTGCGAGCAGGCTCGCCATGATCCGCTCGCGGTTGAGCGGCAAGGTCCGGATCCGCGCGCCCAGCGCGCGGGCCACTGCATTGCCGATGGCCGCGGCCACCGGCCCCTGTGCCGCCTCGCCGACGCCGAGCGACGGGTTGCCGACCGCGCCGACGAGCTCGACGGCGACCGGCGGCACCTCGGAAAAGCGCAGGATCGGATAAAGCGACCAGTCGCGGCTGGCGATCATGCCGTCGGCAAAGCCCACGGTCTCCTTCAAGGTCCAGCTCGCGCCCTGCACGAGCCCACCCTCGATCTGGTTCCGGACACCGTCCGGATTGATGACGAGGCCGGCATCGACGGCGGCCCAAAGACCGATGAGCTTGACCGCCTCGTCCACCTCGATCTCCGCGACCACCGCGCAATAGGCCCCGCGTCCCTTGTAGCGGGAAAAGCCGATGCCCTGGGCATGCCCGAGCCCGATCGCGGCCTCCCGCCGCCAGCCGGCGGACCGGGCGACGGCGTCGACCACGGCACGCGCCCGCGGATCCGGCAGAAGCTCAAGGCGATAGTCGACGGGATCCCGCCCGGCCGCCTCGGCGAGCTCGTCCATGAAACATTCGATGGCGAACACATTGGCGAATGCGCCGAGCGTGCGCAGCGAGGAGACCCGCACGGGCTGGCCGACGATGAGATGATGGACGATGCGCTGGCCCGGCACCGTATAGGACAGCGCGGCATTGCGCACGCCGCCACCGCCGGCGGCATCGGGAATGTCGGCAACCTCCCCCCTTTCGGGCGGCGTGCACAGCGCCTCGGCGAGCTGCAGGTTGACATTGCCGTTGGTGCCAGGCCGGGCCGCGTGCGGTGGGCTCCAGATCTCGCTCGTCCAATGGCCGGGCCGCCCGGTCGCATCGAGCCGCGTCGACAGGCGAACGACCTGAGCCGCGCCGACCGGCGAAAATCCCAACTCGTCGTCGCGCGTCCACAGCACTCTGACGAGGCGGCCCGGATGGCGCAGGGCGAGAAATGCAGCGTCGCAGGCGGCGTCATCGGCGCCATTATGGCCATAGCAGCCCGCGCCCTGGTGGTGGAGGACCATCACGTTGGCGGGATCGAGGCCGAAGCTGCGGGCAATGGCACCGCGCAGTGCGAAGACCCCTTGGGAATGGCTGTAGACCGTGAGCCGTCCCTCATCGCAGCGCGCAAGGCCGCAGGACAGGCCAATCGAGGCATGGGCAAGGAAAGGCCGCGCATAGGTCGCCGTGATCATGGGCTCGCCATCCGACGCCGGTGAGCCAGTCTCGATCACCCGGTCGCGGCTCGGCGCCGCCATCAGCCAGTCCGGCGTTCCCGCGTCATCGGGAATGGTGTGCCCGCCGGTCCAGCGCGCATCGGCGCGCAGCATCTCGCGCGCCGCGCGCAGCATCGTCTCGCTGTCCGCAACGAGCGCCAGCACGGCGCCGTCGCGATGCCATCGAACCCGCTCTCCGAAGCGCGCCAGCCGCTCCCGGTCGAGGCCTGCAAAGGCCGCGCCGCGCCGCGGCGGCCGCAGCACCCAGCCGTGCAGCATGCCGGGTTCGGCGATGTCGTGGATGAATGGCGCGCCCGATATCTTGGCCGCGAGATCGAGCCTGGGCAGGCTGGTGCCAACCAGCCGGTAGTCGGCCTCCGCCTTGACCGGCGCCGTGCCGGTAGGCGGGCGCGTCCAGTCGACCGCATCGGCCAGCGACCAGTAGTCGAGGTTGGTCGGCCGGCCGTCACGAGTGAAGGCCCCGTCCTCGACGCCGAGGCCGGCGGGCTCGGCACCGAGCCGGGCTGCCGCCTCGGCGGTCAGCAGCGCCCGCGCCTCGGCGGCGACGAGGCGGATCGCCGAGCCGGACTGCTCGATCGACTGGCTGCCGGCCGTATAGCCTTCGTTGGGGCCCACGGCCGTATCGCCGGAGACAATGGCAATCCGGCCGGGTTCCACATCGAGCTCCTCGGCCGCGATCTGGACCAGCGCGGTCAGCACGCCCTGACCGAGTTCGACCTTGCCAGTGGCGATGGTCACGCTCCGCCCGGCAAAGCGGATCCAGCGGTCGAGCCGCGGATTGTCGGCAAGCCCTGCCGGCAGACGGCGATCATGCTGCATCGCCGCGCCTCCGTTCGAGTTCAGCCGCGGCCCTTTCGACCGCCGCGACCACCCGCGGTTGGACGCCGCAGCGGCAGAGATGGCCGTCGAGCGCCGCAACGATCTCGGCGCGCGACGGCACGGGATTGGCGGCGAGCAGCGCAACGCCGCTGATCAGGATGCCGGAGAGACAGAAGCCGCACTGGCCGGCCTGCTCGTCGATGAGCGCCTGCTGCAGCGGATGCAGACCGCCCGCCGAAAGCCCCTCCACGGTGGTCACCGCGCGCCCGGCGAATTCGGCGGCCCGGCGCGAGCAGGAATGCGTGGGCACGCCGTCGACCAGCACCATGCAGGCGCCGCACTGTTCGAGGCCGCAGCCGAAACGTGTCGCCTTCAAGCCGAGATCGTTGCGCAGAAACTCGACCAGCAGGGCCGGCCCGTCCGGATCGAGCGGCACCGTCCCGCCATTGACGTGCAGCACGGCCGGGGTCACCTCCGGCTCCCGGCCAGGGCCTCTTCCAGCGGGCCCCCGTCGAGATAGCGCGCGACCGGCGGCGGCGTGCCGTTCCAGCCGCCTTCGAGCTCGGCCCGCAGCGCCAGCACGGTCGCCATGCCCTCGGCATTGACCCTGATGTCGCGGAAGAGGCCCGCAGAGGGATCGACCACCTGGTCATAGCCAACCCGGGCGGCCTCGACATCCATCCCCAGCCGCTCGACCAGAAGGTCGATCGCCGCATCCCGGTTCGCCGGATCGAAGGTCCAGGCAAGGCCCGCGAGCAGGCCCCGCAGATAAGAAACCAGCTTCGTCCGCTCGGCGGCGACGAAACTGCGCAACGCGAAAATGCCGATGCCCTGATAGGGTCCGATCCAGCGCGAGACCGCTCCGAGACGCTTCAGGCCGTTGCGGGCCGCCAGATCGGCGTAGCTCGGGCTGAGCAGGGTCGCGGCGAAGCTCCGGTCCGCGATCATCGCCTGCGCGCGCCGGTCGGTCGCGCCGACCGCCTTCAGTTCGTAGTGAACGCCGGCGGCAAGGCCCGACAAAGCCAGGATCTTGCGAAGCTGCAGCGCGAAAGCGGTGTTCGGCGCATCGACGATGACCGTGCGCCCGACGAGGTCGCCGATATCGCCGATATCGGACTGCACCACCAGCTCGTTCATGCCGTCGTCGAGGCCGGCGAGGACGGCGACGTCGACCCCCGATGTCTCGACCATGGCCACGGCATTGTCGACCGCCGCATGCGCCACATCGATCTCGCCTGCCGCCAGCCTCCGCCTGAGCGTCAGCGAATCCGGCGTCCAGGCGATCTCGACCGCAAGACCTTCGGCGGCGAAGAAGCCCCGCGCATCGGCGGCGAGCAGCGGCAGGTTGCCGGCGCCCGCAAAGGACATCACCCGCAGCCGGGCCGGCTCCCGCACCCCTCTCACGCTTTCCCGCGCTCCGCCCGGACCGCCCATCTGTCGCCCCCGCATTGATTGGCAATCGATTGCACAAAATCGCATCCACAATGTCAACCACCACGATGCCGAAGGTACAATTGACGCTGCGTCGCCGTGGTGCCACTTCTTGCACTCGGAATGATCGGATCGGCATGGTGAAGTCTCCTTCGGGAAAGAAGCCGCCTTCGACGCGTCAGCAGGCCGACGCTCGATCCCGCCCGGCCTCCCCCCGGCTGAGAGATGTCGCGGACCATGCCGGCGTGCACATCTCGACGGCCTCGCGGGCCCTGGATCCGCTCAAGGAAAAACGCATATCGGCGGATGTGGCGGCGAAGGTGAAGGCCTCGGCGCGCGCGCTCGGCTATCAGGGCAATGTTATCGCGGCCAGTCTGCGCCGGCGCCGTTCGCATACGGTCGGGGTGATCGTGCCCGACCTCACCAATCCCATGTTCCCGCCCATGTTCCGCGGGATCGAGGATCGCCTGCAGCAGATCGGCTACAGCGCGCTCTTGACCAATTCCGACTTCAATCTCGAGCGGGAATGGCAATTGCTCGACATGTTCGTCAAACGCCAGGTCGACGGGCTGATTCTCGCCACCGCCCGGCTGGATGACCCGATCGTGGCGGCGGCCCAGGAACGCGGCATGACCGTCGTCCTGATGAACCGCGCGACGGCGGACGCGACCGTCCCGGCGATCCTTGCGGATGAGGCCGCCGGCATCGGCGAGGCCGTCGCTCATCTTCACGCACTCGGCCATCGCCATATCGCCCACATTGCCGGTCCGCAGGACGTCTCCACCGGCCGCGCCCGCAAGGAGGCCTTTATCGCCGCGGCAGTGCGCCATGGCCTGCAGGCCGGCCCACGCCATGTCGTCGTCGCCAGCCAGTTCAGCGAAGCGGCCGGCCATCGCGCGGCGCTGCATCTTCTGCAATCCGGCCTCGCGCCCACCGCGATCGTCGCGGCCAACGATGCTCTGGCGCTCGGCGTCTATGACGCGTTGGGCGAGCTCAATCTCGCCTGCCCGTCCGACATCTCGGTCACCGGCTTCAACGACATGCCTTTCGTCGACCGGCTGAAGCCGGCCCTGACCTCGGTGCGCATCCCGCAATACCGGATGGGCTACGAGGCGGCCGACGAGCTCGCCGCCCGGCTCGACGACGGCGCGCGGCCGGTCGCCCATCGGGTCCTGCCACCGAAGCTGATGGTGAGAGATTCGACCGGCCCGGTGCGACAAAGCGCCTGACCCCTGCGGCCGGCATTGACCGCGGCGCTGAAGCACCCATACTGCAACCGATTGCGCATGTGCTGATCACAAGCCTTGGGGGAGGCAGGACCATGCCCATGACACGACGGACGGCGCTGGCCGCCGGCATCGGGACCATCGGCAGCCTCGCTGCTCCCGCTGCGCGTTCCAACGACTTCATGGCACCCGAGCAGCTGCGGGTCGGCATCGTGCCCTATATTTCCTCGGGGCCGACCTTCATCGCGATCGCCAAGGGCTATTTCGACAAGGTCAACCTCAAGGTGACCACCCAGAGCTTCGCCGACGGCGGCCTGGCGATCCCGATCCTGACCGCCGGCGAACTCGACGTCACCGTCTCGACCTGTTCGGCGGGGCTGTTCAACACACTCGCCAAAGGGGCTCCGTTCCGCGCGATCATGGACCGGAGCCAGGAGCTGCCGCAGCGCGGCTCGCAGTGCTTCATGGTGAGCAACGAACTCCACGCCAAGGGCCTGACGGGGATCGAGCACATGGCCAAGGCCAAGGGCTCGATCATCGGCATCAGCGTCCGCGGCTCGATCTCGCAGCTCCTCTATACCAAGGCGCTGGAGCGCGGCGGCCTGACGCCCGGCGATGTCGAGTGGCAATGGGGTGTTGCCGGCAACACCTCGCCCCAACTGCTCGGCGCCAACCGCATCGGCATAGCCAACCTGCCCGTGCCGCTCTGTTTCGCGGTCGAAAAGCGAGGCGCGGCGAAGGTCCTGTTCTGGGGCGACGAGGCCTCGCCCAGCACGCAGGTCGGCCTGTGGGCGGCGAGCGGCGAGGCACGGGCGCGCCGGCGATCCGCCCTGGTGCGCTTTGCCATGGCGCAACTGCAGGCGGCCCGCGACTTCATGAAGGCGGCCGGACAGAACGATCCTGCGATCAACAAGATCCTCGCCGATGCGACGCAGCTGCCGGCGGAGATCATCGACGGCGCGCGGCCGCGCTGGTCGGGCTATCCGCTCGACGGCATGCCCAATGTCGCCTCGGTGATGGAACAGGGCGCATTCTGGGCGCGCGCCGGGTTGATCCCCAAGGCGCCGACGGAGGCCGAAACCTTCGATCTTGGAATAGCCGAGGAAGCCCGCAAACGCCTCGACGACAGGAACCCGTTCGTCTGACGGGCCGGCCGCTGCCGGCCGCTGCCGGAATGCCTGCTCAGTTGGGCTTGAGCTGCTTCAGGCAGCAGGTCTCGAAACGCCAGAGATCGCCGTGCCGGCGCGCATATTCACCCTCGTAGGATTCGAGGCAGGCGCGCGCCGTCTCCTCGCTCACCTCGGCCGCCGCGGCGATCTCCTTGACGTCGCACCAGCAGGGCATGCCCCGCAGCTGTTCGAGAACATAACGTCTGATCGCGCCATTCGCTCTGGCGTCGTGTGGCCTTTTCATCGTCGTTCACCAGCACAATGCCGCCCGGCATGGCAGGCGGCCCCAAGTAAAGCTGATGTAGGTAAGCGCCATCGCAACGGAAAGGGCACGACCGGCAGAGGTGATCCGCGCCCTCGCCGCTTGCACAGCGCGGCCACGCACGCCACCTGCCGCCATTGGCCGCGCGCCGGCCGCCGCCTAGAGATATTGCAGGTAGCGTGTGAAGTCCCTGCCATGCCGACCATCGGCGCCCGGCACGGTCGGATCGAGTCCGATATCGTCGCGCAGGCGCGGCGGCAGCGCGGCGGCCGGCGCCGCATCTCCGGCGCGTCCCGGCCACCATCCGGGCCAGCGGCGCGCGAGGGCCCGGCGCCACGGGCGCCGGAATCGTCCACCCTCGTCGTCCGGGTGCGGGCAGGTCACAACGGCCGGTGTCATCGGACGTTTCCTCGGCAAGACGCAGGAAACGATGGACATTCGGACTGCGGTGAACAATCAGCCTTGCATAAATCCATTGTTCGCACGAATAAACAATCATGCAGATCGACCTCATTGAAAACCTGCTGATCTTCACCCGTGTGGCCGAGACACGCAGCATCACCCGCGCCGCCGCCCGGCTCGGCCTGTCCAAGGCCGCCGTCAGCGTCAGGTTGAAGGCGCTCGAGCGCGAGCTCGCGCTGCAGCTCGTCAACCGCAGCACCCGGTCGCTGACGCTCACCGATGCCGGCGAGCGGCTGCTCGACGGGATGGACCGGATGCTGGCCGACGCCGAGGAGACCCTCGCGGGCCTGCGCGATCTGGCCGTCGAGCCCAAGGGACGCCTGCGCGTCACCGCCTCGATCGGGGTCGGCGTCAGCTTCGCCGCGCCGCTCATCCCCGGCTTCCTCGACCGCTATCCGGACATCGAGCTCGATCTCTCGACCAGCCAGGACATTGCCGATCTCGCCGCCCAGGGGTTCGACCTCGCCCTGCGCTTTGCCAACATCGTGCGCGGCACCGACATGGCCTGGCCGGTCGGACGGGTCGACTGGCGCCTCGTCGCCTCCCCCGCCTATCTCGCACGCCGCGGCCACCCGCGGGAGCCAGCCGATCTCGCGTCGCATCGCTGCCTGATCTATGGCTGGCAGGCGCTGCACGAGCCGACCTGGAGCTTCGCGCGCGCCGGCCTTCAGGTCCCCGCGCCGGTGAAGGGGGCGCTCAAGGCGAACAACGGCGAAATCCTGCTGCAGGCCGCCCTCGCCGGCGGCGGCATCGCCATGCTCTCCGGCTTCTCCTGCGACCGGCACATCGCGTCCGGAGCGCTGGTCGCGCTCCTGGCCGACTGGACCATCGAGGGCTCGGACGCCGAAACGATCTATGCGGTGCGGCCCTGGAGCCCACGGGTGCCGCGCACGGTGAAGGCCTTCGTCGGCTATCTGCAGGCGCAGCGGCCCGGCGCCTAGCCTGCAGATCTGCACCGGCGCGCGCCTGCCCTTCCCGGCCGGACCTTGTCGGCGGGCGGCGCGCATGGAACAACCTGCCGCCGCCCCCTCGCCATCCCGCAGGACCAACGGCCGCGCGCCGCCCGCCATCATGCACGACACAATGCCCACCCGTCTCTCGACCCGTATCGTGCTGCGCGAGGCACGCGCCTCGCTGGCGCTCGGCTGGCCGCTGGTGCTGACCAACATCGCCCAGGTCGCCCTGATCGCCACCGACCTCGTCTATGTCGGGCGGATCGGCAAGGACGAGCTCGCCGCCACGGCCATGGCGGCCAGCCTGTACCAGGCCGTGATGCTGTTCAGCATGGGCATCGTCTCGGCCTCCATGCTGCTGATGGCCAAAACGCTCGGCCGCGACCCGCAGGCCGTGGACGACATCCGGCGCACCGTGCGCCAGGGCCTGTGGAGTGCGCTGCTGGTCTCGCTGCCCGCCTGGCTCCTGCTGTGGAACTGCGATCGGGTCTTCATCCTGCTCGGCCAGGAACCGGCCCTGGCGGCGCGCTCCACCGCCTTCATGCATGGCCTGCAATGGGGACTGCTGCCCTTTCTCGGCTATGTCGTGCTGCGCTCCTTCCTGGCGGCGATGCAGCGGCCGCTCTGGACCATGCTGGTCGCCGCGCTCGCCGCGCTCTTCAATGCGGCGGCCGGCTGGTGTCTGATCTACGGCCATCTCGGCTTCCCCGCGCTCGGGCCGGCCGGCGCCGGGCTCGCGACGGCGGGCGCCATGCTGGTGCTGTTCTCCGGGCTCGTCACCGTGGTCAGCCTCGACCGTCGCTTCCGGCTCTACCGGCTGTTCCAGGACCTGTGGCGGCCGGACCTGCAGCGCCTCGCCGAGATCTGGCGGCTCGGCCTGCCGATCGGCCTCGCGCAAGCTTTCGAAACCTCGATCTTTTACGCCTCCGCCATGATGATGGGGCTGATCGGCGCCACCGCGCTCGCCGCCCATGCCATCGTCGCGCAGATCGGCGGCTTCACCTTCATGGCCGCCATCGGACTGAGCCAGGCGGCGAGCGTGCGGGTCGGCCGCGCCAGCGGCGCAGGCGACGGATCCGCGGCCCGCCTCGCCGGCTGGACCGCCTATGGCCTGACCGTCAGCTACATGCTGACGGTGGCGGTCGTCATGCTGACCGCGCCGAAACTGCTGATCGGCGTGTTCATCGACACCGAGGCGGCGATCAATCGCGACGTGGTCGTTCTCGCCTCGACGCTCTTGATCTGCGCCGCGCTGTTCCAGCTCGGCGACGGCATCCAGGTCGCCTGCCTCGGCATGCTGCGCGGCCTGCACGACACCAGCGTGCCGATGGTGCTGACCGCCATCGGCTACTGGGGCATCGGCATGCCGCTCGGCGCGAGCCTCGCCTTCTACTGGGGCCTCGGCGGCGTCGGCATCTGGCTCGGCCTCGCCTCCGGCCTTTCGGCGGTCGCCCTGCTCACCACCTGGCGCTGGGCGCGGCTCAGCGCGCGACTGGGGCGCTAGCCGGGCCACGGGCGATGCGCCTATGCTCGCGGCCCGTCAAGGAGGCCGGCCCCATGCCCGAGACCGATGTTATCAGGCAACCGATCGTGCTCGCCCCCGGCGGGGGCCGGACCTATCCGATGGGCCGCATCAGCGCCGTGTTCAAGGCGGATGGGCCGGAGACCGGCAACAGCTGCTGCATTTCGGAGTGGTGGCTGGAGCCGCATACCCGCGGCCCCGGTGCCCACGCGCACCCGGAAGACGACATGTTCTATGTCGTCGAGGGGACGATGAGCATTCTCGTCGGCGACCGGTGGGTCGACGCCGAGCGTGGCAGCTTCGTGCTGATCCCCGGCGGCACGACCCACGACTTCGAGAACCGCGGCGAGACGAGGGCCGGCGTGCTCAACATCTGGATCCCCGGCGGCTTCGAAAAGATGATGCCGGCCATCGCCGACTGGTTCGCGGCCAATCCGCCGGGCGATGCCTGAACTTCCGTCCAGCGGACCGATGCGGACCTTCGTCCTCCGCTTTCGGCCGGCGCTTCCCCCGAATGCGTGACACAGCCAGTACAACAAAAAAACGCAGGCATCATACCTCCAGTATTACCTTACGTAATTCATAATAATTACTACTAACTGTAACGTTACATTAATCACTGAATACCACCGTAAGGTGCATTCGCGGTTCGATTCATTGGCCGGTCGTGCAGGACGCGCGTTCCGCCATTGCGTCGACCGGATCGCTGCACGGGGGCTGTCATGCTGAATCTCACATCGCGGAAAAGCCTGGAAATGGAAGCCAAGCTCGCCGCGCTCGACCGCGTCCAGGCGGTCATCGAGTTCGATCTCGACGGCACGATCCTGACGGCCAATCAGAACTTCCTCGATACGCTCGGCTACGGCCTTGCCGAGATCACGGGCAAGCATCACAGCATGTTCGTCGACCCGACGCACAAGGACAGCGCCGAATACCGCGCCTTCTGGACCGACCTGCGCGGCGGGCAGTTTCAGGCGGGCCAGTTCCGCCGCCTCGGCAAGGGCGGCAAGGAAATCTGGATCGAGGCATCCTACAATCCGCTCATCGGCCGCGACGGCAAGCCCTACAAGGTGGTGAAGTTCGCCACCGACATCACCGCCCGGAAGGCGGCGGATGCCGACCGGGCCGGCCAGGTCGCGGCGATCCGCAAGGCCCAGGCCGTGATCGAGTTCACCCTCGAGGGCCGGATCCTCGATGCCAACGACAACTTCCTGAAGGCGCTCGGCTACACGCTCGCCGAGATCAAGGGCGAACACCACCAGATGTTCGTCGAGCCAGCGATGAGGGCCACCGAGGACTACCGCCAGTTCTGGGCTGCGCTAAGACGGGGCGAATACCAGGCGGCTCAATACAAGCGCATCGGCAAGGGCGGCCGCGAAATCTGGATCGAGGCGTCCTACAACCCGATCTTCGATGCCGCCGGCCGGCCCTACAAGGTCGTGAAGTTCGCCACCGACATCACCGAGCAGATCCAGCTTCTGGCCAATCTCAGGCTGATGATCGACCGCAATTTCGGCGAGATCGATCAGGCGGTGGAACGCTCGTCGAGCGAATCCAGCTCGGCGGCCGAGGTCGCGGAGACGACGCGCGGCAATGTCCAGACCATGGCCGCCGCCGCCGAGGAGCTCGCCGCCTCGGTCATCGAGATCTCCCAGAGCATGGCCAAATCCCAGACCGCCACCGACAGCGCGCTGGAACAGACCCATACCGCCGGCGGCTTCGCCAAGCGCCTGTCGGATGCCGCCGCCGCCATGGGCGGCATTGTCGGGCTGATCAACAACATTGCCGGCCAGATCAACCTGCTCGCGCTCAACGCCACCATCGAGTCGGCCCGGGCGGGGGAAGCCGGCCGCGGCTTCGCGGTGGTCGCGGCCGAGGTGAAGAACCTCGCCAATCAGGCCGCCAAGGCGACCGAACAGATCGGCGCGGAGATCAACGGCGTGCAGGCCATCTCGACCGAGGTCGTCAGCGCGCTGGAATCGATCCGCGGCTCCGTCGAGATCATGCGCAACAACGTCATCGCAACGGCCGCCTCGGTGGAGGAGCAGAGCGCGGTCACGCGCGACATGTCGGCGAACATGCAGAGCGCCGCCCGCTCGGTGACAGAGATCGCCAGCAACATGACCGGCATCTCGGCCGCGGTCACCCAGGTCTCGCAGGCAGTCGCCACCACTCGCGAGGCGGCGCGCGTGCTCGCCCGCTGACCCTACGCAAGCTCGGCCCGGGCATGGTCTCCGGGCCGTGCCGCGCTTCCTTGCCGACCGTCGAGGGCCTATAGAGCCACGGCACCCATCCCAGTCGGCAGCGGCGAGCCCTTTCGTGATCCCCTGGCAGCTCATCGATACCGCCATCGTGCCCGGTGGCGGCGAATTGCGCCTGAAACGGCGCGGCGGCGAATTTTCGATCATGGCCGGGCCGATCGAGCTGATGAACAGTCGTCTCAGCGGCTCCGAGGAGGCGTTGGCGCGGCTTGCCTGCGCGCGGCTCGGCGGGCATGGCGCGTCGCACATCCTGATCGGCGGCCTCGGCATGGGCTTTACCTTGCGCGCGGCGCTCGCCGTGCTCGGTGCGGATGCCCGCGTCACCGTGGCCGAGCTGGTGCCGGCCGTCGTCGCCTGGGCCCGCGGCCCGATGGCCGAAGTGTTCGGCACGAGCCTTGCCGATCCACGCGTTACCGTCGTCGAGGGCGATGTCGGCGCACTGATCGCCGCGGCGAGAGGCCGCTATGACGCGATCCTGCTGGATGTCGACAACGGCCCCGACGGGCTCAGCCGGCCGGCCAATGACAGCCTCTATTCGCTGGCCGGCCTCGCCGCCACCCGCCGGGCCCTTCGCCCCGACGGCACGCTGGCCGTCTGGTCGTCGGCACCGGACGAGCGTTTCACCCGCAGGCTCGGCCAGGCGGATTTTGCCGTCGATGTCGAGCGGCCCCATGCCGGCCGTGGTCGCGGCGCGCGCCATGTGATCTGGCTCGCAAGACCCAGGCCGACCGGACGCCAGGGTCATCGGCCAGCCGCGCCCGCCGCTCGCCGGTCCTGAGCCGGCAGCTGGCCGCAGGCCTGCTGTTGCAACTGAATTGCAAGACAAAACAAAGGCTTGCCAGACAGGGGCGAGTTCTCTAGATAGCCCGCTTCCCGCCGCCGATAGCCGTGATCATGTCGAAAACCCTCAAGCTCGCAGCCGGGAGCCTCGTCGTCGGCATCGTCGTGCTCGGCCTCAAGCTCCTCGCCTGGTGGATGACGGGCTCGATCGCGCTCTATTCGGACGCGCTCGAAAGCACGGTCAATGTCGCGACCGCCATTGCCGCCCTGCTGGCGGTCCGGCTCGCCGAACGGCCAGCGGACGCCAATCACCCCTATGGCCATCACAAGGCGGAATATGTCAGCGCCGTCGTCGAGGGCGTGATGATCGTGGTTGCGGCCATGCTCATCCTGCGCGAGGCGGCCCATGGCCTGATGGCCCCGAAGGCGCTCGACGCGCCGCTCTCGGGCCTGCTGGTCAACGGCCTCGCGAGCGCCATCAACGCGGTCTGGTGCTGGATCCTGATCTCGCGCGGCCGCAAGTTGCGCTCGCCCGCCCTCGTCGCCGACGGGCAGCATCTCTTGACCGACGTCGTCTCCTCGGTCGGCGTCACCTTCGGCGTGCTGCTCGCCATTGTGACGGGCTGGGCCGTTCTCGACCCGGCGCTGGCCGCCGCGGTTGCCCTCAACATCCTCTGGTCCGGCTGGCATGTGATGAAGGAATCGCTCGGCGGCCTGATGGACGAGGCCGTGCCGGAGGAGACCCTGGCCCGCATCCGTGGCATCATCTCCTGCGAGGCCGATGGCGCCATCGAGGCTCACGACGTGCGCACCCGCCATGCCGGCCGCGCCACCTTCATCGAATTCCATCTGGTCGTCGCGGGCCAGACCAGCGTCTCCGACGCCCATGACATCTGCGACCGCATCGAACGGGCGCTGAAGGCCGAAATCGAGGATGCCCGCGTCACCATCCATGTCGAGCCGGAAAACAAGGCGAAACATTCCGGCATCGTCGTGCTCTGACCAGCGGGAGCGCGCGGGGCCGGCAGGGCCGGCGTCCAAGGTCCGCTCCTGCCCGGATAGCACCGGTCCCACTCAAGCGTTCTGAACCGACCCGCGACAGGGGCGTCGAAGTCTTGCGCCTGGCATGGTCACGCGCCTTTGCCGTCCGGGGTCGTCGCGATCCAGATGCCGAGCAGCACGGCCAAGATTCCAGCGGCCAGATTCCAGCTCAGCGACTCCTCCAGCACGCAAGCCCCCACCAGCGACGCGCTCACCGGATTGACCGTGACCGATATGGCGACGCGGGTCGGCGTCGTGCGCTCCAGCGCAAATGCCCAAAGGTAGAACGTCAGGGCGCTCCCGATCGCTCCCAAATAGATCGCGGCAAACCAATTCGCGGCCCCGAACGCGCGGACCGGCGCGAAACTGCCGTGCAGCCACGAGAGCGCGACAAGCACCACCACACCGGCCCCCATCGCCATCGCCGTCAATGGGATAGGGCCTGAACGACGTATCACCGCCCTCGACCAGATGCTGTAGAGCGCCATGCACAGGGCGGCCGCGATCATCAGGAGATCTCCGCGCCATGCCCCGGCCGGAGCCGAAGCAAGGCCGGAAAGCAGTGCCAGCGCAACACCGAGCATTGCGATCAACACGCCGACGGCTTTCCGCGCCGAGAGCGGCTCGCTGCCCAGGAGCGCGCCGACGATCATGGTCAGAAGCGGCAGCGTGGAGAGTGCGAGCGCGCCACGGGCCGCCGTGGTGAAGATGAGCGATGCGTTGAAAAGGATCGGAAAGATCGCAAAGAAAAGGAGGCCGAGGCCGGCGATCACGAGCCAGTCCTGCCGCGCCGGCCATTCATGTCTCCGCGCCAGCGCCAGGGGCAGCAGCAGGACGAAGCCGATGCCGAACCTGAACGAACCGATGGCCAGCGGATCAACGACACCGACGAGATAGCGCGTCGCTCCGACCGAAGTGCCACCGAGGGCGCTGGAAAGCACCGCCGCCAAGACCCCCAGCATTTCGCTCATCAGTTCATTCCGGGAGGGATTTTGGAAAACGATAGAAGCGCGATATTCATCAATGAACGAAATTTCTATGATGCCCCTTATAAGGATGCGTTATGGCAAGCCCTGCACTGGACCCTGACCTGCTGGCGGCTTTCGTGGCTGTTGCGGATCACAGGTCTTTCACGCGCGCAGCTGCCGCACTGAACCGGACACAAGCCGCAGTCAGCATGCAGATAAAACGCCTGGAAGAGCGTCTGCAGGTCGAACTCTTTCACCGCACGAAGGTCGGCGTGAGCCTGAGCACCGCAGGGGAGAGCTTCCTCGGCTATGCGCGGCGGATATTGATCCTGAGCGACGAGGCGGTCGGCAGGTTGCGCGAGCACAAGATCGAAGGTCGTGTCCGGCTCGGCGTGATGGAAGACTATGGCACGCTGGTCATTCCGTCCCTGCTGGCCAGCTTCATCGCAGGATACCCGCTGATCCATGTCGAGATGGAAACCGGCCTCACATGTTCGATGCCGGATCGGCTGGGCGAGGCATTCGACCTCGTCATCGCGATGCATCCTGCGGGACAGGGCGAAGGGCAGGTCCTGCGTCGCGAGCAGGCGGTCTGGGCCGGCAGCCCCGATCACAGCCTCGACAGCCACAGTCCATTACCGCTTGCCCTGTATCCCCCGGGCTGCCTTTTCCGCAAGTGGGCGGTGGAGGCGCTCGAAGCGGCGAAACGCCCCTGGCGCCTGGCTTTCGTGAGCCACAGCCAGGCGGCGGTCGAGGCGATCGTTGCCCAGGGCCTGGCGGTAACCGCGGTGAAGGCAGGGACATTTCCGCGGCGGCTCCGCGCCCTCTCCGCCGATGACGGCCTGCCTCGTCTGCCGGACGCCGATATCTGTCTGCATCGCGCGCCAGGCCTGTCGCGCGCAGCGGACCTGCTCGCCAAGCACCTGGCAGCATCTTTCGCGACACCCGATTGACATCCTCGCGGGCCGATCGGCCGGCATGGACCGGCCCGGGGGGCGGCTTGCGGCTTGACCTCGGGCGGCCGTCTGCCTGAGCCTCGCAGCGGAACGGCGGGGCCGGGTTCGGCCCCACACATGCGGAGGGCATTGCGATGGACTATCGACGACTTGGACATTCGGGCTTGCGCATGCCTGCGCTCAGCTTCGGCACCGCGACCTTCGGCGGCGGCAACGACTTCTTCCGCGCCTGGGGTGCGACCGACGCGGCCGGCGCGACGCGGCTGGTCGACATCTGCCTCGAACATGGCGTGTCGATGTTCGACAGCGCCGACTCCTATTCCCAGGGGCTCGCCGAGGAGATCCTCGGCAAGGCGATCAAGGGCCGGCGCAACCGGCTCCTGATCTCGACCAAGACGACCTTTCCCGTCGGCGACGGGCCGAACGACTACGGCTCGTCGCGCCAGCACCTGCTGGACGCGATCGACAAGGCGTTGAAGCGGCTCGGCACGGATCACATCGATCTCTGGCAGCTGCATGGGCAGGACTACAACACGCCGCTGGAGGAGACGCTCGCAACGCTCGACCAGATCGTTCGCGACGGCAAGGTGCGCTATATTGGCTGCTCCAATTTCTCCGGCTGGCATCTGATGAAGTCGCTCGCCGTGGCCGACCGCTACGGCTATCCGCGCCATGTCGCGCACCAGGCCTACTATTCGCTGCTCAACCGCGACTATGAATGGGAGCTGATGCCGCTCGGGCGCGACCAGGGCGTCGGCGGCGTGATCTGGAGCCCGCTCGGCTGGGGCAAGCTGACCGGCAAGATCCGCCGCGGGCAGCCGGCGAAACCCGGCATGCGCGCGCACGACATCGCCGGTACCGGCCCACGCTTCGAGGAGGAACGGCTGTTCCGTATCATCGACGCGCTGGACGCGGTCGCCGCGGAGACCGGAAAATCGATCCCGCAGGTCGCGTTGAACTGGCTGCTGAGCCGTCCGACCGTTGCGAGCGTCATCATCGGCGCGCGCGACGAGGCGCAGCTGAAAGACAATATCGGCGCCATCGGCTGGAGCCTGAACGCCGAGCAGAACGCACGGCTGGAGGCGGCGAGCGATGTCAGCCCGGCCTATCCGGTCTGGCACCAGCGCGGCTTCGCCATGCTGAACGAGCGCGGCTGAGGCGGCACGGCGCGCCGGTACATCGAGCTCGCGATACGTGGATTCCCGCGATCGACGCTCCCCGCGAAGCCGTGTTTGCTGATCTTCCGGAGCGACATCCGGTTTGGCCCGCGCCGTGAGCGCGAAGGCCCGGCGGCGAAATGTCCGGCGGGCCGGTCGAACGCGAGCATGCGCTGCAGCGGACCGGAGGCGCCATGACGGCCATTCAGGAGCACGCAGCGAAAACGCCGGGCACCCTGCCGGTCGCCACCACGCTCGGGGCCCTCGGCATCGTCTACGGCGATATCGGCACGAGCCCGCTCTACGCTCTGAAGGAGGCCGCGAAGGCCGCCACGCACGGCGGTCCGCTGGTGCCGGCCGCCGTGCTCGGCGTCGTCTCGCTGATCCTCTGGGCGCTGATCCTGATCATCTCGGTCAAATATGCGCTGCTCATCCTGCGCGCCGACAACCGCGGCGAAGGCGGCATCGTCGCCATGCTGGCGCTGCTGTCGGCGCGCAATGCCGAGCCCGGCACCTGGCGCGCCAGGCTGCTGATCGTCGGCCTGATCGGCGCTGCCCTGCTCTATGGCGACGGCGCGATCACGCCGGCTATTTCGGTGCTGAGCGCCGTCGAGGGCCTGAAAGTCGACGCTCCCGCGCTGCACCGCGTGGTGGTGCCCGTCACGGTGGCCATCCTGGTCGGCCTGTTCGCCATGCAGCGCAAAGGCACCGGCTTCATCGGCGCGATCTTCGGCCCGGTCATGCTCGGCTGGTTCCTCGCCATCGCGGCGCTCGGCATCCACGGCATTGTCCGGTCGCCGGGCGTTCTCGCGGCCCTGAACCCGCTCTATGCGGTCGATTTCCTCATCCACCAGAATTTCCATGTCAGCTTCGCCATTCTGGGCGCCGCTTTCCTCGCCGTCACCGGCGGCGAGGCCATGTATGCCGATATGGGCCATTTCGGCCGGCTGCCGATCCGGCTCGCCTGGTTCACCGTCGCCCTGCCGGCTCTGGTGCTCAATTATTTCGGCCAGGCGGCGCTGCTCATCACCGACCCGAGCGCCATCGACAACCCGTTCTATCAGCTCGCCCCGGACTGGGCGCACTATCCGCTGATCGCCTTTGCGACCCTCGCGACCGTCATCGCCTCGCAGGCGATCATTTCCGGCGTCTTCTCGCTGACCCAGCAGGCAATCCAGCTCGGCTTCCTGCCGCGCATGCACATCGCCCATACCGCGAGCGACGAGCGCGGCCAGATCTATGTGCCGCTGGTCAACTGGCTGCTGGCCGCCGCAACCCTCGCCGCGGTCATCGGCTTCGGCACCTCGGACGCGCTGGCCGGCGCCTATGGCATTGCCGTGTCGCTGCTGATGGCGATCACCACGCTGCTCGCCGCGCTCGTCGCGCTGCATTGGGGCTACAATCCCCTTCTGGTGATCGCGGTCAACGGCTTCTTCCTCATCATCGACCTCATCTTCTTCGCGGCCAACACGACGAAGTTCCTCGACGGCGGCTGGTTCCCGCTGCTGCTCGCCTCCATCATTGCCGGAGCCATGCTCACCTGGCGCGGCGGCGTGCGCCTGGTCGAGCGGGCGCGCGCCAGCCTGCGCCGACCGGAGGAAGAGCTGATCGAGAAGGTCGCCCACATCTACACGACCCGTCTGCCGGGAACCTCCGCCTTCCTCGCCTCGGCCGCCAATGGCGTGCCGCTCGCGCTCAGCCAGTTCATCAAGCACAATCATGCCCTGCACGAGCGGGTACTGCTCGTTACGGTGATCATCGAGGAAGCGCCGCGCATTGCCGACGAGCAGCGGGTCGATGTGACCGAAGTCGCGGCGGGCATCTTCCGCGTGATCCTGCATTTCGGCTTCATGCAGAATCCGAGCATTGCCGCCGGGCTCGCCCTTGCGCTCGACCAGCGCAAGCTGCCGCCGCTCGATCTCGCCGAGATCACCTATTATATCGGCCGGGAGACCATCATCCCGACCGAGGAGATAGCGGGCATGGCGGTGTGGCGCGAAACGGTCTTCGCCTTCATGCAGCGCAATGCCGAGCGCTCCGCCGTCTTCTTCGGAGTGCCGACAAGGCAGGTGGTCGAATACGGCACCGAGATCGAGATCTGAAGCGGCGGCGCCTGCTCCGCACGGTCAGCGCGGCTTGCCGAGGACATCCAGCGTCGCGGTCTGCGGCGTGATCTGCCTGAGCCTTTCGACGAGCAGCGTGCCAGTCGCCAGAATGTGCTGGCGCAGCAGCGTCGTCGCCGCCTCGCCGTTGCCGGCGACGCAGAGGGCGACGAGGTCCTTGTGCTCCTGTTGCGACTGGCGCAGATGCTCGGTCTCCTCCCAGGCGAAGCGCAGATAGCGCTCGAAATTCAGCCTGATTGTCGCGATCATCGCGAGCGTGCGCGCCTGCCGGGCCGCGCCGTAGAGCGTTTCATGGAAACGCGCATTGAGCGCGATGATCCGGTCGACCGTGCGGGCCTTGTCCAGTTCGGCGGCGATGCGTGCAGCCCTGTCGAGCTCGGCCCGGCCGAGCCGAGGCATGGCCCATTCCAGCGCTTTCGGCTCGATCAGGCTGCGCAGCTCGGTCATTTCCCAGGCCTCGTCGGCCGAGAGCGGCGCCACCGCCACGCCCCGGCGCGGCTCCGCCTTGAGGAATCCCTCGATCACCAACTGCTTGAAGGCCTCGCGGACGATCATCTGGCTGACGCCGAAACGGGTCGCGAGCGCGTCCTGGCGCACCCGCTCGCCCGGCACCAGCGTGCCACGGATGATCGCCTCGCGCAGGGCGTCGACGATGGCGCCGGCGGCCGGGCGCGCCTCCCCCATCTCGTCCGGCAGGGCGGTCAGGGAGAGCTGCAGCAAGGCCATGCGTGATCCCGACAGAAAGGCCAGCCGGTCCCGCCGGCGCGGCGCGCAAGGTGCATCGGAACGAATATAGCCGGTTCCGCCGCGGCGGACGACAGTCTCCGGACGCCTGTCCACCGCTATCTTGCCATATTAACGATAAGCGATTATCGCTAATTTGAAACAATAAGGAACAGACATGCCCAGGGTCTTGGCGATTTCCGATTTCGATGCGGTCACTTTCGACGTCTACGGCACGCTCATCGATTGGGAGCCGTCGATTATCGCTTATCTGCAAAACTGGAGTCGGCAGCAGGGCGCCGAGTTCGACGATGGCACCCTTCTGATGGCTTTCGACCGGGCCCGGGCGGTCCTTCAGGCCGAGCGTCCAGCCCTGCCCTATCACATGGTTCTGCGTCGCGCACTGGTCGCGATCGGCGCGGAGTTCGCACTCGCTGCCGATGTGGCGGCGCAGGCGCGCTTCGCGGCCGGACCGACCACCTGGCCAGCCTATGGCGATGCTCCGGCCGGCCTTGCCGCCCTCAAGTCCTGGGTCCTGGTCGGCGCGCTCAGCAACATCGACGACGCCTTGCTCGCCCATTCCTGCCGCCGGCTGGCGGTCACCTTCGATCTGGTCGTCACGGCCGAACGGGTCGGCGCCTACAAGCCCGACAGACCGCATTTCGAGACGGCGATCGCCGATCTCGCCGCGCGCGGCATCCGGCGCGAGCGGATCCTGCATGTCGGGCAAAGCCTCAGGGCCGATATCGCGCCGGCCAACCAGCTCGGCCTGGCATCGGTCTGGATCGCCCGGCCGGGCCGCCGGCTTGGTCTTTCCGGCGATGGCGCTGCCGAGGCAAGGCCCGATCTGACGGTATCGAGCGTTGCCGAACTGGTCGCACGGCTGGTTGGCAACGACGGCGCGCCTTGATCGGATTGACGCGCCGCCGACGGACCGGGCCGCGGCGAACCGCCCGCGCGCCTGTTGCGAGCCGGCATGTGGTCAGGTTTCGCCTGCCAGCGCGTAGATGCGCAGGCGATGCCCGTCGGGATCGAGCGCAACGAAGGATCTGCCGAAATCCTGGCCAAACGGCTCCCGCAGGATGGTCACGCCCTTCCCCCGCCAATCGGCATGCGTCGCATCGACGGCGGCATCGTTGGCAAGCCTGATGCCGAGTTCGGCAGCGCCGGGTTCGGCCGACGGCGGCGGCTGCACGGTATGTCGCGACCAGAGGCCGAGCTTCAGGCCGCTATCGAGCGCGAACAGGGCGAAGGTCGGCGACGCCTCCGCCGGTTTCGCCGACAGAAGCTCGGCATAGAAGCGCGCGCTCGCCTCGGGGCTGTCGACATAAAGAATGGCGTAGCTCGGATGGTTCGGATTGGGCTTGGTCACGGCATCGCTCCTGACGACATCGATGCCGTGACGGTATCGGCTGATACTGTCAGTTTCTGGCAGCATCAGTCGAAAGAGCGCGTAATGCCCTGGTCCGCACGCCATTCCCGGAGCAGGGCCTGCCGCCGCCGCGGATATCGGCTGCCGAGCGTCGTGAGGCTGCCAATACGGTCGGTGCGGAAGTGCCTGAAGGCCGCCCGCAATTCGCACCAGCCGAGCACGATCCGGACCCGGTCGAAATAGCTCAGGGCAAACGGCCAGATGGTCCGCTCGCTCTCGCGCCCCTCGCCGTCACGATAGACGATGACGACGCGCCGTTCGGCGCGGATGGCCTTGCGGATGGCGCCGAGCTCGACGGTCTCCCTCGCGGCGGCGGCGGCCGGGCCGACCAGCAGGGCGGCCGTCTCGAGATTACCGCGCAGGTCGGGCGGCAGCACCGCGCCGATCTTGGCCAGGGCATTGCGCGCTGCCTCGCCGAGCCGCCGATCGCCACGATCGGCCACCCAGCGCGAGCCGAGCACCAGCGCCTCGATCTCGTCCTCGGAAAACATCAGCGGCGGCAGCATGAAGCCCGGGCGCAGCACATAGCCGAGCCCCGGCTCGCCCTCGATATCGGCCCCCTGGCCCTGCAGCGTCGCGATATCGCGATAGAGCGTCCGGATGCTGATGCCGAGCTCGGCCGCAAGCGCGCGACCGGAAACCGGCCGCCGGTACCGGCGCAGCAGCTGAAGCAGATCGAGCAGCCGTTCGGAACGAGACATCGTGGATCAGATCCTGCCAGAATTCGGCAGGAGCCGCACGGCCTTTGCCGCGCCGCAGCTCTGCCGCAGTTTCTCTATCGTCTTGTCGTCTGCCTCGACTATGACAGGCCTCGAGCCTCACCGACCGATTCACCAGCGCCAGGGAATTCCACCGATGCAGACGCTTTCGATGTCGTCCCTCACCATCTGCGGCATCGACGAGCTTGCGGGGCACAGCGAGCGCAAGGTGACCCATGTCCTGTCGGTGGTCGATCCGAACTGGCCGGAACTGATCGCCTTCCGCACCTTCGGCACGCATCGGCGGACGATCCTGGAGTTCCACGACATTATCGACGCCGCGCCCGGCCAGGTCCTGCCGGTCGTCGATCACGTCGCGCAGATCCTCGATTTCGGCGGCGAGCTGGAGCGCTCGCGCGCAGAGCGCCAGGACGGCCATCTGCTCGTCCACTGCCATATGGGCGTGTCGCGCTCGACCGCGGCCATGCTGACACTGCTCGCCCAGGCCAATCCGGATGTCGAGGAAGACCGGCTGTTCGAGCGGCTGCGCGAGATCCGGCCGCAGGCCTGGCCGAACTCGCTGATGATCGGCTTTGCCGACGATCTCCTGAAGCGTGGCGGAAAGCTCAACGCCGCGCTCGGCCGGCACTATGCCCATCAGATCGGCCGCGATGTCCGCTATATCGACTGGATGACCCATCTCGGCCGCGGCCGCGAGCTGGCCATGGGCGGACACCACTGACGACAGGGCCGGCACTCGCCCTGGCCACGCGCCGGCGAGACCGGGCGAATGCCGCCCTGATCGCGTCAGTCGACGGCGATCATCACGTCGGAGGCCTTGATCACGGCATAGGCGTTCTGGCCGACCGCGAGCTTCAGCGCGTCCACCGCTTCGTTGGTGATCGATGAGGTGACCACCGCGCCGCCGATATCGATGCGGACATGAGCGGTGGTGGCGCCCTTCTTGATCTCGACGATCTTGCCGGCGAGCTGGTTCCTGGCGCTGATCTTCATCCGGTCGGCTCCTTGTCGTGTTCAAATCTGGAAAAGCGGGCGGGAGAAGCCCCGCCCGTCGTGATGTCAGGCCGCGCCGTAGCCGACCGTGCCCTTGATCTCGAGGAATTCCTCGAGGCCGAAACCGGCATATTCACGCCCATTGCCAGACTGCTTGTAGCCGCCGAAAGGCGCGCCGGCGTCCCAGGCGGGATAGTTGATGTAGACGTTGCCGCTGCGCATGCGCGCGGCGACCTTGCGGGCCCGCTCGATCGATCCCGACTGGACATAGGAAGCAAGGCCGTAGGGCGTGTCGTTCGCCCGCTCGATCACCTCTTCCTCGTCGCGATAGGGCAGGATCGACAGGACCGGCCCGAAGATCTCTTCGCGCGCGATCGTCATGTCGTCGGTGACATTGGCGAAGACGGTCGGACGCACGTAATAGCCGCGGTTCAGTCCCTCCGGCCGGCCGGGGCCACCGGTGACGAGTTCGGCGCCTTCCTTGATGCCGATCTCGATCAGCCGCTGGATCTTGTTGAACTGCACCTCGCTCACCACCGGCCCGAGAACGGTTTCCTCCGAACCGGGGACGCCGACCTTCAGCGGCGCGGCCGTCGCCTTGGCGATGGCAATGGCCTCGGCATGGCGGTCGGCCGGCACGAACATGCGGGTCGGCGCGTTGCAGGACTGGCCACTGTTGCGCATGCAGCCCTCGACGCCGAGCTTCACCGCCCGGTTCAGGTCGGCATCGGGCAGGATGATATTGGCCGACTTGCCGCCGAGCTCCTGATGCACCCGCTTCACCGTGTCGGCCGCCGCCTTGGCGACCAGGATGCCAGCCCGGGTCGAACCGGTGAACGACACCATGTCGACGCCTGGATGGCGCGCGATCGCCTCGCCGACCGTCGGACCGTCGCCATTGACGAGATTGAATACGCCCTTGGGCACACCGGCCTCATGCATCACCTCAGCGAAGATCAGCGCGTTCAGCGGCGCGACCTCGCTCGGCTTCAGCACCATGGTGCAGCCGGCCGCCAGCGCCGGGCCGACCTTGCACATGATCTGGTTGATCGGCCAGTTCCACGGCGTGATCATGCCGACCACGCCGATCGGCTCCTTCGCGATCAGGGTGGTGCCGCGCAGCTCCTCGAAGGCGAAGGTTTCCAGCGTCTCGATCATCTTGGCGAGATGCGCCGTGCCCATGGCCGCCTGGGCGGTGTGGGCGAGCTTCTTCGGCGCGCCCATCTCGCGCGACAGCGTGTCGGCAATGTCGGCATAGCGGCTCTTGTAGACCTCGAGCACGCGGCGCATCAGCACCAGGCGCTCCTCCCGGCTGGTCGCCGCATAGGCCGGGAATGCCGCCCGCGCAGCCGCCACCGCCCTGTCGACATCCACAGCCGTGCCGAGCGCGATCGTCGCGATCGCCTCTTCGGTGGAGGGGTCGATCACATCGAGCGTCGCGCTGCCGCTCGGCTCGACCCATTCGCCGTTGATGTAGAACTGCTTCTCATGCGCCATGCCGTCTCTCCCGCGAAAGGCTGCCGGACCGGACCTTGTCCATCGTCCGCGCGCGATCATAGCCAGGGGCGGAAACCATGCCAGGGGGCGAGCCGTGACGCCGACGGGTCGGTCCCATGCGTTATGCGCAACGGAATATAACGAAGCAGCGGCGAAGAACGGATCGAAGCCGCGCCAACCGTTCCGCCGCGGCCGGCCATTCCCCGGCCCGTAGCCTGGCGGCCACCTGTCCGCCAGGCGCCGAATGTCCGCTGCCGCGCGGGCCGGCAACCCGTCGATCGTCGATGCGGTTGCGCGCTTGACGGCTCGCGCCCGCCATATGCAAGGCGGCCGGGCGTCGAAGCACCATGTCAGCGCGTAAAGCCGGCGACCAGCGTGCGGATCAGCTCCTCCGGCCGCCCGCGCTCCGGATCGAACCATTCGAGCGACCAGTTGAGCGCGCCGAGAATGGCAAGCCGCGCGACGTCCGGATCGATGCCGGGGGCGAGCGCCCCGGCCGCGGCGGCTTCGCCGAGCAGCCTCTTCCAGACGCCCTCATAAGCCCGCCGCGTGTCGGCGAGCCCCGCCTTGATCGCCGGCGGCACATAGGGAAAGCAGCGGATATGCGCCGAGGTATAGTCGCTCTCGACCAGCAGGGTTTCGAGGTGTGCTGCGATCGCCGCCTCGATCCGTGCCTTCATCGTCGCGCGCGGGCCGAGCGCCGCAACCGCCGCGGCCACCACCTCGTGAACGCGCTCGACACCGATCCGCAGCACCTCCGCGGCCAGCTCCTCCTTGGAGGTGAAATGGTAATAGAGGCTGCCGGCCTTCATGCCGACCAGGGCGGCAATGTCGCGCAGCGACGTCTCGGTGTAGCCGCGGGCGCGGAACAGGCTCGCCGCAACGTCCAGGATCTGCTGGCGCGAGACCTCGGCGCGCTTTGCCGGCCGCTCCTCGCCCGCCATGCGCGCAAAAGCCGTCCGGGTGACCGTTTCCGCCATGACCGCTCCCTTCAGCGCCACCGACCGGCCTCCTCCTATTCCGCCGCGACGCCCATTGTCGAGGGCGCCGGCCATTGCCCGACGAGCACCGCAAGCCGCCGTTCCGCCATCTCGGCCGCCGCCGCCTTGACGTGGCCATAGCCGCGGACGGTGAGCGGCAGCCCGGCGATCTCCAGGGCCAGCGCATGGTTGGCGGCGCTCAGCCCGGGGATCAGCCGGTCACGCACCAGCGCTTCGTAATCGGCGATCATCCGCCGTTCCATACGCCGCTCCGCGGTGCGGCCGAACGGGTCGAAGCGGCCGCCGCGCAGACCCTTGAGCCGGGCGAGCAGGCGGAAGAGTGGAATCATCCAGGGCCCGAAACGCATCTTGCGCGGCGCCGCCGTCACCGGATCGCGGCGGGCGAGCAGCGGCGGCGCCAGATGGAAGGCGACGCGGCCGCCGTCGAAATCGCGCGCAAGCCGGTCGAGAAAGCCGGTCTCCACATGGAGCCTGGCGACCTCGTATTCGTCCTTGTAGGCGAGCAGCTTGAAGAAGCTGCGCGCAACCTGCTCGGCGAAGGCGGTGGAGCCGGGCAGAGCCCGCGCCTCGGCGCCGGCCGCCGCGGCGACCAGCGTGCGGAAACGTGCCGCCAGCGCTTCGTCCTGGTAGCGCACGAGCTCGCCGGCGCGCAGCCGCACGATCGCGTCGAGCCCCTGCGCCTCTGTCTCGGCGGCGGCGCGCGGCAGCCGTGCGGTCACCGTTTCAGGGTCATGAGCAAGCGCCCTGCCCCAGGCGAAAGCGCGCTTGTTCATGGCCACCGCCGCGCCGTTGAGCTCGATCGCCTTGAGAATCGCCCGCTCGCTGACCGGCACGCGCCCCTTCTGCCAGGCAAGGCCAAGCGCCATCATGTTGGCCCCGACGGCGTCGCCGATGAGCGCGGTCGCCAGGGCGGACAGATCGGCAAAGACCACCTCGCCCTGCTGGGCAAGGCGCCGCTTCATCAATTCGCCGGGAAAGACGAGGTCCGGCCGCGCGGTGAACTCGCCGGTCATCACCTCGTGCTCGTTGACGATGGCAAGCGCATCGGGGGCGAGCAGCGCCAGGACTTCGGGGCTTGCGGCGACGGCGAGGTCGCAGCCGATCAGCGTCTCGGCCTCGCCGCGCATCAGGCGTACCGGGCCGGTCCGGCCCGGCGCGGTAATCCGGATATGGGTCGTCACCTCGCCGCCCTTCTGGGCCAGGCCGATCTGGTCCATAACCGACACGCCGCGACCGTCGAGATGGGCGGCCATGCCGACGATCGCGCCGATGGTGACGATGCCCGTGCCGCCGATGCCGCCGACGACGAGACGGGCCGACCGGCCGAGATCGAGGACCGGCGCCGGCACGGCGGGCGGCGTCGCCTCGCCGGCACGCGGATGGCGCGGCAGGCCGCCTTCGACGGTCACGAAGCTCGGGCAGAAACCATCGACGCAGGTCGCATCCTGGTTGCAGCTCGTCTGGTCGATCTGGCGCTTGCGGCCGAACGGGGTTTCGACCGGCACGATCGAGACGCAGTTCGATTTGGCGCCGCAGTCGCCGCACCCCTCGCAGACCGCTTCGTTGATCAAGACGCGCCGGCCGGCATCCGGCATCAGGCCGCGCTTGCGGCGCCGGCGCTTCTCGGCGGCGCAGACCTGGTCGTAGATCAGCACCGAGACACCACTGACCGTGCGCAGCTCGCGCTGGACACGCTCCAGCTCCTCGCGCGGATCGACGCCGACGCCGCTCGGCAGGACCTCGCCGTGATGGCGCTCCGGCTCCTCGGCGACGATGCGGATGTCGACGACGCCTTCGGTGCGCAGCTGCCGGGCAATCTGCGCGACGGAGAAACCGCCCTCGGCGGTCTGGCCGCCGGTCATGGCGACCGCGTCGTTGTAGAGCAGCTTGTAGGTGATGGTGACGCCGGCCGCGATCGCCGCGCGGATGGCGAGCAATCCCGAATGAGCGTAGGTGCCGTCGCCCAGATTGACGAAGACATGGGTCGTCTCGGTGAACGGCGCCTGGCCGATCCAGCTCGCGCCCTCGCCGCCCATCTGGGTGAAGGTGGTGGTGTCGCGGTCCATCCACTGCGCCATGTAGTGGCAGCCGATGCCGGCGAGCGCCCGGCTGCCCTCGGGCACCATGGTCGAGCGGTTGTGCGGGCAGCCCGAACAGAAATAGGGCAGCCGCCGGGCCAGCGCCGGCTCGGCTGGCGGCGCGCCGGCGCGCAGCACGGCGCGCGCCGGGGCGATCGCCATCGCCGCCGTGCCGTCGGTGAGGCGCTCCAGGCGATCGCCGATGACCTTGGCGAGGTGATCGACCGAAAAGGCGGCACGTGCCGAGAGCAGCGGCTGGCCGGCCTCGTCGATCTTGCCGGCAAGGCGCGGCTGCTCCGCCGGGTCGAGGGTCAGGAGAATGCGCGCCGCCTGATCCTCGACCAGAGGACGCTTCTCCTCGACGACGAGCATCTCTTCGGCGCCTGCGGCAATGGTGCGGACGAAGTCGGGGTCGAGTGGCCACGGCATGCCGACGGCGCCGAAGGCAATGCCGAGGCCCGCGAGCCGGCTCCGGTCGAGGCCGAGCAGGCCGAGCGCCTGCTCAACGTCGAGCCGCGACTTGCCGACCGCAAGGATTACAAGCCGGCGCCGGCCCGGACCGGGATCGGCGAGCGTCCGGTTCAGGCCGTTGGCCCGGCCGAAGGCAATGGCTGACGGGAGCCGCAGGTCGAACAGCCGCCGCTCCTGCTCGAGCGGCGTGTCGGGCCAGCGGATCGAGACATCGGACGGCAGTCCGTCCGGCACGACGATGTCGGGCGTCACCGCGGCGAGATCGACGGCGGCGGCCGAATCCATCGTGTCCGCCAGCGCCTTCATGCCGATCCACAGGCCGGTGGCGCGGGACATGGCAAGGCCGATCAGGCCGAAGCGCAGCACCTCGGCGACATCGGCGGGATGCAGCACCGGGATCGAAGCGTCGAGAAAGGCATAGTCGGACTGCGAGGGCAGGCTCGCCGACTTGCAGGCATGGTCGTCGCCGGCGATCGCCAGGACGCCGCCGCGCGGCGCCGTTCCGGCGGCATTGGCGTGTTTCAGGACGTCGCCCGACCGATCCACTCCGGGGCTCTTCGCATACCAGATAGCGAAGACGCCATCGTGCCGGGCGCCGGCGCTGAGCCCGGTCTGCTGACTGCCCCAGACGCTGGTCGCGGCGAGATCCTCGTTGAGGCCCGGCTGAAAGACGACAGCCTCGGCATCGAGATGCCGCCGCGCGGCCTGCAGCTCGCGGTCATAGGTGCCGAGCGGCGAGCCGCGATAGCCGGAAATGAAACCCGCGGTGTTCAGCCCGGCGGCCCGGTCGCGCCGCCGCTGCATCAGCGGCAGCCTGACCAGCGCCTGGACCCCGGTCAGATAGATGCGGCCGGTCTCGGCCGTGTATTTGTCGTCGAGACTGACGACCTGGGAACCGGAGGGCTCGGCCATGATGGGATCTCTTCGAGAGGACGTCGAACCGGCCTGGCGGGCGGCGCGCCCGCCAGGCCCTGCCGTCACAGGCGCTTGGCGACTTCTTCCAGCATGACCTCGGTGGCGCCGCCGCCGATCGCCTGGACGCGCGCGTCGCGGGCCATGCGCTCGATCGCGCTCTCGCGCATGAAGCCCATGCCGCCGTGGAACTGCACGCAGTCGTACATGACCGCATTGACCAGTTCGCCGCAGTAGGCCTTCAGCATCGACACCTCGCGCGTGACGTCCTCGCCGCGCGCATCCCGCCAGGCCGCGGAATAGACGAGCTGGCGGCCAGCCTCGATCTCGGCGGCACGCATGGCAAGGCGCTGGCGGATCGCCTGCTTCTCCCACAGCGGAGCGCCGAAGGCCTTGCGCGCCTTGACATGCGCGAGTGTCAGGTCGAGCGCGGCCTGGGCCTCGCCCATGGCCATGGCGCCGATGACGATGCGCTCGTTCTGGAAGTTCTTCATGATCGCGTAGAAGCCGCGCCCCTCCTCGCCGAGAACGGCGCTTTCCGGAACCAGGCAGTCCTCGAAGACGAGCTCGGCCGTGTCGGACGAGCGCCAGCCGTGCTTGTCGAGCGCGCGGCCGACCCGGAAGCCGGGCGTGCCCTTCTCGACAAGGAACATGGTGACGGCCTTGGAGCCGCCACCGACGTCGCCGGTCTTGGCCGCCACGCAGTAGAGATCGCCGTGGACGCCGTTGGTGATGAACATCTTGGCGCCGTTCAGCACATAACCGTCGGCCGTGCGCCGCGCCGTCGTGCGGATGCCCTTGACGTCGGAACCGGCATCCGGCTCGGTCACCGCTACCGCGCAGATCGTCTCACCGGCAATGATGCGGCCCATCCAGCGCTCGCGCTGGACCGCGCTGCCGGCATTGAAGACATGGACGGACGCCATGTCGGTATGGACGAGCGCGGTGATCGCGACGCCCGAAAAGGTCGAGCGGCCGAGCTCCTCGGCGAGCACCACGCTGCCGCGCGTATCCATGCCGGCGCCGCCATAGGCTTCCGGATAGCGGATGCCGAAGAAGCCGAGCGCCCCCATCCGCCGCAGCACCTCGCGCGGCACGCAGCCTGCCTCCTCCCAGGCTGCGGCATGCGGCTTGATCTCCTCCTCGACGAAGCGGCGCACCTGGTCACGCAGCAAGTCGTGCTCCTCCTCGAAGAAGGGTGACGAGCGGCCGAAGACCGTGGCTGCATCGGGGTGGGACACGTTGATCGTCATGGGCGGATCCTGGCTGGCTTCGAGGAGCGCGACACCGCTTGACGGCAGCCGCAGCATCGATCTACTAATCTAACAGACGTTAGGCAGTTTATTGGCAAAGTCAACCGAGGGGTGCAATGACGGCCCAAGCCGGCTCCGAATTCGAGGCGCTCGTCGCGCGGCTGCGCGGCCATCTCGAGGCTGCGCGCGCCGGCGGCGGCGCGGCGCAGGTCGCGCGACACCACGCCCGCGGCAAGATCCTGGCGCGCGAGCGCATCGACCTGCTCGTCGACCCGGCAAGCCCGTTCCTGGAACTGTCGCCGCTGGCAGCCCACGGCCTCTATGGCGGCGAATTGCCGGCGGCCGGCATCGTCACCGGCGTCGGGCTCGTGCATGACACGCCGGTCATGATCATCGCCAACGACGCCACGGTGAAGGGCGGTTCGTTCTTCGCCGAGACGGTGGCCAAGCATCTGCGCGCCCAGGAGATCGCGGAGGCCCATCGCCTGCCCTGCATCTATCTCGTCGACTGCGGCGGTGCCTTTCTGCCCGAGCAGGACCGAGTCTTTCCGGGCCGCGACCACTTCGGCGGCACCTTCTTCCATCAATGCCGGATGTCGGCGGCCGGCATCCCGCAGATCTCCGCAGTGTTCGGCGGCTGCACGGCGGGCGGCGCCTATATTCCCGCGCTCTCGGACGAGGTGGTGATGGTGCGCGGCACCGGCCGCATCCATCTCGGCGGCCCGCCGATCGTCAAGGCGGCGATCAACGAGATCGTCGACGGCGAGACCCTCGGCGGCGCCGACATGCACACGACGGTGTCCGGCGTCAGCGACCATGTGGCGGCAACCGAGCGCGAGGCGCTCGGCCGCCTGCGCGAGATCGTCAAGGGCTTCGGCGCCAGCCGCCGGATCGCACCGCCGCCCTACCCGGCTGCGGATCCCGCCGCCGACCCCGCCGAACTGACGACGATCGTGCCGGTCGACCTCAAGAAGCCCTACGACGTGCGCGAGGTGATCACCCGCATGGTCGACGCCAGCGCGTTCCAGGAGTTCAAGCCGGCCTATGGATCCTCGCTCGTCACCGGCTTTGCCCGCATCCACGGCTACCCTGTCGGTATCATCGCCAACAACGGCGTGCTGTTCGCCGAAGCCTCGGTGAAGGGCGCCCACTTCATCGAGCTGTGCGACCAGCGCCAGATCCCGCTGATCTTCCTGCAGAACATTACCGGCTTCATGGTCGGCACCGAGGCCGAGCGCGGCGGCATCGCCAAACACTCCGCCAAGCTCGTCTATGCGGTGTCGAACGCCCGCGTGCCGAAATATACCGTCATCATCGGCGGCTCCTATGGCGCGGGCAATTACGGCATGTGCGGCCGCGGCTTCCAGCCGCGCTTCCTGTTCGCCTGGCCGAATGCACGCATTGCCACGATGAGCCCGGAGGTGGCGGCGACCGTGGTCACCGAGCTTGCCCGGCAAAGCCTCAAGGGCGGCGCCGACGCCGACGCCATCGCCAGCCTCGATCAGCGCACCCGCGCCCAGTTCGAGACGCAGAGCGATCCCTACTACGCCACCGCCCGGCTCTGGGACGACGGCATTATCGAGCCTGCGCAGACACGCGACGTGCTGGCCCTGTGTCTCGCCCTCGCCGCCGGCGAGGCCAGGGACACGTCCCCCCGCCCGGTCTATCGGATGTGACGACGGCCATGTTCAAATCCCTGCTGATCGCCAATCGCGGCGAGATCGCCGTCCGCATCATCCGCACCGCCCGCCGCATGGGCATCCGCACCATCGCGGTTCATTCGGCGGCCGACGCCGGAGCCCCGCATGTGCGGCTGGCCGATGTCGCCGTGCCGATCGGGCCGGCTCCGGCCCGCGACAGCTATCTGCGCGCCGACCGCATCATCGCGGCGGCGCGCCTGACCGGCGCCGAGGCGATCCATCCCGGCTACGGCTTCCTGTCGGAACGGCCCGAACTCGCCGCGCTCTGCGCCGAGAACGGCCTCGTCTGGGTCGGGCCGCATGCGCGGGCGATCGCCGCCATGGGTTCGAAGATCGAGGCGAAGCGCCTCGCGGTCGCCGCCGACGTGCCGGTCATCCCGGGGTATGACGGCGACGACCAGAGCCCGGCAAGGCTGGAGGCCGAGGCGCTCAAGGTCGGCCTGCCCGTCATGATCAAGGCATCCGCCGGCGGCGGCGGCAAAGGCATGCGCGCGGTCTTCGACAAGGCGCCGCTCGCCGAGGCCCTGGCGGCGGCGAAACGCGAGGCCGAGGCCGCCTTCGGCGACGGCCGCCTGCTGATCGAAAAGCTGATCACCCGGCCGCGCCATGTCGAGGTCCAGGTGCTCGGTGACAGGCACGGCCATCTCGTCCATCTGTTCGAGCGGGACTGCTCGGTCCAGCGCAACAACCAGAAGCTTCTCGAGGAGGCGCCGGCGCCCAACCTGTCGGCGGCGGCCCGCGCGGCGCTCTACCGCCATTCCCTCCGGCTGGCCGCCGCGATCGGCTATGATTCCACCGGCACGATGGAGTTCATCGTCGATGCCGACAGCGAAGAGATCTTCTTCCTGGAGATGAACACCCGCCTGCAGGTGGAGCACACGGTGACCGAGGCGATCACCGGCCTCGATCTCGTCGAATGGCAGCTTCGTGTCGCCGGCGGCGAGCCTCTCGGCTTCACGCAGGACGAGATCGTCATGACGGGTCATGCGATCCAGGCCCGGCTCACCACCGAACGCGCTGACGAAGGCTTCCGGCCCGATGCCGGCCGGATCAGGCTGTGGCAGCCCCCTGCCGACATCCGGGTCGATGCCGGGATCGCGACCGGCAGCACGGTCGGCCTCAACTACGACAGCCTGATCGCCAAGCTGATCGCCGACGGACCGGACCGGCGAGGCGCGGTACAGCGCCTCGCCGCCGCACTCGACCGGCTCACCGTGCTCGGGCCCGCGACCACCCGCGCGTTCCTCGCCGGTGTGCTGGCAACGCCGGCCTTCGCCGAAGGCCGCGCCACCACCCGGCTGATCGCCGAGACCTGGCCCGACGGCTGGCGGCGCGCGGACGACGATCTTGCTCTGGCGCGCCGCCTCGCCGCCCTCGCCGCCTGGTTCGGCCGGTCACGCGAGACAGCCGCGTCTCCCTGGCAGGCCCTCGCCGGCTTCCGCCTGTCGGGACCGCCGGCAACACCTTTTGCGGTGGAGACCGACGGCAAGACGGACGAGGTCGCGGTTTCCGGCGGGCCGATCCGGTTCACGCTTGCGGACGCCGCCGGCGCCACGACCCTCGAGGCGCATCGCGACGATGGGGTCCTCAGCGTGCTCATCGACGGCCAGTCGCTCGCCTGCCCGTATGCCGTCGACGGCGACACGGTGGCGATCCGCGCCCGCTCCGTCGAAGCGACCTTCGCGGTGCGACCAGCGGCCGAGGCGGCGCTCGCCGCCGCGGCCAGCGGCGGGACCGGCGGGGGCCTCGACGTGCTCGCGCCGATGCCCGGCCTCGTCGCCGAGGTCAGGGTCGCCGTCGGCGACACGGTGACGGCGGGCCAGACGGTCGCCGTGCTGGAATCGATGAAGCTGTTCACCGACCTCAAATGCGGACAGGACGGCGAGGTGGCGCGCATCGCCGCCGAGCCCGGCAAGACGGTCGGCGCCGGCGCACTGATCATTGCCATCACGCCAACCGGCACAACGGGTTCCTGAGGAGACGACCATGCCCGGACTGTGGTTCGAAGACTTTTCCGTCGGCCAGGTTTTTGCCCATCCGATCACCCGCACGGTGACCGAGATGGACAACATGCTGTTCTCCAACATGACGCTGAACCCGCAGCCGCTGCATATCGACGCACACTTCGCGGCGCAGACCGAGTTCGGCAAGCCGCTGGTCAATTCGCTGTTCACGCTCGGTCTGATGATCGGCATCTCCGTGCACGACACGACCCTGCGCACGACGGTCGCCAATCTCGGCATGACCGACGTCAATTTCCCGGCCCCGGTCTTTCAAGGCGACAGCATCCGCGTCGAGACGACCGTCGAGGCCGTCAGGCCGAGCGCGTCGCGACCGCAGGCCGGCCTCGTCACCTTCCGCCATCGCGCCTTCAACCAGGATGGCAAGGAGGTGGCAAATTGCAGCCGCGTGGCGCTGATGCATCGCCGGCCCGCAGCGGCCGGCTGATCGTCGCTCATCTTCCGCTTTCGATTCGTGGAAATCCGGCAAACCATTGAAAACGCGCTTCTAAAACCATCGCACAGACACGGCCCGCCATCAGCGTCCGGCGCGGGCCGGACATACAAAGGACGCATGGAGGATACCGCCGTCATGACTCGCACCACCCCGGCCCAGGGCCTCGACCGCCGCCGCGCGGCCGCGCTCGCCCTTGCGGCTCCGGCCGCCGCCATCGCATCGCCTGCCATCGCCCAATCGCAGCCGCCGCTGCGCTGGCGCATGGTGACGAGCTATCCGAAAAGTCTCGACACGCTCGACGGCGGCTGCCGGCTCCTGGCCAAGCTCGTCTTCGAACTGACCGACGGCCGCTTCGACATCCAGGTCTTCGCCGGCGGGGAAGTGGTTCCCGCTCTCGCCGTGCTCGACGCCGTGCAGAACGGCACGGTCGAGATGGGGCATACGGCGAGCTATTATTATGTCGGCAAGGACCCTGCCTTCGCCTTCGACACCTCCGTGCCCTTCGGCCTCAATACGCGCCAGCACAATGCCTGGATGCTGCAGGGCGGTGGCGCGGCGCTGATGGACGAACTGTTCTCGGCCTACAACATCAAGGCCATTCCGGCGGGCAATACCGGCGCCCAGATGGCCGGCTGGTTCCGCAAGGAGATCAATTCGGCCGACGACCTCAAGGGCCTCAAGTTCCGCACCGGCGGGCTCGTCGGCCGCGTCATGAGCAAGCTCGGCGTGGTGGTGCAGCAGATCGCCGCCGGCGACCTCTATCCGGCGCTGGAACGCGGCACGATCGATGCGGCCGAATGGGTCGGGCCACATGACGACGAGCGCCTCGGCCTGCAGAAGGTGGCGCGCTTCTACTACGCCCCCGGCTGGGCCGAAGGCTCGGCCCAGGTGTCTCTCTACATCGGCAAGGAGCGGTTCGAGGGCCTGCCGCCAGCCTACAAGGCGGCGGTGACCCAGGCCTGCGCCGCGGTCAACAGCTGGATGCTCGCCAAATACGACAACGACAATCCAGTGGCGCTGCGCCGGCTGGTGGCGGGCGGCGCGCAGCTCCGGCTGTTCTCGCGCGAGGTGCTCTCCGCCGCCTACGATGCCGCCGAACAGGTCTATGCTGAGATCAACGCGACCAATCCGCGCTTCAAGAAGATCTATGACGCGTGGAACGCCTACCGGCGCGAGGAATCGCTCTGGTTCCGCGTCAACGAGCTGCAGTTCGATACCTATATGGCCTATCGCCTGGGACGGGCGGGCTGAGGTATCTGCCCAACAACGCCGCCGCCGGAGTCTGGTCCGTCAAACCTCGCCGGCGCGCCGGTTGAGCCGCGGGCCCCGGCCCCGCTTCCCTCCTCAGCCGCCGCGCGCCTTGCGTACGCGGCGCGCCGGCCTGACAGCCGGCGCCGACCGGACGAGCTCCGCAACCGCCGCGTCGCGCGCATTGAGAACGGAACGCATGATCCGGGCGGCGGCGGCTTCCGGATCCCGCGCCCGCACCGCCTCGAGCACCGCGCCGAGCTCGCCGATGCTCGCATCGAGCCGGCCCGGCACCGCCATCGCCTTGACACGCAGCCAGCTGATGCGGGCGTCGAGATGGGCCAGCATGTCGCCGGCCGCGCCGTGGCTGGCGACCGCCAGCAGCTGGCGGTTGAACCGGCGCATCAGCACGAGAATCTCGGCCCGGTCGCCGGCAGCCGCCGCCCGCGTCGCCGCGGCGAAGGTCGCCTCCACCGCCGCGATGTCCTCGGGGCTGGCCTTCTCGGTGAAGCGGCGGATCATCAAGCTCTCCAGCATGGCGCGGATCTCGTAGATCTCGCTCGCCTGCTCGGGCGTCAGCGTCACCACGGTCGGCCCGCGCCGCGGCTCGACGACGACGAGCTTTTCCGCCTCCAGGCGGCGGATCACCTCGCGCACCGACGCCCGGCTGATGCCCATGGCCTCGCACAGCTCGCGCTCGATCAGGCGCGTTCCGGGCTGGATGCGGCCGGAAATGATGGCGTCCCAGACCTGCTCGAAGGCACGGTCGCGCACCAGGATCGGCGGCCCCAGCGCTTCCAGCGTCGTTGCGATCATCAAGCCCCTCTCCACCACATGCGCTCCACAGCGTCTCCTTGTCCGAGCTATGGCCGGATCGAGCCATAGCAAGATCGAGCCATAGCAAGATCTGGGGGCGTCGCCAAAAAAGCCGGTGGAGCCATTCCACCGGGACGCTTGACTCGTCTTCGTCTCTCGGTAGCATCTTGTCAGACAAAAGGACAGGCTGACAAAAGCCGCGTTCCCAAAAGATCCATTCGAGCGGTTCTGCAGGCCAGACGTGGCGCGCCGGCAGCCGGTCGCGCCTTTCCCGCCGCGCCTTGCGGCGACCTGAAGACCTGCCAGAGACCACCGGGAACGGCGCGCCCCGCACTGCAACGGGACTGCGCGCGACAACCAAAAGACGAGGAGACGCGCATGTCGCAAGCCGCCACGGCGGACCTGCCGGACGCCACCACTTCAGCCGAATATGCGCGCATCCGCCGCCGCGCCATCCTGTCCTGCGCGGTCGGCAATTTCGTCGAACTGTTCGACTTCCTGATCTTCGGCCTGTTCGCCGCGCAGATCGCTGCCAACTTCTTTCCGAGCGGCGATCCGGTCGTCGGCCTCTTGTCGGCCTTCGCGACCTATGGCGTCGGCTTCGTCATGCGCCCGGTCGGCGCCATCGTCATCGGCGCCTATGGCGACCGCAAGGGCCGCAAGGCGGCGCTGGTGCTCACCGTCGGGCTGATGGCCGGCGCGACCGCGCTGACCGGCCTCATCCCCTCCTATGCCACCATCGGCATCTGGGCGCCGCTGCTGCTCGTGCTCTGCCGCCTGGTCCAGGGTTTCTCCACCGGCGGCGAATGGGGCGGGGCCGCGGCCTTCCTCGTCGAATATGCGCCCCCCGGCCGGCGCGGCCTGATCGGCAGCATGCAGCAGTTCAGCGTCGGCCTCGCGCTGATCGCCGGCACGCTGATCGCCGCCGTGCTCAATTCGACGCTGAGCAAGGAGCAGATGATCGACTGGGGCTGGCGCATTCCCTTCATCATGGGCTTCGTGCTGGCACCGATCGGGCTCTATCTGCGCTCGCGCGTCTCGGAGACGCCGGCCTTCCACAAGACCGTCGACCGGCAGCAGGTCGCCTCCTCGCCGGTGCGCGACGCGCTGACCATCTACAAGTGGCCGGTGCTGGCCGCCTTCGGCCTCTCGGTGGTCGGCACGGTCGGCAACTACACCTTCAACATCTTCATGCCGAGCTTTGCCTCGGGCCAGCTCGGCATTTCCGCCGGCACGGCCTACTACTCCTCGGCCGCCGCGGCCGTGGTGCTGACCCTGCTGACGCCCTTCGCCGGCTGGCTCTCCGACGTCGTCGGCCGCAAGCCCGTCCTGCTCGTCTCGGCGATCGGCTACGGCCTGTTCTCCTATCCGCTGTTCCAGTATCTGGTCGCGGCGCCGAGCGGCATGAGCCTTGCCGTCACCCAGTGCATCTCGGCCGCCCTCCTCGGCTTCTATGCCGGCCCGCTCTGCGCCGTGCTCGCTGAGCTGTTCCCGACCAAGGTGCGGTTCACCGCGCTGTCGATCGGCTACAGCATGGCGGTGACCATCTTCGGCGGCTTCGCCCCCTTCGTCGCCACCTTCCTGATCCGGGAAACCGGCAGCCCGGTGTCGCCGGCCCTGTTCGTCATCCTGGCCGCCGTCATCAGCAGCATCACCCTCATCCTCATCAAGGATCCGACCAATGCTCCGCTCGACTGAGCCGGCGGGCGCCATGACGGCGCCCCAGCCGCCCCTCTGCGATTCCGTGACGGTGGAGATCGTCCGCGGTGCGATCCGCGCCACCCAGGCCGAAATGGAGGCGTTGCTCGAGCGCACCGCCATCTCCGCCTTCATCCGCGAGAAGAAGGACTTCTATACCGGCCTGTTCGATGCCGACGGCGTCATGGCGGTCGGCTCGAACGTGCCGATCTTCGGCGACATGACGAGCCCGGTGTTCCAGCATTTCCCGCCGGACACCATGCGCGAGGGCGACCTCTACTGGTACAACGACTGCTACGGCTCGCGCGGGGCGGTCTCGCATTCCAACGACCAGGTGCTGCTCGCCCCGGTGTTCCACGAGGGCCGGCGCTGCGCCTTCGTGATGTGCTGGGCGCATTTTGCCGATATCGGCGGCCTGCGCGCCGGCTCGATCAGCCCGGATACCACCGACATCTTCCAGGAGGGCATCATGATCCCTCCGACCAAACTCATCGACGCCGGCCGGACCAACGAGGCCGCGCTCGCCATCTTCCACCGCAATTCGCGCTTTCCGAGCCAGAGCCTCGGCGACATGCGGGCGCTGATGGCGAGCAACGCGCTCGGCGTCAAGCGCGTCCAGGAGATCCTCGCCCGCTTCGGCGCCGACATGGTGGCCGACGCGCTGCGGCAATTGCTCGCCCGCACCCGCCAGCTCGTGCGCACCAAGCTGGCCGAGACCTTTCCCTATGGCACCCATCGCTTCACCGATGCGATCGACGCCGACGGGCACGGCCACGGGCCGTTCCGCATCCGCTTCGCATTGACCCGCGAGGCGGTTCCCGGCGGCGAGGACCGGTTCATCTTCGACGCGACGGAAAGCGACGACCAGGCCTATGGCCCGGTCAATTTCCTGATGAATCCCGGCGTGCCCGGCATGGCGCTCGGCCTCTATTATCTCGGCGGCGATCCCGGCCAGGTCTGCAATGCCGGCGGGCCGCAATCGATCGACGAGGTGCGCCTGCGCGAAGGCTCCCTGCTCTGGCCGCACTACCCCGCCCCGCTCGGCATGCGCGGTCTGACCATGATGCGCGTGTTGGCGGCGCTGAACGGACTGATCAACGTCGCCGGCGGTGGTGCGCCGGCCGCCCACTCCGCCTATGTCATCGCGCTCATTCGCGGCACCTTCCGCACCGAGGAGGGGGCGCTCGAGCGCTTCCTGCTCGCCGACGGCATCGGCGTCGGTTACGGCGCGAGGCCGAATGCCGACGGCATCGATGCGGTCTATTTCGTCGCCCAGGAGAACTATCCGGTCGAGTTCCTGGAGGCCGGCTATCCGGTCCGCCTGAGGACCTATGGCATCGCCCGGGATTCCGGCGGTGCCGGCCGTTATCGCGGCGGCTGCGGCATCGTGCGCGAATATGAGGTGCTGGCCGAAGAGGCCGTGCTCGCCGTGCGCATCGACAGCGTCAAGAACCCGCCTTGGGGCATGGCCGGCGGCATGTGCGGCGGCGTCGGCCGGGCCGTGGTCAATCCCGGAACACCGCAGGAGCGCGTCTACGAGCCGCTCTCCGACGGCAATCCGCTGAAGCGTGGCGACATCCTGCGCATCCAGACCGGCGGCGGGGGTGGCCACGGCCATCCCTATGACCGCCCCGAGGCCCAGGTGCTCGAGGACGTGCTCGGCGGCTTCGTCAGCGCCGAGGCCGCCCGCCGTCACTACGGGGTGGTGATCGCCGGCCGCTCGGTCGACGAAGCCGCCACCCGGCGCCTGCGCGCCGACCGCCCCGAGGTCCGCTCCTTCCATCGCAACGAGTATGTCGATGTCATCAGCTAATGCCGGCTTCGCCGTCGCCGTCGATATCGGCGGCACCTTCACCGACATCGCCCTGCATGATCCGGCCAGCGGCAAGGTCTGGCGCGCCAAGACGCCGAGCGTGCCGAGCGATCCGTCCAAGGCCTTCATGACCGGCGTCGGCCTGGCGCTCGCCGAGGCCGGCCGGCAGGCCCCCGCGCTGGAACGGGTCCTGCACGGCACGACCGTCGCGACCAACATGATCCTGGAGGGCAAGGGCGCGAAATCGGCCCTGGTGACGACGGAAGGCTTCCGCCATGTGCTGGCCATCGGCCGGCAGGACATTCCGCGCCGGGCCAACCTCTACGCCTGGCAGAAGCCGGAGCGGCCGGTGCCGGCCTCACGCGTGTTCGAGGTGCGCGAACGCATCGGCCCCGGCGGCACCGTGATGCAGCCGCTGGACGAAGCGAGCGTGCGAGCGGTGGCGGCGGCCATCGCCGAGGTCGGCGTCCAGGCGGTGGCGGTCTGCCTCCTGCACTCCTTCGCCAATCCAGCGCACGAGCAGCGCGTCGCGGAGATCCTGCGCGAGCTGCTGCCCGATATCGCGGTGACGACATCCGTCGACGTCCTGCCGGTGGTCAGGGAATATGAGCGCTCGCTGGCGACCGTGCTCAACGCGTCGGTCATGCCGGGCGTCTCCACCTATCTGTCGCGCCTCGAAAAGCGCCTCGAGGAGGCCAGCATCGCCGCGCCGCTTCTGCTCATGCAGTCGAATGGCGGCGTCGCGGGCGGTGCCACCATCCGCCGCGCGCCGGCGCTGACCGCCCTGTCCGGCCCCGCCGCGGGCGTCGTCGGCGCGCGCGACGTCGCTGCGGCCTGCGGCATCCGCGACATCATCACGGTCGATATCGGCGGCACCAGCGCCGACATCTGCCTGATCAAGGACGGCAAGATCAGCCTGACCCAGCACGGTCATGTCGGCGAATGGCCGCTGCCGCTGCCGATGGTGGACATGGTCACCATCGGGGCCGGCGGCGGCTCGATTGCCCGGGTCAGCGACGCGACACTCGCGGTCGGCCCGCAGAGCGCGGGCGCCGATCCCGGCCCTGCCGCCTATGGCCGCGGCGGCCGCCAGGCGACCGTCACCGACGCGCATGTCGTGCTCGGCCACCTGCCGGCCGAGCTGCTCGGCGGGCGCATGGCGCTCGACCTCGCCGCGGCCCGCGCCGTGATCAGCGAAGGTGTCGCGACGCCGCTCGGCCTGACGCCGGAAGCCGCCGCGCGCGGCGTTCTGGCGATCATCGACAACCACATGGTCGGCGCCCTGCGCGTCGTCTCGGTCGAGCGCGGCCACGACCCGCGCGACTTCACCCTGCTGCCCTTCGGCGGCGCCGGGCCGCTGCACGGCTGCGCGCTCGCCGAGCTCCTGGGCGTCACGCGGGTTCTGGTGCCGCCGGCGCCGGGCGTGCTCTGCGCCGACGGGCTCCTCGCCGCCGATCTCAAGGCCGAGTTCAGCCGGACCTTGCCGAAGGCCGGCACGGTCGATGTCGAGGCCGCCGAAGCGATCTTCGCCGAGCTGGAAGAACGCGCCGGAGCATGGCTCACCACCGAGGGCGTCGCACCGGATGCGCGCAAGCTCGGGCGTGTGGTGCTGATGCGCTACCACGGCCAGGGCGGCGAGGTGACCGTGGCCTGGGCGGGGACCGCCGCCGCGACGGAGGCTGCCTTCGCCGCCGCGCACGAGACGCTCTATGGTTTCGTGCTGGATTCGCCGATCGAGCTGGTGACGCTCCGGGTCGAAGCCGTCGGCCACATGCCGCCGCCGCCGCGCCCCGCCCTGCCCGCCGGATCCGGGACGGCGCGCATCGGCACACAGACCGTCCATTTCGCCACCGGCGCCGAGGATGTACCGCTCATCGACCGCACCAAGCTTGGCGCCGGCGACCATTTCAGCGGACCGGCCATCATCACCCAGCTCGACGCGACCACCCTGGTCGCGCCAGGCTGGCAGGGCGAGGTGCATCCGTCCGGCGCCATCCTGCTGACCCGCGCCGGCGACGGCAGCGGCACGAAAAGGAAGGATTGAAGCGATGAGCGCAGCCAAGGCCCAGACGCCCCCGGACGAGCTCGCCCGGGTCTTCGACCACATTGCGGCGAACGAGGAGAGCTTCGTCAAGCGGGTGATGGACTATGTCCGCCACCCGAGCATCAGCGCCCAGGACGTCGGCATCCGTGAGGTGGCGGCCCTGCTGGTCGAAACCCTGCAGGGGCTCGGCTTCTCCGCCGAGGCCGTGCCGACATCGGGTCACCCGATGGTTCTCGGCCACTGGAACAAGGCGCCGGGTGCGCCGACCGTGCTGCTCTACGGCCACTACGACGTGCAGCCGCCGGATCCGCTGGACGCCTGGATCAGCCCGCCGTTCGAGCCGACCATCCGCGACGGCCGCATCTATGCCCGCGGCATCGGCGACAACAAGGGCCAGCATTTCGCTCAGCTCCTGGCGATCGAATCGCACCTGAAGGTGCATGGCACCCTGCCCTGCAACATCGTCTTCCTGCTCGAGGGCGAGGAGGAAATCGGCAGCCCGCGCATCGCCGAATTCGTGGCCGCCAACCGCGACCGGCTGAAGGCCGACTTCGTGGTCACTGCCGACGGGCCGCTGCATGCCTCGGGCCTGCCGACCATCAGCTATGGCGTGCGCGGCGTCGCCTCGTTCGAGCTGCGCGTGCGCCATGCCAGCCGCGACCTGCATTCGGGCAATTTCGGCGGCGTCGCACCCAACCCGATCTGGACCCTCGTGCACCTGCTCGGCACGATGAAGAACGCCGACGGCGAGATCACCATCGAAGGCCTTGCCGACACGGTGATCCCGGCTACCGCCAACGAGCTCGCCGCGGCCGCCCGGCTGCCGCTCGACCTTGCCGAGGCGAAGGCCGATATCGCCCTGGAGCGTCTCGATGCGCCGGCCGAGCGCAGCTATTACGAGCGGCTGATGTTCCACCCGACGCTCACCATCAACGGCCTGCACGGTGGCTATGGCGGCCCGGGCTCGAAGACTGTGCTGCCGCACGAGGCCTTCGCCAAATGCGACATCCGCCTCGTCGAAGCCCAGACGCCGGACGACGTGCTCGCCAAGGTCGCCGCGCATGTGGCCCGCCACGCGCCCGAGGTCGAGTTCATCTCCCGCGGCGGCATGCTGCCGTCGAAGACGCCGCTCGAATCGCCTTATGGCGAGGTGCTGCGCCAGGCGATCCGGCTCGCCCAGGGCGTCGATCCCCTGGAATACCCGACCATGGGCGGCAGCCTGCCCGACTACGTCTTCACCAAGACGCTAGGCATTCCGGCCTTCGTCGTGCCCTATGCCAATGCCGACGAGGCCAATCACGCGCCGAACGAGAACCTGAAGCTCGACTGCTTCATCAACGGCATCCGCACCGGCGCGGCGCTTCTCGACCAGCTCGGCCGTCGGAAAGCGGCCGGCTGATCCCGATTGCGCGGCTCGCCCCGGCGGACGGAGCTCAGCCCGCCGCCAGGGCGAGCGCGCCCGTTCCACCCTGGGACGCGGCCAGGTGGCTCTTCATCACCGCCGCCACGGCGACGGTGGCAATGCCGGGCATGGCGAGGACCCTGTCACGCAGCGCGCTGATCGCCGGCATATCCTTCGCGCGCACGGTCAGCACCACGTCCATCGGCCCGGCGACGTGATCGCAGCTTTCGACCTCGGGCAGCCCGGCAAGTCCCGGAATGACGCGCGCGCACGGGCGCCCGTCGATCCGCACGAAGAGGTAGGCGCGCGTGCCTCCCGCCTCAGCCGGCCCGGTCGTGTCGATGGTGAAGCGCCTGATGACGCCGCTCGCGCGCAGCCGTGCCAGCCGGTCCTGCACGGCGCTGCGCGACAGACCGACGCCGCGGGCGAGCGCGAGGACCGGCTGGCGGGCATCGCGCTTCAGCAGCGCGAGAAGCTGCCGGTCGACGCTGTCGAGATCTGCAGACGCTGCCTGCATATGGCCCTTCCCCTTCCGTCATCCTGCCGGTGACCGGACATCCTGCCGGTGGCATTCCGGCGCCCGCCCGAGGCACCAAAGTCTCCCGGACGAACCACCGAGAGACGAGATATGGAACGCGCAGTACGCATTTACGAGCATGGGCCGGCCGAAATCCTGAAGATCGAGCCGATCGACCCGGTCCCTCCCGGCCCTGGCGAAGCCTTGATCCGCCATACGGCGATCGGGCTCAACTTCGTCGAAGTCTATTACCGGCGTGGCAGCTTTCCCGTGCCGGCGCTGCCGGCCATCCTCGGCAACGAGGCCGCCGGCGTCGTCGAAGCGCTGGGCCCCGGCGTGACCTCGCTCGCTGTCGGCGACCGGGTCGTCTATGCCGACGGCCCGATGGGCGCCTATGCAACCGTCAGGCTCTATCCCGCCGACCGCCTCGTGCGCATTCCCGGCGATATCACCGAAGCCCAGGCGGCAGCCTCGTTCCTGCGCGGCGTGACCGCGCGCATGCTGCTGAAGGAGGCCGTGCGCCTCGCGCCCGGCGACACGGTATTGTTCCATGCCGCAGCCGGCGGCACCGGGCTGATCTTCAGCCAATGGGCGCGCAGCCTCGGGATCCGGGTCATCGGCACGGTTTCGGGCGCCGCCAAGGCCGCGGCGGCGCTGAAGGCAGGCGCTTTCACCGTGATCGACTACGTCGCTGAGGATTTCGTCGACCGCGTGCGTGCCATCACCCATGGAGAAGGCGTCACCGCGGTGTTCGACGCGGTCGGGCGCGATACCTTTCTGCGCTCCTTGGACGTGCTGAAACCGCGCGGCACGCTGGTCGCCTTCGGCAAGGCTTCCGGCCATCCGCCGCAGATCGATCCGTTCATCCTGTCCACGAAAGCACTGTCGCTGACCTGGCCGATCCGTCCGGTCTTTACGGCGGACCGCGCCCTGCTGGAGGAAAATGCCGACGATCTGTTCGATGCCATCCGGCGCGGCGTGCTGGATGTCGGCCCGCAGCGCAGCTATGCGCTCGACGACATCGTCACGGCGCATCGCGATCTCGAAAACCGGCAGATCATCGGCTCCGCCGTGATCCGGCCCTGAAGCCGGCCGGGGCACACTGGCACACTGGCCTGGCGCGCGACATCGGGCTATCCGTTCGATGGTCCGTCAGAGACGAGAGAGCCATGTCCGCATCCATGTCGTCCGCATCCGCCACGCTCTTTGCCCATTTCGGCCGCGCCGCCGCGCTCAGCAACGCCTTGGGCATTCTGCACTGGGACAACGAGGTGATGATGCCGGTCGGCGCGGCCGGCACGCGCGCCGAAAGCATCGCCCAGATCAATGTGCTCAAGCATGGCATGCTGACCGATCCGCGCATCGGCGACTGGCTGGCCGCGGCCGAAGGCGAGACCGGACTCGATGCCTTCGCCAGGGCCAATCTCCGGGAGATCCGGCGCATCTGGACGGCGGAGACGGCCGTGCCGGCCGATCTCGTCGAGGCTTCCAGCAGGGCCGTGTCCGCGTCCGAGCTCGCCTGGCGAGAAGCCCGCGCCAATGCCGATTTCAAGGCGCTCGAACGAAAGCTCGGCGAAGTGCTCAGACTGCAGCGCGAGATCGGCCGGGCGAAGGGGGAGAAGCTCGGGCTTTCGACCTACGACGCCCTGCTCAACGACTATGAGCCCGGCGGCCGCTCGGCCCGCATCGACGTGCTGTTCGACGATCTCGCATCCTTCCTGCCCGGCTTCATCGAGGAGGCCCTGGCGGTGCAGGCGCGCCGGCCGGCGATCCTGCCGGTGGACGGTCCCTTTCCCATCGAGCGGCAGCGCCAGCTCGGCCTCGATCTGATGAAGGTGCTCGGCTACGATTTCGACCGCGGCCGGCTCGATGTCTCGCTGCATCCCTTCTGCGGCGGCGCCGACAACGACGTACGCATCACCACGCGCTACGACGAAAGCAACTTCACCCGCGCTCTGATGGGCGTGCTGCACGAGACCGGGCATGCCCTCTACGAGCAGGGCCGGCCCCAGGCCGTCATGAACCAGCCGGTCGGCCAGGCGCGCAGCATGAGCATCCACGAGAGCCAGTCGCTGCTCGTCGAAATGCAGGCCTGCCGCAGCCGCGAATTCATCGACTTCGCCGCGCCTTTGATGGCCGCCGCCTTCGGCGGCGACGGCGAAGCCTGGGGTGCCGACAATCTGCACCGCATCTATACGCAGGTCGCGCGCGGGCTGATCCGCGTCGATGCCGACGAAGTCACCTATCCCGCCCATGTGATCCAGCGCTACCGGCTGGAACGGGCGCTGATCGCCGGCGACCTCGCCATTGCCGATCTGCCGGCCGCCTTCAACGACGGCTTGAAGCAGTTGCTCGGCGTGGCGCCGCCCGACGACCGGCTCGGCTGCCTGCAGGACGTGCACTGGCCGGCAGGCCTTTGGGGCTATTTCCCGACCTATACGCTCGGCGCCATGACCGCCGCGCAGGTCTTCGATGCCGCCTGCCGTGCCGAGCCCGGCATCCTGCCGGCCATCCGCCGCGGCGATTTCTCGGGCCTCGTCGGCTGGCTCCGGACGCAGGTCCACAGCCAGGGCTCGCTCTACGAAACGGATGAGCTGCTGACCCGTGCGACGGGCCGACCGCTCGACGCGACCGTCTTCAAGGCGCATCTGAAGCGCCGCTACGGCGAGCCCGGCTGAACGGCGGGGTCGCCGGAACGTCGGCGGTCACCGGCCGTCGCGGGCCGCCTTCAAGGCCGCGATATCGAGCTTGGTCATGCCGAGCATGGCCTTCATGGCGCGCTGCGCCCTCACCGGATCCGGGTCGCCCAGAATGGCCGGCATGTCCACCGGCACGATCTGCCAGGATACGCCGTAGCGATCCTTCAGCCAGCCGCACCGGCCCGTGCTGCCCCCGGCGCTCAACCCGCCCCAGAGCCTGTCGACCTCGGCCTGGTCGGCGCAGTTGATCTTGAACGAAACGGCCTGGGTGAAATTGTCGGGCGGCCCGCCGTTGAGCGCCATGAAGGTCTGGCCGCCCAGGACGAAATCGACCACCAGGGCACTGCCCTGCCTGCCGACGGGGCTACCCGGGCCATTGCGCTGGACGTGACGGATGCGCGAATCCGGGATCAGCGAAACGTAGAATTCCGCAGCTTCCTCGGCCTCCCGGGCGAACCACAGGCAGGGGGCAACCTTCGACATGGCCTTGCCTCCGTCCGTCGCCCGGCTTTCAGACCTTGGCCTCGGCGCCGGCCTCGCCGCTCGCCACGGCCGCCGGGTCCATCCACATCACTTCCCAGACATGGCCGTCGGGATCCTCGTAGCTGCGGCCATACATGAAACCGTAATCCTGCGTCGCGTTCGGATCGCCTATGCCGCCTGCCGAAGCCGCCCTGGCGACCAGGCTGTCGACCTCGGCCCGGTTCTCGGCGGAAATGCAGAGCAGCACCTGGCTGGTCGCCTTGGCATCCGCGATCGGCCGCTTGGTGAACTGGCTGTATTTGTCGTGGGTGAGCAGCATGACGAAAATCGTGTCGGACAAGACCATGCAGGCGGCCGTGTCGTCGGAGAATTGCGGGTTCTTGACGCCACCGACCGCCTCGTAGAAGGCGACGGAACGGCCGAGGTCGCGGACCGGCAGGTTGACGAAGATCATCTTGGGCATTGAAGGCTCCTCTGGTTGGCTTCGAGCCTAGGACGAACGGGACGGCCGCGGACCGACACGTCCATCAAAAAAAAATCGCGAGTGGTCAGGCGGCTCGCCGGACGACGCTCTTGGCGCCGCGCCAGGCAGGCGCCAGGACGAAGCCGACGAGCGGGATCAGCGCCCCGCCGATCAGCAGCCCGGCGAACCCAGCGCCGATCGCCGACACCAGCCATTCGGCAGTGCCGGCGAGGCTCACCGGAGCCAGGCGGACGATCGCGCCGGCCGCGGCCTGAACGAAACCGGCGATCGCATGCAAACCATAGGCCTCGAGCCCGTGGACGACGATGCCGCCGCCGACCCAGATCATCGCCGCGGTGCCGACAATGCTGAGCAGGGCCAGGATCAGCGGCATGGCCCGCACCAGCCCGCGCCCGACGGCCCGGCCCAATCCTGCAAGGGCGGAGGCTGAGCCGTTTCGCGCCAGAACAAGACCGATATCGTCAGCCTTCACGATCAGGCCGACGACCCCGTAGACCGCCACGGTGATGCCGAGCCCGACCACGGCGAGCACCACCGCCTGCATCCAGAAGCTGCCCGACGGGATCGACGCGAGCGCAATTGCCATGATCTCCGCAGACAGGATGAAGTCGGTCTTGATGGCGCTCGCGACCTTCTGGTCCTCGACGCTCGCAGCATCGAGCGCGATCGTGCCGACCTCGGCTTCGTGCGCGCCGGCATGATGCGGCAGCACGGCCTCGAACACCTTCTCCGCGCCCTCGTAGCAAAGATAGGCACCGCCCAGCATCAGCAGCGGCGTGATCAGCCAGGGCGCCAGGACGGCGAGTCCGAGCGCTGCCGGCAGCAGGATGAGCAGCTTGTTGCGCAGCGAGCCGACCGCGATCCGGGCTATGGCCGGCAGTTCGCGCTCCGGCGTGAAGCCGGTGACGTAGCGCGGCGTCACGGCGGCATCGTCGATGACGACGCCCGCCGCCTTCGCACCGGCCTTTGGCGGCCTGGGCCGCAACGTCGTCGAGAGATGCGGCGGCCGCCTTGGCGATGGCCGCGACATCGTCAAGCAGTGCGATCAACCCGATGCTCACCGGCCGACTCCGCGCTCCCCGCCCCATCGGCCGGATGTGGACGCGACCATACACAGCCGTTGTCCGCCCTGACCAGAAGGACAAGGCGCGGCAATCGATCTCTCCCGTCTGTGAGCCATGCGCCTTTTCGTCTTGCAGATGCAATTCATTTGCAATAACTGTTGCGAAACATTCGCAACAGTTACAATGTAACAATTAGTCGAACAGGCAGGATGCAATGACCAGCAGCAGGGCGAGGAGCGCCAGGACGCAGAACCGCGACCAAGGTCGATGGGCCCGGTGCGAATCACCATGCCTGCCGAGATGGTCCGTGCCGTTCGGGCTCGTTCCGTTGGCCTTGGTGGCCGGCGGGCCGGCTCGGGCCGAGGTGACGGAACTGCCGGTCATCGTGGTCGAGGCACCGCGCGAGGAACGTCGGCGCGGTCCGAGCGAAGGCGAACTGCTGGTGCTCGACCGCAGCTTCGCGCCCGTTACCGTGGTTCAGGGCGGCGAGATCAGCCGCAACGGGGGGCGGACGATCGGCGACCTGCTGAGCAACATGCCGGGCATCACCGCGTCGGGTTTCGCCCCCGGCTCGGCCAGCCGGCCGATCATCCGCGGTCTCGACGCCTTCCGCGTGCGCATGCAGGAAAACGGCATCGGCACCCAGGACGTCTCCGACCTCGGCGAGGACCACGGCGTGACGGTCGATCCCTCGAGCGCGCAGCGCGTCGACGTGGTGCGCGGTCCCGCCGTCCTGCGCTATGGCTCGCAAGCGATCGGCGGCGTCGTCAATGTCAGCAATGAGCGGATCCCGACCGTGCTCGGCCCGGAAGGCGTCTTTCCGGCACTGCGCACCGCACTGTCCTCGGTCGACCGCGGGATCGATACCGGCATCAGCATCGGCGGCCGCAAGGGCAATGTCGCCTTCCACGGCGAATTCAACCGCCGCACCGCCGAGGACTATACGACGCCGGGCGGCGGCCGCCAGGCCAACAGCTATCTGAGGTCGGTCAACGGCTCGGTCGGCGCCACGATCTTTTTCGACGGCGGCTATTGGGGCGCCGCGATCGCCCACACCAACGCGACCTATGGCATTCCGGGCCGCGCCTCGGCGGCCGAGCGCGCACGCATCGCGCTGCAGCAGACCCGCTTCACCTCCAAGGGCGAATACCGGCCCGAGAGCGGGCCGGTGGACATTCTGCGTTTCTGGTTCGGCGCCTCGATCTATGCGCACGACGAGGATTCCTTCCTCGCCGACGTCAATCGTTTCGCGACCGCCCTCACCTTCCGCAACAGGGAGGCGGAGACGCGGGTCGAGGCGCAGATGCGGCCGCTCGAAACCCCGCTCGGCGCGCTCACCATCACGACCGGGGTCTCTGCCAACTACCAGCTCGCCGGCGCGACCGGCACCTCGCCACCGCTGTTCGAGCCGGCCACCACGCAGACGGCCGCCGGCTATGTCTTCGGTGATCTCCAGATCACCCCGTCCACCCGCCTGCAGGCCTCCACCCGTGTCGAATATACCGCGCTGCGTGGCGTCGCCGGCATCTTTCCAGGCGACTATCTCGGCACGTCGGGAGCGATCGTCGACCGTCCGGTCGCCCGCTCCTTCATGCCGTTCAGCGCCAGCATCGGCATGCTGCAGGACCTGCCGTGGAATTTCGTCGGCAGCCTGACCGCCCAGTTCGTCGAACGTGCGCCGCGGGTGCCCGAGCTCTTCTCCAAGGGCGCCCACGCCGCGCCGGGCACCTTCGACATCGGCAATCCCGATCTCAACAAGGAGCAGGCCCGCACCTTCGAGATCGGCCTGCGCCGTTCCGCCGGCCCGCTCCGGCTCGATTTCTCGGCCTATTACACGAGCTTCAACGGCTTCATCTTCAAGGCGCCGACCGGCCTCTATTGCGACGACACCTTCGCGAGCTGCGGCAGCGGCACGGCCTATCGCCAGACTATATTCCGTCAGCGCGACGCGACCTTCTACGGCACCGAGATCCGGCTCCAATACGATCTGGCCACCATCGGCACAGGCACGCTCGGCGTGGAAGCGCAATATGACTTCGTCCGCGCGCGCTTCTCCGACGATAGCAACGTGCCGCGCATTCCGCCGCACCGGCTCGGCGGCGGCCTGTTCTGGCGCGACGGCGGCCTGTTCGCGCGCGTCTCGCTGCTGCATGCCTTCGCCCAGCGCGAGATCTCAGCCAACGAAACTCCGACTCCTGGCTACGATCTCCTCAATGCCGAGCTCAGCTACACGACCCGGATCAGCACCAACACGTTCGGCGTCACCGAGCTGACCGCCGGCCTCGTCGGCACCAACCTGCTCGACGCCGAGATCCGCAACCATGTCTCGTTCAAGAAGGACGAGGTGGTGCAGCCCGGGCGCGGCGTCCGCGCCTTCCTCAACCTGCGCTTCTGACCGGCGGGACAACTCCTCCCATGCACACGGATCTCAATCCCATCTCGCTGTTCCTGATGGCTGGCCCCGTGGTCAAGGCGGTGATGCTGATGCTGGTCGCCGCCTCGCTCTGGTGTTGGCTGATCGTCGCCGAATGCATCCTCGCGGTGCGTCGGCTCGGCCGTGCGGTACGCGCCGGCGAAGGCGGCCGCGCCGATCCGGTCATCGCGGCGATCTTCGATGGCGGCGCGCGCGAGGCCGCCCTCGTCTATCCGGATGAAGCGGTCGGTGCGCGACGCGAGCGGGTCGTCGCAGCCATGCGCCGGCGCGTGCAGGAAACGGTCGAGGCCGCGCATGGCGGCCTGGCCCACCTCGCGGTGATCGCCTCGGTCGGTCCCTTTCTCGGACTGTTCGGCACGGTCTGGGGCATCATGACCTCGTTCATCGGCATTGCCGGTTCGCAAGACACGAGCCTAGCCACCGTGGCGCCGGGCATAGCCGAAGCGCTGGCCGCGACCGCCATCGGCCTTGCCGCCGCCATTCCGGCGGCCTTCGGCTACAATCAGCTGGTCGCCGCCTATGGCCGCCTCGGCAAACGGCTCGTCAGGCTGGTCGAAGACGATGCCGTGCGGGTGCTGCGGCCCGATGGCGCCGGCATCGCCGCCACCGGGGCCACCCGCTGATGGCCTTCGGCTCCGACACGGGCCAGGGCGACGATTTCGCCCCGATGGCCGACATCAATGTGACGCCGTTCATCGACGTCATGCTGGTGCTGCTGATCATCTTCATGGTGACGGCGCCGCTCCTGACATCGGGCATGAAGGTGGACCTGCCGCAGGCCCGCGCGGCCCAGCCTCTGGAACGGCAGGAGCCCGTCGTCGTCACCGTCGGACCGGACGGGCGACTGCAGGTCGGCGACCACGATGTCGCCCGCGACGATCTCGTTGCCCGCGTGCGCGAAAGCCTGGGGGCCCGCGCGGACCGGCATATCCAGGTACGCGGCGATGCCAAGGCCGATTTCGGCGCGATCGTCGGCGTTCTCGACCTTCTGGCGAGCCACGGACTGACACGCATCGCTCTCGTCACCCAGCGCCCTGGTCCGGCGTCTCCGGCCGGCGGCGAGGCGCCCGCCCGATGAGCGCCGCAGGACTGTTGCATCCGGCCTGGCAGCGCCCTGCCCTGCTGGCCGGCACTCTCGCCGTCCATGGCGCGCTCGCCTGGCTGCTCGTGCCCAAGACGCGCTCCGTGGCCGGCATCGCGCCGCCGGTCATCGAAATGGTGACAGCCGAACCTTCGGCCGTGGCGACGCCCGAAGCTCCGGCGACCGCCGCGAGTCCGCAGGCCGCCGAGCCGGAAGCGGCCCAGCCGGCCGCAGAGACGCCGGCGCCCGAGCCAGCGGCTCCCCTCGAAGCCGCACGGCAGGTCGCCGAAGCCGCGCCGCCGGTGTCGCCGCCCGACATCGTCGCGCCGGACGCGCCGGTCATTCCGGCCGTGCCGGCCCCCGTTCCGTCCCGC
>NZ_JAPSET010000080.1:0-16320 GCF_026847585.1 Phreatobacter sp. AB_2022a
ACCCCGGCGTCCGGCGCCGAGCTGGCCCTGGCCGCCCTGCATCTCCAGCGGCTGCCCGGCTGGGGCGAGCGCGGCGCGCACCGCGTCGAGGCCTCCCGGGGCTGTCTCCGCTGAGGCCGCCGGCGCCGCCAGGGGCGAAAGCGCGGCGAGACTGCCGGCCAACCCCAGCAGGAAATTCCGTCTGTCCATCTTCATGTCTCCTTGCAGGCGCGCCCCGATGCACAATTACGTGATTCTGCTAAGGACACATCGTCTATGGCGCGAACAAGGCGCGATGGCTGCCCGGATTGGCATGGCGGCCGCTTTGGCGCTATTGGTCCGCCGGCTTTCTCCCTCAGTATCGAGACACGACCATGAGCGATACGCTTCCCGACCGCCTGTCGACCAATCCGTCGAGCCCCTATTACGACGAGGCCATTCTCAGCCGGAATGTCGGCATCCGCTTCAAAGGTGTCGAAAAGACCAATGTCGAGGAATATTGCGTGAGCGAGGGCTGGGTGCGCGTTTCCGTCGGCACCGCCAATGACCGCCACGGCAATCCGCTCACCATCAAGCTGAACGGCCCGGTCGAGCCCTATTTCCGCGAAAGCTGAGGGGCGCCGCCAGCGATGAGCATCCTGCGTCACTGGCCGTCCGTCCGGGCGCGCGTCGGCCGCGAACTGGGGCTCGTCCTGGCGCTGGCGGTCGTCGCCGGCGGGGTGCTCGGCTTTCTGGCGCTGGCCGATCTGGTCGTCGGCGGCGAGACGGTCGCTTTCGACACGCAGGTGCTGATGGCCTTCCGGCAGGCAGGCGACGCCGCCGTGCCGCTCGGGGCGCCCTGGCTGCCGACCGTGATGCGCGACATCACGGCCCTCGGCGGCACCGCGGTGCTCAGCCTCATCGTGCTGTTCACCGTCGTCTATCTCGTGCTGGTCCGCCGCCCGGCCGCCGCGGCCTTCGTCGCGGGCGCGGTGCTGAGCGGCGCCGGGCTGAGCCAGGTCCTCAAGGCCTTTTTCGACCGTGCGCGGCCGGATCTCGTGCCGAATGCGCCCATCGAGCTTTCGGCAAGCTTTCCGAGCGGCCATTCCATGCTGGCTGCGGTCACCTATCTCACGCTCGGTGTCCTGCTCGCCCGGATCGAGACCGATCGGCGCGTGCGTGTCTTCTTTCCGTTCGTCGCGGTGGTGCTGACCGTGCTGGTCGGTGTCAGCCGGGTCTATATCGGTGTCCACTGGCCAACAGACGTGCTGGGCGGCTGGCTCATCGGCGCGGCCTGGGCCATGGCTTGCTGGGGCGTGGTCCTGTGGCTGCAGCGCGGACGCCCGGCGCTGGCCGCGGACGGCTGAAAAGGCTGGTTTTCCCGGCCTTGTCACAGTTTCTCACCAAGAGTGAAGGACGCGCTTTCGACAAAATGGCGCTGTTGTGACTATAAGGAGGCTGGATCGGCCCGGGGGGCGCCGGCCCGGAATTCTGATTCGCGCCTATCGCCACAAGAGACTTTTCAAGCCATGGCCCGCAAATATTTCGGCACCGACGGCATTCGCGGTCGCGCCAATGCCTTTCCCGTGACGCCCGAATTCGCGATGAAAGTGGGGCAGGCGGCGGGCATCGCCTTCCAGCGCGGCGACCATCGCCACCGGGTCATGATCGGCAAGGACACCCGACTGTCCGGCTACATGATCGAATATGCGCTCGTCGCCGGATTCACGTCGGTCGGCATGGACGTGCTGCTGGTCGGCCCGATGCCGACGCCGGCGGTGGCCATGCTGACGCGCTCGATGCGTGCCGATCTCGGCGTCATGATCTCGGCGTCCCACAATCCGTTCGACGACAACGGCATCAAGCTGTTCGCGCCCGACGGCTACAAGCTGTCGGACGAGGTCGAGCACGCGATCGAGGACCTGCTCGACCAGGACCTGACGCGCCGTCTGGCCGCATCGCGCCAGCTCGGGCGCGCCAAGCGCATCGACGATGCGCAGGCCCGCTATATCGAATTCGCCAAGCGCACCCTGCCGCGCAACCTCGAGCTCGACGGCCTGCGCATCGTGGTCGATTGCGCCAATGGCGCCGGCTACAAGGTGGCGCCCGCGGCGCTCTGGGAGCTCGGTGCCGACGTCGTGACCATCGGCAACGATCCGAACGGTTTCAACATCAACGACGATTGCGGCTCGACCCATCCCGAAGCGCTCGTCGCCAAGGTGAAGGAAGTGCGCGCCGATATCGGCATCGCGCTCGATGGCGACGCCGACCGAGTGCTGATCGTCGACGAGAAGGGCCAGGTGGTCGATGGCGATCAGCTGATGGCGCTCGTCGCCCAGTCCTGGCTCGAGGACGGCCGGCTCTCCGCGCCCGGCATCGTCGCGACGGTCATGTCCAATCTCGGCCTCGAGCGCTTCCTCGGTGGCCTCGGCCTCAATCTCGCGCGCACGCCGGTCGGCGACCGGTATGTGCTCGAACATATGCGCGAGCACGGCTTCAATGTCGGCGGCGAGCAGTCGGGCCACATCATCCTGTCCGACTACTCCACGACGGGCGACGGCCTCGTCGCCGCGCTGCAGGTGCTGGCCGTGGTCAAGAAGATGAACCGGCCGGTCTCCGAGGTCTGCCACCTGTTCGAACCGCTGCCGCAGATCCTCAAGAATGTCCGCTTCAAGGGCGGCAAGCCGCTCGAACACTCCTCCGTCGTGACCGCGATCGACGGCGCCAAGGCCCGCCTCGGCAGCAATGGCCGCCTGGTGATCCGTCCTTCGGGCACCGAGCCGGTGATCCGCGTCATGGCCGAGGGGGACGACCGCGTCCTTGTCGAAACCGTGGTCGACGAGATCGTCGCGGCGGTCACCAAGGCGGCTGCCTGAGGGTCGCCTGCGACATCGTCCGGCCGGCGTTGCGGACGCCGGCTGACGAGACGTCATGCTTAACAGTCATGGTTAAGCATGGCTTAATCGTTTCCGCCGTATTTTCAGCATGTTGGTCCTCCAGCCGCGCCGCCGCGGGCAGGCGCTGCGACGTCTTCGGGAAACCGCCATGCGCATCCTCGCCTCCATCGCCTTCGCCGGCACCGTTGCGCTCGGCGCGGCGGGGGCCCATGCCGCCGACCTCGCGCCGCCGGTCTATCCGGCTCCGCCTGCGGCCGCTCCGATCGAGGGCGGCTGGTACCTGCGCGGCGATATCGGCCTTGCGAGCAATGCGATCGGCGCTTTCGACGTGATGCAGAACGGCCAGCCGGTGCGGGCCGGCGCCGGCGGCGTCAATACGTTCGAGCTTCGCACCAAGACCTTCTCGGAAACCATTTCGGTCGGCGTCGGCGTCGGCTACCGCTTCAATTCCTGGCTGCGCGCCGATGTCACCGGCGAATTCCGCGGCGGCGGACGGCTGCGTGGCATGGACTATGTCAATTTCGATGCCGGCGGCGGCTCCACCACCTCGCAGACCAATACCTATGCGGGCGACGTCCGTTCCTGGGTCGGCCTCGTCAACGCCTATGTCGACCTCGGCACATTCTGCACGCTCGGCTGCCTGACGCCTTATCTCGGCGCCGGCTTCGGCTTCGCCAACACGGCGATCAGCAATTTCACCGACAGTTCCGCCGGCTTCAACTCCGACTGGGGCGCCACCGGTTCGCTCGGCGGCTATGCCTCCAGCGTCTCCAAGACCAATTTCGCCTGGGCGCTGATGGCGGGTGTCGGCTACCGCGTCAACGACCGGCTGAGCCTCGAACTCGGCTATCGCTACCTCAATCTCGGCGATCTTCCCGAAATCGGGCTGCGCGATCCGGCAACCGGCCTGCCGCAGCCGTCAGGCGACGCGATCCGGGTGCGGAACCTGAGCTCGCACGAGATCCGCCTCGGCATGCGCTGGATGCTGAACTGCACCTGCGCGCCGCCGGCGCCGATCGTCGCACGCTACTGATCGCTCGTTCCGGATGCGTCAGGTCGGCTTGGGCTGTGGCCGCGACGGGTCGCGATAGCCGCCCTCCCGGTCGCCCGGCAGGATGACATCCGGCTGGTCGAATGGCTTCGGTGTCGGCAGAACGACGTCGTTGTCGATCGGCAGATGTTTCTTCGGCGGCCGGTCGACGATCTTGTCCGGATCGCGTTCGGGCAGGTTCGTCGGAGAGGTCGCAGCCCCGGTCGGGCGCTCGCCGGTCAAGAGGGCCCGCGGGAACGCGGTGCCATCGACCCCGACGGCGAAATCGACGCCAGCCGCGAGCGGGAAGGGGCGGTGCTCGTTCATTCTCATCGTCACCTCCTGTCCTCTTCAAGGCAACGAAGGGCCTGGGACAGGGGTTCCCGGGGCATGCACCTTCAGACCGCCCGCGGCGCGCGGCGTTTAGCTTTCGGTAACGTTAAGAGCCCCTTAACTCGGCTTTGGCAGGCTTGCCGGCGATGCCACTCCGGGCCGCGGCGCATCCCCCAAAACGCGCGCGCCCGACTTTCCAAGATCCATCGCGTCTCAAGGGTTTTCATGACATGAAACGCCTGGCCCTGGCCTTCATTGCCCTGAGCCTCGTCGCCACGGCGGGCGGACAAGCATCGGCAGCCGATCTCGGCGCGCGCGGCCCGCAGCCGCCGCTCGCGCCGCCTGTCCTGCCCGAGGATTTCTCGTCCGGCTGGTATGTCCGCGGCGATTTCATCGCGAGCTTCTACCGCCGGGCCGCGCTCGGCCTTGCCGATACGGCCTATGTCGGAGCCGGGCGCTGGGTCGATCTCAACGACACGCGGGCGGCTTCGGGTTTCGGCGGCGGCCTCGGCCTCGGCTTCAAATACAAGTCGGTGCGGATCGACGCGACGCTCGACCTGCGCTCGCCGGCGCGCTTCTCCGGCATGGTGGCGCCGAATGGCGACTGGTCCTATGCCGGCCCGCTGCCGGTGCCGGCCCGCAGCGATCGCTTCGGCATTGCGAGCCAGACCGCACTGATCAACGCCTATGTCGATCTCGGCGCGTTCGGGCCGGTCACCCCCTATATCGGCGCCGGTATCGGCGTCGCGCGGCTCAGTGCCTCGGGCTACGGCTCGACGCCGGTTCCGGCCGCGGCGGCGCTCGGCGAGCAGGTGGTGGCGCCCGACCTCGTCCGCGCGACGAAGTGGAACCTGGCGGTCGCGGCCATGGCCGGCGTGACCGTCGACATCACGCCGCAGGCCAAGCTCGATCTCGGCTACCGCTACCTCCATATGGGATCGCTGCGGTTCGCGGATGCGGCGGGCGGCACCTACCGCGCCGGACCGGTCGCGGCGCACGAATTCCGCATCGGCCTGCGCTACATGTTCGGCGACGGGCTCGGACCGGCTGGTCCCTGACCCGACGGTTGCCTGGGCCGCGCGCGCTGGTTTAAACTGCCAATTCATGCGTGATCGAAAGGGAGGGCCGCGCAATCATGTTCCGCGGTCACGATCGTCGCTTTGGCCCCGATGAGGCCCTGCAAGTGTTCTTGCAGGGCTGACCCGAGACGGTCCTGTTTTCCTCTCAAGGTCTGCCCGCAGGGCTCACGCGGCACCGCGCTCCGGTGCCGCATCCTGCCATCCATCCGAACCGATAGGGCCGGCGCCAGCCGCCCGCGACAAGCCGCCCCCAACCCGTGCGTGGCGGCGTTCGGATCGACCTCGAGACCGATCATGACCCTCGTCAACCTGCGCAATCTCGGCGTCACGCTCGGCGTGCGCCTGTTCTCCGGCCTCAACCTCGCCATTGCCGCGGGCGACCGCATCGGCATCGTCGCCGCCAACGGCCGCGGCAAGTCGACGCTCATCCAGTGCATCATGGGAACCGTCGAGCCGACGGAAGGCGAAGTGACCCGCGCGCGCGGGCTCGCCATGGGCCATATGGCGCAACACATGCCCGGCGAATGGGCCGGGCTCGGCGTGCGCGAGGCGGCCGCCGCGGCGCTGCGGCCGGATCTCCGCGCCAGCGAAGGCTGGCGCGCGGATGTCGCGCTCGACGCGCTCGATATTCCTGAAAGCCTGCGGGCCCGGCCGCTCGGCGCGCTCAGCGGCGGCTGGCAGAGGCTGGCCATGCTGGCGCGCGCGCTGGTCACCGAGCCGGACCTCCTGCTCCTGGACGAGCCGACCAACCACCTCGACCTCGCGCGGATGATCGGCCTCGAAACCTGGCTGGCGGGGCTGCCGGCCAGCATGGCCGTGGTCGTCGCCAGCCACGACCGGGCCTTCCTCGACGCCGTCACCCGCCGCACCCTGTTCCTCAGGCCCGAGGCCTCGCAGCTCTTCGCCTTGCCCTATGCAAAGGCCCGCGCCGCCCTCGACGAGCGCGACGTGGCCGACGAGCGGCGCTACCAGCGCGACATGAAGACCGCCCAGCAGCTCCGCCGGCAGGCGGCGAAGCTGAACAATCTCGGCATCAATTCGGGCAGCGATCTCCTGACGGTGAAGACCCGCCAGCTCAGGCAGCGGGCCGAACGGCTGGAGGAGGCCGCCCGTCCCGCCCATATGGAGCGCTCGGCCGGCCAGATCCGGCTCGCCGACCGTGGCAGCCATGCCAAGGCGCTGGTGACGCTTGACGATGCACGGGTCGAGGCGCCCGATGGCACGCTCCTCTTCCGCACCGGCCGGCGCTTCATCAGCCAGGGCGACCGCATCGTCCTGCTCGGCGCCAATGGTGCCGGCAAGTCGCGCTTCGCCGCCATGCTGCGCAAGGCCATCACCCATCCGGAGCCGGGCAGCCCCATCACGGCAACGCCCTCGCTGGTGCTCGGCTTCAGCAGCCAGGATCTCGGTGAGATCGGCGCGGATGAGACGCCAGCCGGTGCCATCGCGGCGCGGTTCGCGGTCGGCGACCAGCGGGCGAGGGCGCTGCTGGCCGGAGCCGGCTTTGCCGTGGAGATGCAGGGCCGCTCCGTGGCGCGGCTGTCGGGTGGCCAGAAGGCGCGGCTCGCCATGCTGGTGCTTCGGCTGACGGAGCCGAACTTCCACCTGCTCGACGAGCCGACCAACCATCTCGACATCGATGGCCAGGAAGCGCTGGAACACGAACTGACACGCCAGCAGGCGACCTGCCTCCTCATCTCGCATGACCGCAGCTTCGTGCGCGCCGTCGGCAACCGGTTCTGGCTGATCGAGAACCGGCGGCTGACCGAAGTCGAGGACGCCGAGGCCTTCTTCGCGGCGGCCGGCTCCGCCGGCCGGTAAGGCAGGGGCTGGCGCGGGGTAAGCAATAACCCGCGCCGGCTTGACCGGGGCGCAGGCGGGGCCTATTGCCAGCGGCGGGACATCCCTCCCCAACGAGGGACGCCCATCTGTGAGGATGGAGACAATCCGATGGCGAACACCGCCCCTGCCGCGCGTCCGCGCGTGAATACCTTTTCGTCCGGCCCCTGCGCCAAGCGCCCCGGATGGTCCCTCAAAGCTCTCGGTGATGCGCCGCTCGGCCGCTCGCACCGCGCCAAGATCGGCAAGGCGAAGCTGAAGCTCGCCATCGATCTCACGCGCGAGGTGCTGCAGGTGCCGGCGGGCTACCGGATCGGCATCGTGCCGGCCTCCGACACCGGCGCCGTCGAAATGGCGCTCTGGTCGCTGCTCGGCGCCCGCGGCGTCGACATGGTCGCCTGGGAGAGCTTCGGTGAGGGTTGGGTCACCGATGTCGTCAAGCAGCTCAAGCTGGCCGATGTCCGCACCATCACCGCCGGCTATGGCGAACTGCCGAACCTGAAGAAGGTCGACACCCGGACCCGCGACGTGGTGTTCACCTGGAACGGCACGACCTCGGGCGTGCGCGTGCCGGACGCCTCGTGGATCGCCGACGACCGCGAAGGCCTGACCATTTGCGACGCGACCTCGGCGGCCTTCGCCCAGCGCCTCGACTGGCCGAAGCTCGATGTCGTCACCTTCTCCTGGCAGAAGGTGCTGGGCGGCGAAGCCGCGCACGGCATGCTGATCCTGTCGCCGCGTGCCGTGGAACGGCTGGAGACCTACAAGCCGGCCTGGCCGCTGCCGAAGATCTTCCGCATGACCAAGGGCGGCAAGCTGATCGAAGGCATCTTCGAGGGCGAGACCATCAACACGCCGTCCATGCTCTGCGTCGAGGACTATATCGACGCCTTGAAATGGGCGCAGAAGGTCGGCGGGCTCGACGGCCTCGTCAAGCGCGCGGACGCCAATGCCCGCGTCATCGCCAAGTTCGTCCGGGACAATGACTGGATCGACTTCCTGGCGGTGAAGCCGAAGACCCGCTCCAACACCTCCGTCTGCCTGAAGTTCACCGATCCCGCGGTGACCGCGCTGCCGGCGGATGCCCAGGCAGCCTTCGCCAAGAGCATCGTCTCGGCGCTCGAGAAGGAAGGCGTCGCCTTCGATCTCGGCCATTATCGCGACGCTCCTCCGGGCCTGCGCATCTGGTGCGGCGCGACCGTCCAGGCGCGCGACCTGAAGGCGCTGATGCCCTGGATCGAATGGGCCTTCCAGGCCGAGAAGGCCAAGCTCAGGCAGGCGGCCTGACCGCCTTCCGCCGCAGCCTCGATGCCTCTCGCCCGTGACCCGTGTCTGGAGCGGGCGAGGGGATCGTTCCCGTTTCCTCGCTGACCGGAGCCCGTCCCATGGCCCCTCGCGTTCTCATTTCCGATGCCCTCTCGCCCGCAGCCGTCCAGATCTTCAAGGATCGCGGCATCGACGTCGATTTCCAGCCCTCGCTCGGCAAGGACAAGGACAAGCTCGCCGCCATCATCGGCGACTATGACGGCCTCGCCATCCGCTCGGCCACCAAGGTGACGCCGGCGATCCTCGGCAATGCCAAGAAGCTCAAGGTGATCGGCCGCGCCGGCATCGGCGTCGACAATGTCGACATCCCCGCCGCCACCGCCAAGGGCACGATCGTGATGAACACGCCCTTCGGCAATTCGATCACGACCGCCGAGCATGCCGTGGCGATGATGTTCGCCATCGCCCGCCAGATCCCCGACGCCGACCGCACGACCCAGGCCGGCCAGTGGGAGAAGAACAAATATATGGGGGTCGAGCTGACCTCGAAGACGCTCGGCATCATCGGCTGCGGCAATATCGGCTCGATCGTCGCCGATCGCGCGCTCGGCCTGAAGATGAAGGTGATCGCCTTCGATCCCTATCTCTCGCCGGAGCGGGCCATCGATATCGGGGTGGAGAAGGTCGAGCTCGACGATCTCCTGCGCCGCGCCGACTTCATCACCCTGCACGTGCCGATGACCGCGCAGACGCGCAACGTCCTCTCGCGCGAGGCGCTGGCCAAGACGAAGAAGGGCGTGCGCATCATCAACTGCGCGCGCGGCGGTCTGGTCGACGAGGTGGCGCTGCGCGAGGCGCTGGAATCGGGGCATGTCGGCGGCGCCGCCTTCGACGTCTTCTCCGAGGAGCCGGCGACCAGCAATCCGCTGTTCGGCCATCCCAACGTGATCTGCACGCCGCATCTCGGCGCCGCCACCACCGAGGCGCAGGAGAATGTCGCGCTGCAGGTCGCCGAGCAGATGTCGGACTACCTCCTGGCCGGCGCCATCACCAATGCCGTCAACTTCCCGTCGATCTCGGCGGAGGAGGCGCCGAAGCTGCGGCCCTTCGTGGCGCTCGCCGAAAAGCTTGGCTCGTTCCTCGGCCAGCTCACCGAGGCGCCGATCAAGGGCATCCGCATCGAATATGAAGGTGCGGTCGCCGAGCTCAACGTGCGTCCGCTCACCGCCGCCGCGGTGACCGGCGTGCTGCGGCCGTTCCTGTCCGACATCAACATGGTCAATGCCGTCGGCATCGCCAAGGACAAGGGCATCACCGTCGACGAGGTCAAGCGCGAGGCGCCGGGCAATCTCGAAAGCCGGATCATGATCACGGTCGAGGCCGAGGACATGCCGCGCCATGCCGCAGGCACCGTGCTCGCCGACGGCAAGCCGCGCATCGTCGAGATCCGCTCGATCGCCATGGACGCGGAATTCGCCCCGAACATGCTCTATATCCGCAACGACGACAAACCGGGCTTCATCGGCCAGTTCGGCATGCTGCTCGGCAATGCCGGCGTCAACATCGCGACCTTCAATCTCGGCCGCGACAAGCCCGGCGGTGATGCGATCTGCTTCGCCGCGGTGGACGAGCGGGTCTCGGACGAGCTGCTCGACGCGATCCACAAGATCCCGCACGTGAAGCGCGCCCGGCGCCTGGCTTTCTGAGCCGGCACGCCACTGCCCTGAACCATGACGCGGCCGGCCCGTCGCCGACGGGCCGGCCGTCGTCTTTTCTGCGCTAAGCTTGGCTCCTGATTCTTCGCCAAGGTGCCCCCATGTCCGCGCTTCCGCGTCTTGCGCTCGGCTTCGTCGCCGGCGCCCTGTCGATCCTGATCTTCCGCGAGGCGACCGTGTTCGGACTCAACCAGACCGGCGTGACGCAGATGGCGGTCTATGCGTGGCGTTCGGCGCCGCCGCTCGGCCTGCCGCTGATCGTCAACCAGTGCTTCTGGGGCGGGCTCTGGGGCATCCTGTTCGTGCTGCTCTGGGACCGCTCCGGCTTCCAGGGCGGCGGAGGCCTCGCCGCTGCCTTTTTCGGCCTTGCCGCCGGCATCCTGGCCTGGGGCGCGGCCTCGCTCGTCTTCGCCGACATCAAGGCGATCGCGATCGGTGTCGTCGCCGGCGGGCTGCTCGCCGGCCTCATCCTGCTGTTCGGCTCGGCCGTCCTGTTCGGCCTGATGTTCGGCATTCTGGGACCGGCCGTGCTCGGCTGGGTGGTCATGCCGATGGTCCGCTCGCAGACGCTGTTCGGCGGCCGCGTCGCGGTGACGGTCGCGATCGAGGGCATGTTCGGCATCGGGCTCGCCGTGCTGCTCTCGCTGGTCGCGCGCTTCGCCGGCAGCCGGAGCTGATCTTCCGCGGGGCCCGAAGCTAGCGCTTGCCGCTCTCGGCCACCGCGATGCCGCCCAGCACCAGGACCAGCGCGACGGCGTGATACCAGGCGAAGATCTCGCCGAGGATCAGCGGCCCGAGGATAGCCGCCCAGACCGGCACGAGATTGACCCACAGGCCGGCCCGGCCCGGGCCGATCATCTCGACGCCGCGCATGAACAGGATCTGCGCGACGAAGCCGGGCAGGACCGCGACATAGACGATGATGGCGAGCGCCGTCAGGTCCGGCCAGCGCAGGGCGCCGGCGACATATTCGCCGACCGCCAGCGGCAGCGAGGAGATCAGCGCCACGGCCGAGAGGGCGAGGAAGAACGGCTGGGGCGAGATCTTCGGCCGGTCGCGCAGCGCGACCGTGTAGGCGGCGTAGCCGGTGCAGGCGGTCAGCATCATGAGATCGCCGATATTGAAGGTGAGGCCGAGCAACTGCTCGAGATGGCCGCGGGTCGCGAGTGTGACGATGCCGGTGAGCGTCACCGCGATGCCGACCATCTGCAGCGTGGTGATGCGGGTGCGATAGGCGAGAAAACTGCCGACCAGCACCATGATCGGGATCGCCCCCTGGATGATGCCCAGATTGACCGCCGTCGTATACTGGCCGGCGAGGTAGAACAGGGCGTTGAAGCCGGTGAAGCCGACCACCCCCATGACGATCAGCCAGCCCGCATTCGCCCTGATCGCCGGCCATTCCCGGCGGAAGGCGGGACCGGCCATCCAGGCCGCGAGGACGATGGTCGCCGCCCAGCGCAGCGTGGTCAGCAGCATGGGCGAGACGTGGCCGGCCGCCAGCCGGCTCGCGACCGCATTGCCGGCCCAGATCAGCGTGGTCGCGGCCAGGATGAGATAGGGATTGTTGGAGAGGCGCATGCGCGGGCGGGTTTCCTACGGAAAGGCACTATAGCCGGGCGCTGCGAAGCCTGTCAGGCGCCGGCCGTGCATTCGAGCGATGCGCCGGCCTGCGGCGCGGCCGGTGCCCGGTCCCGGGCGGTTGACCTGGCGCGGCAGCTTGAGCCTTGAAAGAAAAGGGCAATTGCCCGACGCCGGCGGCAGCCTGCGCCGCCGTTCCGCCGCCAGCCGGTCACATTCCGATGGGTTAAGTGCGCCATTGCCAGCGAGGAGAGATTCATGTCGTCGCGCCATATCGCAGCCCTGTCCGCCCTGTTCCTCCTGCCGTCGGCCATGGCCAGCGCCGCCGAATTCGACCTGCCGTCGCGGGTCGAGGCGGTCACCGTCTTCCCCGACGGCGCGAGCGTGACGCGCCGCTTCGCGGTGGAGGTGCCGGCGGGCGAGCACGTTCTGGTGCTGGGCGACCTGCCGCTGACGGCCGATCCCGGCTCGCTGCGGGTGGCGGGGGCGGGCGAAGCCAGGCTGACGGTCGGCTCGGTCGACGCGCGCCAGCCGCAGCGGTTCGAGCGGCCGGATCCCGAACGGGTGCAGCGGCTGGAGGCGCTGCGTGACGAGCGCCTGACGCTCGACGACCGGATCGCCGCCGAACGCCTGCGCAAGCGCGCGGCCGAAGCCCTCGTCGCCGGCCCGACGCTGGCGGGCGGCGAGCGCGGCCTGGATGTCGCCCAGGCGCGCCAGGCCTTCGCGGCGGCGATGGAGGAGACGGCCGCCGCCGATCGCGCCATCCGCCAGGCCGAGCAGCGCCAGCGCCTCCTCGATCGGGAGATCGCCAGCATCGAGGCCGCGCTGCGCCAGCAGCCGCCGCAGCGCCTGGAGGCCCGCATTGCCGTGGAGGCCGTGGCGGCCTTCCGCGGCGAGCTGACCGTGACCTATGCGGTGCGCGGCGCGCGCTGGGCGCCGGTCTATGACGCCAGGCTGACGACGACCGGCGCCAAGCCGGCGCTGGACCTGATCCGGCGCGCCGAAATCCGCCAGGAGACCGGGGAGGACTGGCGCGACGTCAATCTGACGGTCTCCACCGCGCGGGTGGCGCGCGGCAGCGCCGCGCCGCAGCTCGCCTCGATGATCCTGCGCTTCCAGGAGCCGCGGCCCGGCCGGACCAGCGACGCCATGGGCAGCGGCTATGGCGCGGCGCCGCCCGCCGCGATGCCGGCCCCGGTCATCGCCGAAAGCGAGCAGCGGATGCGCCGGTCCGCCACCCCGCGGCCGGTCGAGGAAGCGGAGGCGGTGGTCGATACCGGCGGCTTCCAGGCCTCGTTCACGATCCCCGGCCAGGCGACCATCGCCTCGGGACCCGGCGCGCGGGCCCTGCGCATCGCCTCCGCGACGGTCGAGCCGCAGCTCATCTCGCGGGCGACCCCGAGCGTCGACACCACCGCCTTCCTGCAGGCCCAGTTCAAATATGCCGGCGAGGTGCCGCTGATGCCCGGCCGCGTCTCGCTTTATCGCGACGGCATCTTTGCCGGCCGCACGCAGCTTGCCGCCGCGACCCGCGACGAGACCGTGACGATCGGCTTCGGTCCCGACGATCTCGTCAGCATCCAGCACAATGTGGTGCGCCGCACCGACGGGTCGGCCGGCATCATCACCTCCTCGCGTACCGAGGAGCGCGAGTTCCGCATCGTCGTGCGCAACGGCGCGCAGAGCCCGCGGCAGGTGGTGATCGAGGACCGGCTGCCGGTGACCGAGGCTCAGGACATCACCGTCGAGCCGCTGCCCGGCGCCACCGCTCCGACGGCCCGGGACGTCAAGGGCCGGCGCGGAATCATCGAATGGGCCTTCGATCTCGCGCCGGGCGCCAACCGCGAGATTCGCCATGGCTGGCGGCTGCGCTGGCCGGCCGACAAGCAGCTCGCGCCGGCCCAGGGCCGCATGTGAGCCGATCGCGCCTCGCCCGCGGGCGCTGACATCCGCGGCGCTCGCGGGTTTCGGCATTGCATCCTGCGCCGTAACCGCAGGGAAGGCCCGACCTCCCGGGCTTGCCACCTCCGGCCTGCGCGGAAGGCACAGGGGAGGCGCCGCCTCCCGGGCTTGCCACCTCCGGCCTGCGCTGAAGGCGCAGGGGCGGCGCCACCGCCCGGGCTTGCCACCTCCGGCCTGCGCGGAAGGCGCAGGGGAGGCGCCACCTCCCGGGCTTGCCACCTCCGGCCTGCGCTGAAGGCGCAGGGGAGGCGCCACCTCCCGGGCTTGCCGCCTCCGGCCTGCGCTGAAGGCGCAGGGGAGGCGCCACCTCCCGGGCTTGCCTCCTCCGTCCTGATCCTTTATCCGCACACTGCAAGGACCCCGGCCATCGCGATGACCGCGCGGTCGGGGTTTGCCTTGCCACGAACAGGTCAGGATTGAGACCATGGCAAACGTGGTTGTCGTCGGATCCCAGTGGGGCGACGAAGGCAAGGGCAAGATCGTCGACTGGCTGTCGAGCCAGGCCGATGTGGTGGTTCGCTTCCAGGGCGGCCACAATGCCGGACATACGCTGGTCATCGACGGCGTCACCTACAAACTTTCCCTGCTGCCCTCGGGCATCGTCAGGCCCGGCAAGCTGTCGGTGATCGGCAATGGCGTGGTGGTCGATCCGCATGCCCTGGTCGCGGAGATCGAGCGCGTGTCCGCGCAGGGCGTGTCGATCACGCCGGAGACGCTGCGCATCGCCGAGAACGCCTGCCTGATCCTGTCGCTGCACCGCGAGCTCGACCAGCAGCGCGAATCGGCCAATTCCGGCACCAAGATCGGCACGACCGGCCGCGGCATCGGCCCGGCCTACGAGGACAAGGTCGGCCGCCGCGCGATCCGCATGACCGATCTGGCCGATCTGTCGGCTCTGGGGCCGAAGATCGAGCGGCTGCTGACCCATCACAATGCGCTGCGGCGCGGCCTGAACCTGCCGGAGATCGAGGCCCAGGCCATCTATGACGAGCTGGCCGCGGTCGCGCCCAAGGTGCTGCCCTATGTCGAGCCGGTCTTCGACCTGCTCTACAACGAGAAGCGGGCCGGCCGGCGCATCCTGTTCGAAGGCGCCCAGGGCACGCTGCTCGACATCGATCACGGCACCTATCCCTTCGTCACCTCGTCCAACACGGTGGCCGGCCAGGCGGCCGCCGGTTCCGGCATGGGGCCGGGCGGGGTCAACTACGTGCTGGGCATCACCAAGGCCTATACGACGCGTGTCGGCGGCGGGCCGTTCCCGACCGAGCTCGACGACGAGAACGGCCGGATCCTGGGCGAGCGCGGCCGCGAATTCGGCGTCGTCACCGGGCGCAAGCGCCGCTGTGGCTGGTTCGACGCGGTGCTGGTGCGCCAGGCGGTGAAGACCAGCGGCATCGACGGCATCGCGCTGACCAAGCTCGACATTCTCGACGTGTTCGAGGAGATCAAGGTGTGCGTCGCCTATGAGCTCGACGGCAAGCGCATCGAGCTCCTGCCGGCGAGCCAGGAAGCCCAGGCGCGGGTCAAGCCGATCTACGAGACGATCGAGGGCTGGCCGTCGGGCACGGCGGGCGCCCGGTCCTGGGGCGAATTGCCGGCCCAGGCGATCAAATATGTCCGCCGTATCGAGGAATTGATCGGCTGTCCGGTTGCCCTACTATCCACCAGTCCGGAGCGCGACGACACGATTCTCGTGCGCAACCCGTTCGAATAGGGTTTTCGGTGTCGCGATGGCGCTCGGCCGCGCCCTTGCCCGCGGCGGCGCGGGCGGGCCGAGCGACATCAAAACAACACCGGGAATCAAAGCGTTGCTGGTGGTCCTTTGCACCTGACAATTGCGCTGGCGGCCTTTATCGGAAGTCTGCAAATGTTAGGAATGGACCATCCGGGGGCCTGAAGGCTCCTTCAGGGAGGGGCAGAGCAGAAGCGCAATGGCCGATTATACGCCACTGATCTCCCGGGCCGTCGCGGCACTGACGGAGAACACCGGCGAGGCGCGCCGTGCGGTCTATGACCGTGCGCGGACGGCCTTGATCGCCCAGTTGCGCGGCATGGACCCGCCCCTTCCCGAAGAGCATGTGACCCGCGAGCGGCTGGCGCTGGAAGAGGCGATCCGCAAGGTCGAAGCCGACAACGCCGTGGAAAGCCTCGATGCCATGCTCGAGCGCGAGCTTGCCGACATCACCGCGGCGGTCGCGACGGCGCGGCCCCAGCCGGCCGCCGCCGACGGCGCCAAGCAGGTGAGCGAGGCGGCCCAGAAGGCCGAGACGCTGGGCGATGCCGCGGCCAATGCCAAGCGCGCGGCCCAGGACCAGCTGGTCGCGGCCGACGGACAGGCCGCCGTGCAGGACCGGGTCGAGCCGAGCGTCGATTTCGGCGGTCCGGGCGGCGCGACGCCGCCGGCGGCCGAGGACGGCCAGCGCGAGCCGACGATCGGCCCGATCCGGCCGCGGGTCTCCGTACTGGGCTCCGAGGACGAGGTGGAGCCGCCGCGCAAGGGCCGCGGCGGCATGATCGCCGCCGGCATCGTGCTGGTGATCCTCGCCGGCGCGGCAGCTGCCGGCTGGTATTTCGCCACCCAATCCGACCGCACGCCGGGCCAGGCGACGGGGCCGCGGCCGACGACGCCGACACAGCCGGCCGCGCCGCAGGACGGCGAG
>NZ_JAPSET010000081.1:0-16128 GCF_026847585.1 Phreatobacter sp. AB_2022a
GCCCGCCCCGGTCACGCCGCCGACCGCCGAAGCAAGGCCGGCCGAAGGCCAGGATGACGGCGTCATGGTCGACGGCCGCTTCCTCGGCCCCAACGGCGAGACCCTGCCGGGCGCTCCGGACCAGCGCGACGGCGTGCGCCAGGTCGCGCCGCGCTGACGCGCGCGGCACCGCGAACAAGGCGTCAAACGAAACGCCCCGGCGCCAGGCGCCGGGGCGTTCGTCATTTTTGACGGCGGATCAGACCGCCGGAGATCGGTGGCGTTCAGGCCGCCTTCTGCGACAGCTGGCCGTCGATGACGCGGGCGCCCTCGCCATTGCTGATGGCGATCTGCCGCGGTTTCATGGCCTCGGGGATCTCGCGGACGAGATCGACATGAAGCAGGCCATGCTGGAGCGTGGCGCCCTTCACGAGGACATGGTCGGCGAGCTGGAAGCGGCGCTCGAAGGCGCGCGCGGCGATGCCCTGGTGCAGGTACTCGGCCTTGGCCGCGCCTTCGGCGGCGACCTTCTCACCACGAATGGTGAGCGCCTGCTCCTTCACCTCGATCGACAGGTCCTGTTCGGTAAAGCCGGCAACCGCGACCGAGATGCGGTAGCTGGTCTCGCCGGTCTTCTCGATATTGTAGGGCGGATAGCCGGCGGCCGGGATATCGGCGCCGGAGGTCTGGTCGAGCAACGAGAACAGGCGATCGAAGCCGACAGTGGAACGATAAAGCGGAGCAAGATCGAACGAACGCATGGGATGTCCTCCTTCAAGCAACATCGAATGGCGGCCCGCCGGATAGCCGGGCCTTCCGTCTCGTGCAGCCGCATCGGGCCTGCACGATGAGTGAGTTGGGGATCCCCCGCGGGCCGCGCAAGGGGTGCCAGGCAGGGCGCGCGTTTTCTGACCGCTGCATGAACGGCGACTTCCGGACGGGTTCAGCCGTCCCCCGTCATGGTGCCCGGCAACGATGGGCAGGTGCGGGCAGCCGACCCTGCCTCGGCTCGAACTCAGCGGGGATTGCGCAATGGTCAGGGCGACGCCCGCCAAGGCGATGCTGCTCGCGGCGACGGCCGCCTGGCTTGCCGGCGCCGGCCTTGCCCCGGCGCGCGGCGACGATGATGCGGCGCCGCGCTCCAGCGTGCCGGCCCGGCTCACCGAGCTGGCCGCGCCGGTGCTCGAACTGCGCGCCCAGCCGGTCCAGGCGCCCGCCGTGCTGCCCTGGCCGGAAGTCGCCGGGCGGCTCGCCCGGCGCGGTTATGTCGTCGCCGAGCCGGCCTCGCTGCGCGGCCCGACCTATCTGGCCACCAGCACCGACCGTCGCGGCCGGCGGCTGCGCCTCGTCGTCGATGGTCGCAACGCCGAGATCATCGGCATCAGGGTGATGGATGGCGCGACCGCAGGCGATCGGCCGGCGGCCTTCCCGGCGCCGCCACCCCCGCAGTGACGCCATGCGCTTCGTTCACCATGGCCGGCGCAAGGCCTTGGCACCGGCCCGAGGCTGTGAGATCGAAGACCGATCACCCGCCCGCCTGGGAGCCCGGTCACGATGCGGTCGATCCTGCCTGCTGCCTTCGCCGTGGCGCTGCTGCCCGCCATGGCGGTCGCCATGCCGGTCGCGCCCGCCCCGCGCCCGACGGCGCTGCCGGTCCAGTGGCTGCCGCCAGGCTATCCCTACGATCCTTGCGCGCCCGGCGCCCCGCCCCTGCGCGTGGCCAAGACCGATGACTGGGGGCGCCGTTTTGTCGCCGTCGAGCCGGCCAGCACCTATTGCCGGGCCGCGCGCGGCGAAGCCTATCTCCTGCCGCCGCCGGCGCCGGCCGCGCTCGTCCTCGTGCCGCCCTCCGGCTACGACGCTCATGGCCGCCCGCTCTACCGCTGGCGCCTTGTGCCCGCGCGCTGAGCGCGGCGCGCTGGCCATGGCGCCGGCCGGCGCTATCCTGCCGACATGCGGCCGGCATGGCCGATTCGCCCTTCCGGAGCGCTGATGGATCTCGTCGCCCTGCCCGACCGGCCGGTTCCCGAAGGCGCCCGCGCGGGCACGGTCACGACCCCGGACGGCGTCGCGCTGCGCTATGCGCGGTGGGAGGCGGCCGGCACCCTGCGCAAGGGCACGCTCGTGCTGATCCAGGGCCGCACCGAGTTCATCGAGAAATATTTCGACGTGATCGAGGCGCTGCGCGCCCGCGGCTTCGGCGTGCTGGCCTTCGACTGGCGCGGCCAGGGCGGATCGAGCCGACTGACCGGCGACGTGCGCAAGGGCCATGTCAGGCGCTTCTCGGACTACCAGATCGATTTCGAGACGATCATGGAGACCGTCGCGCTGCCCGACTGCCGGCCGCCCTTCTACGCGCTCGCCCACAGCATGGGCGGCGCCATTACGATCGAGGCGCTGAAGGCCGGCCGCAACTGGTTCGATCGCGTCGTGCTGAGCGCCCCCATGATCGGGCTCGTCGAGGTGCCGCGCTCGACGCTGCCGCTCCTGGCCGTGACGGCGCTGTCGCTTCTCGGCTTCGCCAGCGCGGTCATTCCCGGGGGCACGCTGTCGCCGCTCGCCAAGCGGCCGTTCGAGACCAATCCCGTCACCTCCGACCCCGAGCAATATGCCCGGCTCGCCGCCTATGCCGATGTCGATCCCCGCCTTGCCATGGGCGCGCCGACGATCGGCTGGGTGCGCGAGGCGCTGCGCGTGACACGCGCCATCAGCCAGCCGCTCTACGCTCTCGATATCCGCCAGCCCATGCTGATCATCGCCGCCGGCAACGATCCGCTGGTCTCGACGCCCGCGATCGAACATTTCGGCAGCCAGCTCAAGGCCGGCCGGACGCTGGTGGTGCAGGGCGCCAAGCACGAAATGATGTTCGAGCGGCCGATCTTCCGCGAGCAGTTCTGGGCCGCCTTCGACGCCTTCGTGCCGGGCGAGCAGCCGTTCCTGTGAGCGTTGCCGCGGTCAGCCGTTGAGGATCGCCATCGCTTCGGCATGCACGCGCCTGTCGCCGGCCGCGAGGATGCGGCCGCCCGCGCCCGGCGCGCCCCCGTCCCAGGTCGTGACGATGCCGCCGGCACCCTCGATGATCGGCACCAGGGCGAGGATGTCGTAGGGCTTCAGCCCGGCCTCCACCACCAGGTCGACATGGCCGGCCGCCAGCATGCAATAGGCATAGCAGTCGGCGCCGTAGCGATAGGTGCGGCAGGCCGCCTCGACGCGGTCGAAGCGCGGCTTTTCCTCCTCGCGGAACATTTTCGGCGAGGTCGTCATGATGGTCGCGGCAGCCAGATCCGGGCAGGCGCGGACATGCAGTGCGCGCTCGCCGCCAAGCCCGCGGTAGCGCGCGCGGGCGCGATCACCCCAGAAGGTTTCCCGGGTGAACGGCTGGTGCATCATGCCGAAGGCTGGCGTGCCCTTGCTGGCCAGCCCGATCAGCGTGCCCCAGACCGGGATGCCGGCGATGAAGGCGCGCGTTCCGTCGATCGGATCGAGCACCCAGACATGCTCGGCTTCCGGGTTCTCCGAGCCGTGCTCCTCGCCGACGATGCCATGGGCCGGAAAGGTTGCCTTGATCATGCGGCGCATGGCGGCCTCGCCGGCCCGGTCGGCCTCGGTCACCGGGTCGAAGGCACCGGCATGGGCCTTGTTCTCGACCCCGATGCTGGAGCGGAAGAATGGCAGGATGGCTTCGCCGGAAACCCGCGCGAGCTCATGGACGAAGGCCTCGATATCGACGGCACTCACGGGATGGGCGTCCTTCTCTTGGCGCCGGCGGGCGGCGGCGTGATGGAGCACGGAATGTGTCGGCTGCGATGCTATAGGCCGCCGGCGCAGCGCCCCGCAACCTGCAAGGACGGTGGCGGCCGCGCAGGACTGCGCTGTGTCCCCGGAGCTTGTGACCCGGCTCCGGGCACGGCAGGGTCGGCGCAGCATGGCAGATCCATCGGGGGGATCGGAACGGGCATGGGCGAAGCGACACGGGCGAGATCCGCCACGATCGCCTTGGTGGCAACGCTTGGGCTCGCAACCGCATTCAGTCAGTTCTACCGCAACTCCGTGGGCGTCATCGCCACCACGCTGGCCGGCGAGCTCCATCTGACCGCCGCGGAACTCGGTACCCTGTCGTCGAGCTTCTTCCTGATTTTCGGGCTCTGCCAGATCCCGGTCGGCATCATCATCGACCGCTATGGTCCGCGTGCCGCCATGCTGGGCTCGGCAGCCTTCGTCATCATCGGCTCCTTCGTCTTCGCCCTGGCCGGCGACGGCGGCGGCCTGATCGCCGGCCGCCTGCTGCTCGGCATCGGCTGCTCCACCTTCCTGATGGCGCCGCTGGTCATCTATGCGCGCGCCTTTCCGCCGGCGACCTTCGCCTCGCTCGCCGGCCTGCAGCTCTCCATCTCCAGCCTCGGCAACATCGCCGCCACCGTGCCGCTGGCCCTTGCCACGGCGACCTTCGGCTGGCGTGCCGCCTTCATGGCGGCCGGCATCGCCTGCGCCCTGCTCACCCTGGCGATCTTCGCCATCGTCCGCGGGGCCGCGGCCGGGCCCGACGCCGGCGCGCCGCGCGAAACCCTGGCCGCGGCTCTCGGCGGTGTGCGCCGCGCCGTCCGCGTCATCGGGTTCTCGCGCCTGTTCCTGATGCAGTTTGCAACCTATTCGACCTTCGGCCTGATCATCGGCCTGTGGGGCGGCCCCTATCTTGCCCATGTCCACGGCGCCGACGTCGCCGTGCAGGGGCGCGTCCTGCTCGCCATGGCGGTCGCGCAGGTCGGCGGCATGCTGTTCTGGGGTTCGGCCGACCGGGTCGTCAGGGCCTACCGGCCGCTGACGCTCGCGGCAGCCGGCCTGACCGTCCTCCTGCTCATCGCGCTGATCGGTTTCGGCCACCGGCTGAATCTTCTCGGCGCTGCCGCGATCATCGCCGCGCTCGGCTTCAGCTGCGCCTATGCGCCCGTGCTGGTCGCCCATGGCAAGGCGCTGTTCCCGCCGGAACTGACGGGCCGCGGCATGACGCTGCTCAATATCGGCACGGTCGCCGGCGGCTTTGCGACACAGTGGCTCACCGGGCTTGCGGTCAAGGCTGTCGCCGGTCCCGCCCTGGTCTATCCTGTCGGCGCCTTTCAGACCGCCTTCGGCATGCAGGCGGCCCTGGTCGCGATCGCGGCCTGGGCCTATGCCGGCGCTCCCGATCCACGCCGCGCCCTCGGCTGAGGCGGCAGCGGCCGGCCGGCGCGCGATGCCTCAAAAAAAATGGGTCAACCATCTTGCCTTTTCGAGAGGACCCGGCCATATTGTTGCAGTGCGGTGTCGCTCCCGCGACGTCGCACAGCCCTCCTTGGGCGTTTCCTCCCTAGACTTGGGCCGCTCACGAAAGTGAGCGGCCTCTTTCTTTTCTGGGTCGAATTTTCGAACTATTTCAATAAGAAGCTCACGGTCTTCCGTAGCGCGTCAGGGCCCGCCGGGCAGAGGGCGCGCGCGCGACCGGCTGTCATGCCGATTGTGCAACGCACCCTAATCAACTGAACAGTTGAGATCACAATCCCGGCGGCGCGCGGCAATCGGGAGCATGCAGGCCATGGCGGGCAGGGCCGCCGGATCACTCATCCGTGAAATAGTCACTCGGCGGCGAAGCGCCAGTCGCCGGGCCTGTCGAGCGGCAGGCGCATCAACCCTTCGGCGAGCAGCATCAGGTCGGCCTGCAGGCCCTCGAAGCCGGGTTTGCGCCGATAGCTGCGCTCGTCCATGTAGATCGCCCGGTTGATCTCGATCTGCACGGCATGGGTCCCGGCCTGCGGCTGGCCGTAGTGCTCGGTGATGAAGCCGCCGGCATAGGGCTTGTTGCGCACCACCTGATAGCCCCGGCCACGCAGCACCGATTCGACGAGATCGCTCACCACCGGCGAGCAACTGGTGCCGTAGCGGTCGCCGATCACGATGTCGGCGCGCGGCCGGTCCTCGCGGGCCGGCGCGAGCGAGGGCATCGAATGGCAATCGACCAGCAACGCTTCGCCGAAGGCGCGGTGCGCGCCGGCGATGACACGGCGGAGCGTGCGGTGATAGGGCTTGTAGATGGTGTCGATGCGCATCAGCGCCTCGTCGACCGGCAGCCGGCGGGCATAGATCTCCTGCGCCTCGCCTACCACCCGCGGCACCGTGCCGAGGCCGCCGGCAACGCGCATGGAACGGGTATTGGCGAAGGTCGGCAGCCGGCCGTCGAACATGCGCGGATCGAGCTCGTAGGGCTCGCGGTTCACATCCACCATCGAACGCGGGAAATGGGCCCGGACGAGCGGCATGCCCCGCTCCACCACGCCGGCGAACAGCGCGTCGACATCGGTGTCCTCGGAGCGGCGCAGCGTCGGCAGGTCGAGCCGCACCTGCTGCAGGAACTGTGCGGGATAGACCCGGCCGGAATGCGGGGAGTTGAACACGACGGGAGCGACCAGCACATCGGGTTCCAGCGCCTCGAAGGCCGGTTCGAAGTCGCGGATCTCTGCTTCGCTCATTGCGCTGGCCTGGCTCTTCCCGTCGCCCGCGTCCCGGCGCCCGCCACCTGGGCGCCCGGAACGCGAAAATCAGCTTAGCCAGCGGTCTCGATGATGGAAAGCGGCCGGCCCCGCTTGGCGCGCAGGGGAGCGGCCCGCGGGCCGTGCGGCAGCGTTTGGGACGCGCCGATTGCCGCAGTTTGCTTAAAAACTGCGACAAATGCGTCGCATCGGCCTGGAAAAGCACCGCCGGCGGCGGCGAGTCATGGTGAAAACCGAGACATTTCGGCCATTCTGGCGCATATTTGCGGGGTCGCTTTCACGCCATGTTTACCGTCCGGGTGTTGAGTATTGGCGAGGGGCGCGCTGTGGTCGATCCACGGCATTTCTGGCATGGGGCGAAGGACCGCACGGGCGAATGGGCAAGATTCTGCTGGCCGAAGACGACAACGACATGCGTCGGTTCCTGGTCAAGGCGCTGCACAATGCAGGCTATGACGTCGCCTCGTTCGACAACGGGCTGTCGGCCTATCACCGCCTGCGCGAGGAACCCTTCGAGCTGCTCCTGACCGACATCGTCATGCCGGAGATGGACGGCATCGAGCTCGCCCGCCGGGCCACCGAGCTCGATCCCGAAATCAAGGTCATGTTCATCACCGGCTTCGCCGCGGTGGCGCTGCAGCCCGATTCGCAGGCGCCGAAAGATGCCAAGATCCTGTCCAAGCCGTTCCATTTGCGCGACCTCGTGAACGAGGTCGAAAAAATGCTGCGCGAGGCCGCCTAACTATCCCCAACCGGGCTTGCACCGGACCGCGTTCCCAACTATACGGAGCGCCTCGCATTCGCGGCCCCGGCCGCAAAGGGCGCGTAGCTCAGCGGGAGAGCACTACGTTGACATCGTAGGGGTCGCTGGTTCGATCCCAGCCGCGCCCACCATTCAAGCCCCCGGTATCATTGAAGACCTCAATGATACCGGGGGTTTTGTTTTGCCCGGCCCGTCATCCGCATGGAGTCCGGCGCACCGCGCGCAAGACCGCGCGGCATGCCGGCCGCCCAGGTCCGATCCGCGAGCCGCTGTGACGGGCTTTTCAGAACTTGAAGGAGGCGTTGGCGTTGACGCGCCAGCCGTCATTGGCCGGCCCGTCCGTGATCTCGCGGGCGCCTTCGAGGCCGAGATCGATCGAGCGGGCGGCAAGCGGCCCGGTCGGCAGGACGGTTGCGCGCACGCCGAGCCCGACATTGGTCGCGCCGACCGTCCGGCGTTCGAGCACGGTCGGCCTCAGATTCACCGCCTGCCCGCGCGAGGTGAACAGATAGGGCGAGAACACGCCCTGGCCGGCCGGCCCCGGCGGGATGAGCGCGGCATATTGCAGCTCGGCCCGGACGAGCCAGCCGCTGTCGCCGGCGAGCAGGCCCGAATCGAGCGCGGAGAGGCCGCGCGGCCCGCCGAGCGTGAAGCGCTCGCTGTTGAGCAGCGGCCCAGTCAGCGCATATTGGGCGCGGCCGCTCAGCTCGAGGGTGAAGTTCGCCGGCAGGGCCTGGGCGAGGCGCGCGCGGAACTCGAGCTTGCTGAAGACATCGCTCGCCGAGACGCGCGACAGCGGCTTCAGGAAGGTCGCGTCCGACCGGCCACGGCTGCCGAGCCAGTGGACGCCTTGCGAAAAATCGAGTCCGGCGCTGATGGTCGTGCCGGTCAGCGCGATCACATGGGTGAAATCGGCGCCGAGCCGCACCGGCCTCAACCGGTCGTCGTAGAGCGTCGCATCGAACAGCGGCGCGCGCTGCTGCTCGTCGACCAGTTCCACGGCCGCGCGCAGCGTCAGATTGGTGCTGCGGCTGCGGATCAGGGGATAGAGCAGCCTGAGCGCGATCCGCCGCAGCGTGCTTTCGGTCGCAAGGGCCGCAGGGCCGGTACGCGGATGCGTGTCGGAAAGCGTCACCTCGGCATTGAAGCTGAGGCCATCGGTGCCGAGCGGCAGGATGAAGCCGCCGGCCACCAGCCGGCGCGGTCCCTCCGACGAGAGCCAGCCGTTCGCCGGCGAGCCGGAGGCGGCGAGATAGACGAGCTCGCCCGAACCGGCCAGCGACTGGAACGCCGCCGACAGGGTGGCCGAGGTCATGCCGAGTGATTTCGGCAGGGAATTGTCGATGCTGATCTCGGCGCTGACTGGCCGCTGTTCGCCCGACAGCACCAGCCGCACCGCGCCGGTCGCGGTGCCCGGCTCGAGGGTCGACCGCAGCGCCAGGCCCGGCACGTCGCCGGCCAGCAGCAGCTTGCGCTCGAAAGTGCCGAGCGGCAGGCGCCGCTGGCCGACGAGATCGGCGGTGATGGCCGCGACGCGCGCGCGCACCCGCTCGGGCAGACGCGCGGTATCGATCGATTCGACGAAACCTTCGACCACGCGCAGGCGCAGCGTGCCGCCATGGCGCGCCTCCTGCGGCGGCACCACCACGCGGGTAAGGAAATAGCCGCGCGCGGCATAGGCCTGCTCGATCGCCGCCGCGGCGGCATAGATCTCGGCCACCGTCACCATGCGGCCGCGCAGCCGGCCGACCGCAACCTCCGTCTCGGCGGCGAGGCCGGGATCGCCGCCCTCGACCGCGACCGTGCCGATCCGGAGCGTCGCCCGCTCCGCGCCCGCAGGCACCTGGCCGGCGCCCGCCTCGGGCAGCACGATGCCGGTCGGGCTGCGCTGCAGGTCGGGAGCGAAGCTGCGCGGCGTGACCTGGCCGGGAGACGGCGCTTGCGCGGAGGCCGGCGCCATGAGGGCGAGAAGGCTCGCGCCGACAAGGGCCATCGCCCGGATGGGGCGGCCGCGCGTGACGTTCGGATTCGGTATGGCCAGCATCATGGACAGGTCAGCCCTCCGGCGGGTTGCGGCCGGCATGTGAGAAGGCCCTGCCGATCAGCGGTCGTCAGTCCCTCCAGGACGGTGGTGCCGCCCGACGGCTCGGGCGGCGGCGCGACAAGGCTCGCGAGCTGGCTGATCGCGACGGCCGCCGGCGAGGGCGCGACCGTGAACCGGCCCGGCTGGAAGGTGATCTGATAATTGGGCGAGAAGGCCAGCGAGCCGATTTGGATCGTGTAGGAACCGATCGCCTCCCCCGCCTCGCGCGCCAGGGCGCCGCTCGCCTGGTCACCGTTGACGAGGCCCATGCCGGCGGCGAGCCAGGTGAGCGGCGGGTCCGGCTGGCCGAAGCTCTTGGTCACGTCGCGCGCGACGATCGTTACCGGCCGCGCCGTCACCGTCAGCGTCGCGCCGCTGAAGCCGGTGATCTGATAGTTGCCGCCGCCGATGGTCCCGGCCGTGATGGCATAGCCCCCGATGCCCGACCGTTCGGTGGCCGCCGTGGCGAGCGCACCGGTGAGCATGTCGCCATTGACCAGCCCTGCCCCGCCCACCGCATAGGCGAGCGCCGGATTGGCCTCGCCATAGACCCGGCTCTGATCATGGGCCGTGATGGTGATCGCGCGCGGCGTGATCGTCAGGTCGGCGCCCGCATAGCTGACCGCATAGTTCGGGTTGCCGAGCGTGCCAAGCCGGATCGCGTATGCGCCGACGCCCGAGGCCGCTGCCGCCCCCGTCTCGAGCGCGCCCGTCAGCGTGTCGCCGGACAGGAGGCCCTCCGCCTGATAGGTCAGCGCCGGGTTGGCGTCACCATAGATCCGGCTCCTGGCATCGGCCGTCACCCTGACCGGCCGCGCCGTGATCGTCAGGTCGGCGCTCGCATAGCTGATCGCGTAGTTCGGATTGGCCAGCGTGCCGCGCGTGATCGCATAGGTCCCGACACCCGAGGCCTGGGACGCGTCGGTCTCCAGCGTACCGGCGAGCGCGTCGCCATTGACGAGCGAGCCAGCCGTCACCCGATAGGTCAGCGCCGGGTTGCCATCGCCATAGACGCGGCTCTTGGCATCCGCCGCCAGCGTGATCGGCCGCGCCGTGATCGTCAGGTCGGCGCTCGTATAGCTGATGGCATAATTGGGGTTGGCGAGCGTGCCGCGGGTGATCGCATAGGCCCCGACGCCCGAGGTTGTGGTCGCGCCGGTCTCCAGCGCGCCGGCGAGGCTGTCGCCACCGACGAGCGATCCGGCCGTCAGCCTGTAGGTCAGCCCCGGATTGTCATCGCCATAGACGCGGCTGCGCGCATCCGCCGCAACCGTGATCGGCCGCGCCGTGATCGTCAGATCGGCGCCCGCATAGCTGATCTTGTAGTTTGGATCGCCGAGCGTGCCGCGCGCGATCGCGTAGATCCCGACGCCCGACGTCGTCGTCGCCGCGGTTTCGAGGCCGCCCGACAGGGTATCGCCATTGACCAGCGAGCCGCCGGTCACCTGATAGGTCAGCGCCGGATTGGCATCGCCATAGACCCGGCTTCGGGCATCGGCGGTCACTGTGATCGGCCGCGGCGTGATCGTCAGGTCGGCACCCGCATAGCTGATCGCATAGTTCGGATTGGCGAGCGTGCCGCGGCCGATGGCATAGGCTCCGACACCCGACACGGTGGTAGCGCCGACCTCGAGCGCGCCGGTCAATGCGTCGCCGGGCAGGAGGCCGGGCGCCGCATAGGTCAGAACCGGATTGGCGTCGCCATAGAACCGGCTCCGGGCATCCGCCGTCACGGTCAGCGGCCGCGCCGTGACCGCGAGCTCGGCGCCCGTATAGCTGATCGCATAGTTCGGATGGCCGAGGCTGCCGATCCGGATCGCGTAGGTTCCGACACCCGAGCCGGACATCGCGTCGGTTTCGAGCCCGCCCGTCAGTGCGTCGCCGGGCAGGAGGCCTGACGTGCTGTAGGTCAGGACCGGATTGCCGTCGCCATAGACGCGGCTTTTTGCGTCCGCAGCCACGGTGATCGGTCGCGCCACGATCGTCAGGTCGGCGCCGGTATAGCTGATCGCGTAGTTCGGATTGCCGAGGCTGCCGATCCGGATCGCATAGGTTCCGACACCCGAGCCGGATGTCGCGTCGGTTTCGAGCCCGCCGGTCAGGGCATCGCCGGCCAGGAGGCCGGAGACGTTGTAGGTCAAGGCCGGATTGCCGTCGCCATAGACGCGGCTTTTTGTGTCCGCCGTGACACTGATCGGCCGCGGCGTGACGGAAAGAATGCCGGGCGAGCTGAAGCTGAAAGCATAGCCCGACGGCGAGGCCAATGTCCCCTGCGCAACATGGACGGTGTAGCCGAGCCCGCCGGCCGGGACGAAAGCCCCGGTCCCGGCCGAGGTCAGCGCTGGCGCGCCGGTATAGGCGGTCGCCGCGTCGTCGCCGCGATAGGCGCCGCTGACGCCCGGATCGTAACCGGTGACGGCGTAGAGGCCGGCGATCGTCGCCGCGCCCTCCTCGCCATAGACCTTGCTGCCGTTGATCGAGGTGAAGGTGAGCGTCGGGCGGGAGGCGAAGAGGTAGCGGTTGCCGGCCTGGCTGACGCTGCCGGGAGGCAGCGTCGCCGGCGACGCGCCGAAGATCGCCGTATTCCCGCTGTCGAGCCCGCCGAATGTATTGCCGCCGGGTGCGTTGGAATAGATCAGCCATCGCCCGCCGGTCGCGGTGACCGCGCCGGCACCGGCCTGATTGACGAAAGCACCGCCCGCGGCCAGCACGGGCGACACCCCGGAAACGCCGGCGCCGCTGGCGATCGTGAGCGCGCCGCTGGCCGCGACCTTGACCGTGTCGGTCGTCTGAACTCCGGCAACCACGACGCCGGTGCTGGCGATCCGGTCGATGGTCAGATCCGTGGCGTTGACATAGTCGAGCGCACCGACATCGGCCGCCAGGACGCGAACCTGATTGGCGGCCTGGGCCAGGGTGAACCGCCCGCCGCCGCCGAGCAGCAGGCCGTCGGCGGTGATAGTGCCCGCCGCCTGCGTCACCGTGCCGGCCGATGACAGGGCGAAAATGCCGGATTGCGAAACCGGCTGGTCGACGACAAAGCTTGACGCCGCGCTGTCGATGCGCTGGTTGGCGAAGGACGAGCCGGCGATGGAGGTGCCGGAAACGGCCGCCGCGAAGGTCGCGTTGACCGCGGAAACCGAGCCGACCGTCGCATCGGCGCTGACGATCCGCCAGCCGCTCTGCAGGTCGAGGCCGGAGATCCGACCGCTCGCGCCCGTCCGCACGGTCGCAGCGTCCGAGGTCCCCTGTGACGCGTTGCCGATGAGATAGGCGACCGCCGTGCCGTTCACGGTGCCGGCATCGACCATGATGTAGTAATAGCCGTTGGCGCCGGTCACGGCGCGACCACGCACCGCGCCGCCGCTCGCCAGTTGCACGGTGACGAAGCCGTTCGCATCCGGCGCAAGGCCGGTCGTGCCGTCGGCGCGATAGGCCGTCCCCGAGATCGCCTGGACGCCCCGGCCGTAGAAGCTCGGAAGATAGGGATAGAGCCCGCCTGCACCGCCGCTCCAGACCGCCGCATCGAAGCCCAGCGCGGCGAGCCCGCCATTCTGCAGGCCGGTGGTGGTCATGCCGGTCGCCGACACCGTCCCGCCCGCAACGCCGCCCGCCGCGTCGGTCTGGCCGGTCGTGCCGATGTCGAAGAACGAATTGCTGATGGCGCCGCCATAGACGGCGCCCGCAAGCCCTCCGGTGCTGGAATCGCCAAGGACGGCCCCCGTGGCGAAGGTGCGCTCGACAAGACCGTAGCTGAGGCCGATCAGCCCGCCGACGCCGCCCGAGCCGCGCACCGCTCCGGTCGCATAGCTGTCGCGGATCGTGCCGGAGTGCCAGCCGACGAGGCCGCCGACACCGGTGCCGCCGACCACGGTGCCGGCCGCCATCGACCGGAGGATGGTCGTGTTGCTGGCATTGCCGATCAATCCCCCGACCGAGCCCGCGCCGCTGACCTGGACGTTGGAATAGGTATTCAGCACCTGGCCGTTGCTGATGGAACCGATCAGCGCACCGGTGGAGTTGCCGCCCGCGACGGAGCCGCTGGCGATGCCGACGTCGCGGATGGTGCCACCGGCGACATATCCGAACAGGCCGAAATTCGCGGCGCTGCTGCTCATGCTGAGATTGCTCAGCTTGTGGCCCAGCCCGGCAAAGGTGCCTGAGAACGCGGTACCCGCGTCACGGCCGACCAGGGCCGTGCCATAGGTAAAGCCGGCCATGTTGAAATCGTAGGCCATGGCGAAATTGCCGCTCAGGCCCGTGCCATAGGCGGTAATGGGCTGGTTGTTGAAGGCGTAGAGGCCGTCGATTTCGTCGAGCTGGAACTTCGAATAGACGATCCAGTATTTCGCGCCGTTGATGAAGAGATATTGGTGGGTGAGCTGCTCCCAGGTGGTGCCCATGCCCGGGTTCGGATCGGACATGCTGCCGCCGGCATCGTAGAAGGACACCGACGCGCCGTTACGGAACCCGTAGTCGTAGCCCGCGCCGTTGCCGAGGCTCAGCGTGCCCGCGCCGTACATGGTCACATTGGCATTGATCGCCAGGTCGCCGCCGGACTTGAGCGTCAGCAGCGACCCCGTGCGGACGTCGATCGGCTGCGCCACGGTGAGCGGCGCGCCGGCCTCGGTCTGCACCATGAGGCTCTGCCCGTTGAGGTTCACCGCCTGGTCGACGGTGAAGCTCGCGCCGGTCGCCAGATAGGCCCGGCCCTTGAGGCCCGCCAGCGCGGCAAGCGCGGTCGGGCTCGATCCGGCTGCCCCGGCCGTGTCGACCGCCTCGGCCCGGGCCTGCGACAGCGTCGTCGCCGTGGTCCGCGCGGTCAGCACCGTGCCGTAGATGTCGAGGCCTGCCATTACGCTCGCGCCGGTGGCGCGCTCGAAGCGCACGGCATCGGTCGAACCCGACGAGCTGGGGCTCGTGTCGCTCTGGGTGAAGGTGATGACGCGCGCCCCGGGCGTCAGCGTACCCGGTGGCAGCAGGGTGGCGTAGAAGCCATTGGCGCCGGTCGTCACCTTTCCGTATTCGACGCCTTCGACGACGGTCGAGACGCGGCCGGGATTGGCAGCATAGATGGGCAGGGGCACGCTGGAGACGAGGCGGGTGACGCCGAGATCGGTATAGGCGGTGCCCGACACCATCTCAGCGCCGTTCGGGTAGAAATTCGCGAGATACGGCATGATGCCGCCGGTGCCGCCGGCAAAGGCCGGGCCGACTCCGCCGTCCAGGAACTGCGTCAGCGTGATCGGTGTCCCGCCGGCAGAGCCGGAGCCGGTACCGGTGCTCCGCCCCGTCGTGTCGGTGACGAAAGAGCTGGCGACGACGGTGCCCTGATTGATGCCGACGAGGCCGCCGACGGTGTCGCTGCCATGGGTTGCGCCGCTGGCATAGGTCTCGATGATCCAGGCGCCGCTGTCGTTCGTGCCGACGAGCCCGCCGACCCAGCGCCCGCCGATGACCGAACCGGTCGCATAGGCCTGGCTGATGGTGCCGCCATTGCGCCCGACGAGACCGCCGACCTGGTTGCGGTCGCGGCCGTCGACCGAGGCATTGGAGAACGATCGGCTCAGTGTGCCGGTATTGTAGCCGACGAGGCCGCCGACGGAGGACGAGCCCTGGACCCTGCCGTCCGCCCAGCTCTGGGTGATGGTGCCCCGGTTCACGCCGGCGATCGCGCCGGCATAGTCGGACGCGCCGATATTGACGTTGCGCAGGCCGACATTGCTGACCGTGCCGCTGCTGCCGACGACGCCGAACAGCCCGACATAATTGCTCGGCACCTGGAAGGCGGTCAGATTGTAGATGACGTTGCCGAGCCCTTCGAACTTGCCGGTGAAACCATTGCCGCCGTTGAGGATGGTGCCGTGGCCGTCGACGCCGAGCGCGTAGAAGCCGAGGCCGCCGTTCCAGCCGCTGGTCGGCGTGCCGTTGATCGGTCCGGCAAGCGCATAGCGGCCGGTCAAGTCGTTGTTGATCGCCTGCAGCTCGGTGGCGTCGTAGACGAGCTGATAGCCCTGCCCGTTGATCGACAGCGACTGGCCGGTATGCGGCGTTCCGGTATAGTTGACCCCGGCCGCCATGGCGAAGGAGAGCGTGCCGCCGCTGCCGCCCTGGTTGGTGTTGAGGGCAAGCCCGCCCGGCCCGGTGATGAAGATATTGGCGTTGACCGCGATCGATCGGTAGGCGCTGAGCGTGAGCGTCGATCCCGAATCCCAGACGATCGGTGCCGCCACGGTGATGTCGCCGGCCTGGCTGCCGCCCGATCCGGTCGAGATCGTCACATTGGACAGCGCAAGCTGGTTCTGCAGCGTCGCGACATTGATCACGCTGTTGTCGCCAGTCGCGGTAAAGCCGGACTGGTTGGCGTCGGCGCCATTGGAGATGGTGACGTTGTAGGGATCGAGCAGCAGCGTGCCGAACCGGCCGAGCGTCGCGCGCAGATCCGCCGAACCGGTGAACGCGAGGGTCGCCTTGCCGGACACTTCGGCAAAACCGCCATCGCCGCCGAGCCGGCCGCCCTGCGCCGAGATCCGACCGGCAAAGCCGGTGAAGCCGTCCGACCAGACGATGACCCGGCCGCCATCGCCGCTTGTCGTGGCATCGGCGCGGATGGTCGAGCCGGCGTCGATCGTCACCGTCTGGGCCCGCGACAGCGGGCCGCCGCCCTGGTAGTCGCCGCCGACCCGCACCGAACCGCCGCCGGTTGCGCCGGACACGTCGAGCCGCGCGCTCGCCAGGGAGAGGTCGCGGCCGGTCACGGTGATCGCGCCGCCGCGGCCATG
>NZ_JAPSET010000082.1:0-16007 GCF_026847585.1 Phreatobacter sp. AB_2022a
AACGGGGGCAACCTCCAAATCGTGAACCTGAACGGCGGCGCGCGCATCGGCCAAGAGCTGCGTGGCGCGCGGCGGCACGGCGTTCAAAACGACAAAAGCCGGTTTTTGGGCGAGCTTCACCAGCTCGGCCGTGCTTCCGATCGCGCGAAGATCAAGGATGCCGGCGCGGCAGGGGATCAACACCAAGTCGGCCGCTCGTGTCGCGGCCATTGCCGCCGCTTCCGAGTGCGGCGCGGTGTCGATCACGACTAGCTCGGCCCCGCCATCGGTCGCAGCCTGCAAGCCTTGCGGCAAGCGGGTGTGAGGAAGTGCAACGACAACCGGGGCCTCGCCTTGTCGGCTATCGCCCCAGCCGGCGGCGCTTGCTTGGGGATCGAGGTCGATAATCGCGGCCGAAAGCCCGGCCGCCTCGGCGGCCGTGGCGATATGCAGGGCGAGGGTGGTTTTTCCAGCCCCGCCCTTTTGGCTGACAATAGCGATTGTTTTCATTTTGCTGGCATAGCAGCAATGAGAATTGACGGCAAGAAGCTTTGCTTAAATACCTTATTGCCAGCAATACAGCAAAGATTGAGCGCCGACCTTGCCCCTCGCTCCCTCTCGAAAGCCCATAGGATGCTGGCCGCAGGCGCGAACGGTGCGGATTAGGTGGTGAGGGTGCCGTTTCCCGATCCGCCCTATAAGCGGATCGGAACCGCCGCAGGGCTGCGAAAGCAGCCCGAACAGCGGCGACCGCTTATGTTTGCCCTCTTAGATAAAGATCAGATGGGGATTCAGTCTGGTTATCGGACTCACGTTTCTGGATAGCTTTCCCAAGGGCCGCCAGCGCCCGGCCTAGCGCGGTATCGCCGGCCTCGGACAGCGCCAGCTCATCGAGGGGCAGGGCCTTCTTGTAGGCGTCCACCTCGGCCGCGCGGGCTTCCTGTGCGGCGCTGTGGTCGTCGGGCAGGGGCGGGGCCTTGCTGAACCGTCCAAGGAACTGCCGGGCCTTCTCCGGCAGGGACAGGCGGTAGGCGTTGCTCGTCTGCTGGACCTGTGGGCCGCGCCCCTCGTTGCCGGTCGGCTCGTAGCGCCGCAGCCAGTCGATGAAACCATGCGCCCGCAGGTTCTTCAGCGCCCGCACGATCGTATCGCGCGACCGGCCTAGCCGATCCATGATCGTGGTGATTGACGGCTCTAGCCGGCCGGTGCGGAAGTCGATGAGATTGACGAACAGCCGCAGCACGTCCAGCGCCACCGATCCTAGCGGGCCGCTGCGCTCGCTCTTCTCGCGCAAGCCGGCCTCGTTGTAGATTTCGGCCGCCTTCAAGATCGCCTGCACGTCCTTGCGCGTCGTCGGCCGCCATATCCGGCCCTCCGATCGCCCCCGGATATGGCTATGCCGGCGAACTGGTGTCGGGCAGCGCGGGGCAGGGGGCGGGAAGACCAGCCCTAGCGCGGTCTGTCCCGATCCCCGCAGGGCGGCCCGGCGCTCATGGGCGAGCGTCGTAAGCTCGCCGGCCTCGTCGTCGGTGAGCTGGCCCGCGCCGTATCGGCTCCAAACCTCCCGCATGATTTCATCAAGCGCGTTCCCGCGCGCGCAGCCGATCGCGGCCGCGTATTGCGTCCCTAACATATGCCCTCGTCCTTCCATTTGAAGGACATGACGACTGTGGACGGCAGGCACGGCGCTCCCGTTTCCGCAAGAATCAATCTTGCGAATTGGAGTGCTCTAGCGTAGATAAGGGGAGACTTTGATGGCCCCGGCTCTACGGTGTGTCTGACGGCCTACAAAAACGCTCGACCGCGCCAACGGTCGGGCGTTTTGCCGTTATGTCCCTTGCTTCGCTTCGATATAGAACCTCAACGCTTCTTCGATGATCGGCGCGCGTGCTGACGCGCCCCGTTGCTCCTTGATCCTGTCGATTGCCTCGACAAGCTCACCCGGAACATAGGTATTCAACGCCACGCGGCCGGCCGCGATCTGCCGCGCCCTGTGGGCGGCAACGCCTCTGCGAATCTCTTCCGCGCGTTCCTTCATGTTTACAACTAAGAGCAAGCCGCCCGATTCTGCAATCCCTTGCGGGAAGAACCGGGAAAGGCACTACTTCTAGGGCAGGGCAACTAAACGCAGTAACGTCAATGCGTATTCACGTCATTGCGTTCTAAAGCCCGATAGAGGGTAGCGCGATGCACACCTAACAGCCGGGCAACCTCGGCCGGCTTCTTGTCCTCGCTGATGAGCTGGCGGGCGTGTGCGATCTGCTCGGCCGAAAGGGTAGGGGGGCGGCCGAAGCGAACACCCTTCGCCTTCGCAGCGGCCCGGCCGGCGCTCGTGCGCTCGTGGATCAAGCTGCGCTCGAACTCGGCAACGCCGGCGAAGAAGGTCAGCACCATGCGCCCCGCCGGCGTCGTCGTGTCGGCCCACGGCTCGGCCAGCGATCGCAAGCCGGCCTCGGCGTGGCCGATCCGCTCGGCTATGTCGAGAAGATCGCGCGTCGATCGGGCGAGGCGATCGAGCCGCGTCACCGTCACCACGTTGCCGGGCTGCAAATGGTCCAGCATCTTCGCCAGCTCGGGGCGGCCGCGATGCGCGCCGGATGCCTTTTCCTCAAAGATGCGCTTGCAGCCTGCCGCTTTCAGCTCCGCGCGCTGCTGGTCAAGGGTCTGGCCGTCGGTCGAGACGCGCGCATATCCGATCATCATGGGGCAGGGGGCTTTCGCTGCTATGCTCACCGCCCGAATCTAGCGGGTGCATCTCGTCGCGAAAATCCCTATTCTGCGACTGTCGCGGGTTTCGGGACTTCTGCGACAATGGGCCATCTCGGATGCTTGACGTTTCGCTCCGAAAGCATCCCCAAATTGCAAAGGCTGATATGACGAATCTCACACCGCAAAAAACCATGAACCCCAATACTCTCTTCCGTAAGGGAGATTTCTTCGTGCTTTTTGGCGAGCTGTTTGGCCGTGGCTATGCAGCCGGTCTGCTTGACGAGGCCAAGGCTGCGGGCATGACCATCCTGGGAGTCACAGTCGGCCGTCGCGAGGAGAATAACGCATTGCGCGCCTTGGCTGATGACGAACTGGCTGCGGCTGAAGCCAATCTCGGCGGCAAGATTATCAACACTCCGCTGATGGCAGGCTTTGATCTCGATGCTCCCGAAGGCGGTCCTACCCCAACTGATCTTCTCGGGAAGATGACTCTCGACACCTGGCAGACCGATACCCTCGATTGGGACTATATTGCGCGCTGCCACGAGGTTGGATTGACACGGTTCAAGACCGCGCTCGACGCAGTTATGGCGGAACTCGATGACCTGATCCCCGACGGCAGGAACGTCTTCTTCGCACACACAATGGCAGGTGGTATCCCGAAGGCCAAGGTCGTTCTCGCTATCGTAAACCGCATCTACAAGGGTCGTGGCGCGCGACATATGTCGTCGCAGTCGCTGATCGAAAGCGATCTCGGGAAGCTCGTTTTGCAAAACTTTGACGAGGTTTCGGCTAATACCTTTGGCTACCTGCTTGAGGCCAGCTCTGCCATCCGTACCCGGATCTGGGCGGCCGGCGGACAGGTTCGTTACACCGCCTATGGCTATCACGGCACCGAAGTTCTGATTGGCGGCAGCTATCGCTGGCAGACTTATACCAACTACACTCAAGGCTATGCGAAGATGCGTCTTGAAGGTGTTGCCGAAGCTGCGTGGCGCAAAGGCATAAAAGCCACAGTGTTCAATTGCCCCGAAATCCGCACCAATTCCTCCGATGTATTCGCCGGGCTCGAACTGTCGCTCCTACCGTTGCTGGGCGCGCTGAAGAAAGAAGGCGGTGGAGGCTGGGTCGAGGTGCTTTGGCAAGGATGCCAAGACCTGCTGAAAGACGGCGTGACGCTCGAAGCCCTGCTACAGATGGTTTTGGACTATCAGAACAACGAGGCGATGCAGCCCTATTATGACTTCGACCTTTGGCCGCTGCCGAATAGCGCCACTCAGGCGGAGCAGACCATCGGCACATCACAAGAGATCGTGCAACTGCACAAAGATAAAAGAATTCTCGTGAGCGACGTCTTGAGCCATCATGTGGTCAAGGCGGTCGGCCAGTTGATCTTTGGCGAGGCCAGCGAACCCTCCGGACCTGTCCTGTGGCTGAACCACGATCTGGTTGCACGTCGACTCATCGCAGCAAGCGGGGGGAGTGCGGACTGACACCTTGCACAGTCGGAGGCATATGCTCTAGCCGCCGAAAAGCGAGGCTGTCTGTCGCGCAAATCCTGAAACCTGCATCACGTCCGCAGCGGCCCGGAATCCGGGCCGCGACGTGTCGCAAAAATCAGTCGCGAATCTATCACTTTCGCACCTGATTTTCGCGACAGAATTTCTCCTGAAAAATCAGCGCCGGCGATTTTGTCGCAAAAATCAGGATTTCCGCGACAACTGACCGAGCTTTTTGAGTTGAAATTTTACAATCTAGAATGTATAGCGACGGCTGCTCAAACCGGATGGATTCCCAATGACGGCCTCACATTCAAACCGATGGCTCTTGCTGGTGACGGTGGCTGCCGGCCTGCTGCTCATCACCCTCGACAACTCCGTCCTCTATACCGCCCTTCCGACGCTCACCCGCGAACTCGGGGCGACGACCACGCAGGGGCTATGGATCATCAACGCCTATCCGCTGGTCATGGCCGGCCTGCTGCTCGGTGCCGGAACGCTTGGCGACCGCATCGGCCATCGCACAATGTTCCTCGCCGGCCTTGTCCTGTTCGGCATCGCGTCCATCGTGGCTGCGTTCTCCCCCACGCCGGAAGTGCTGATCGCCGCCCGCGCCTTCCTCGCCATCGGGGCATCTGCCATGATGCCCGCCACATTGGCCCTGATCCGCATCACCTTCACCGTCGAGCGCGAGCGCAACATCGCTATCGCCATATGGGGTTCCATCTCGATCGTGGGGGCCGCCATAGGCCCGATCATCGGGGGATTGCTGCTCGAACATTTCTGGTGGGGGTCAGTCTTCCTTATCAATGTTCCGGTGGTGATCGCGGCTTTCATCGGGACGCTGCTGGTCGCGCCGAAGGTCGCCGGCGACGGCTCGCGGCCGTGGGACTTGCTGTCATCAGTTCTGGCATTGGCCGCGCTGTCCGCGCTCGTGATCGCAATCAAGGACGCGGCCAGCGCCAATCCGTCTTCGGCCGTATTGAGCGCGGCCTTGCTCGTCACCGCAGCGGCGGGCTTCCTGTTCGTCCGGCGACAAGCGCGCTTGCCGTTTCCGCTGCTCGACTTCTCGATTTTCCGCAACCCGGCCTTTTCGTCTGGCGTGCTGGCCGCCGCCATGATGATGTTCGCCTTGGGCGGTATCCAGCTCGTGACGACGCAGCGGTTCCAACTCGTCGCCGGCTATTCCCCGCTGGAGGCCGGCTTGCTGGTTTCCGCCGCCGCCATCGGCTCGTTGCCGACCGCGCTGCTCGGCGGCGCGCTGCTGCACCGCATTGGCCTGCTCTACCTGATCGCGGGAGGGCTTGGGGCGGGGTCGCTCGCCGTGCTGCTGACGGCGTGGGGACTGTCGCAGGGAACGGGATGGGTGCTTGCAGGTATGTTCCTGACCGGCGCGGGGCTTGGAGCCGCTGCGTCGGTCGCGTCCACGGCCATCATCGGCAACGCGCCCGTGCATCGCGCCGGCATGGCCGCCTCGGTCGAGGAAGTGTCCTACGAGTTCGGCGGCCTGCTCGCCGTCGCCATTCTCGGTAGTCTGCTTTCGGCGCTCTATACACTCGGGATCGCCCTGCCCGAAGGCGCTCCCGTGGAAGCGCGCGACAACATCGCCACCGCTCTCACGCTGGCGGCCGGAGACACGGCAAACGGGCCGGCGCTCGTCGCGGCTGCATCCGCTGCCTTCGACAATGCCTATCTGGTGGTGATGTATGTCGGGGCTGCGCTATTGGCGGCCGGCGCGATCGTGACCGGGGTTCTTCTGCGCCGTTACGGGCCGGGGTCGCAATCCTCGCTCTATCCATCATCCCACTAGTTCGCGGAGGGCATCATGCGGACCAGCAATCGCAGGAAAATCCTCGACGCGATCATCGCCATTGTCGAGCGTGACGGCATTACCGCTGTCACCTTCGACGCCGTTGCGGCCGAAACCGGGCTGACGCGCGGCGGCTTGCTCTACCACTTCCCGTCGCGGGAGGCGCTTATCCTCGCGGCCCACCAACATCTTGCCGACCAATGGGAGGCGGGCATGGAGAAGATCGCGGGCGGCAAAGCCGACACGGTGGAGCCGGCCGAACGCGATGCGGCCTATATCCAGAGCTGCGCGCAGATGGCCCGCCGCGTCGAACTTCTGATGATGCTGGAAAGCGCCGGCGAGCCGGACCTTGATTCCTTATGGCAGGGCGTTCTTGACCGCTGGTCGCCGCCGGTTCCTGACGACGACGATCCGGCAGCCCTCGCGCGCTTCGTCGCCCGTCTTGCTGCTGATGGCCTGTGGGTCCACGAGGCAATGTCCAACCGGCCATTGCCGGCCAAGCTCAAGGAGCGTGTCTGTCGTGAGCTGGTGACGATGGCCGAAAGCATGACGCGAGATAGTAAGAACTCATAGACTTTGTCGCGAAACTCCCAAAACATGCGACAGTTTTAGCCTGCTTCACCCGGCTTGCAGACGTTCCGCGATGAAGTCGGCGCGCTGCTCGATCCCTACCAGCGGCAGCTCTACAATCTGATAGCCAAGCCGGGTGTAAGTTTCGGCCATGACTCGGCCGGTCGCCTCGGCCTCCTGCCGGTCCTGCTTGCGCTCGGCGTCCTGCGCGAAAATGGCACCCCAATACGGGGCGAGGAAAACCCGCTCGTTGTAGGGATGAATTTTCGCCGCCGCCTCAATATGAGCCGGGACAGGCAGGCCGCAGAGCGTAAGATAGCCGACAACATCAGGAATCCCGCGATCCATCAGGACAGGCGCGTCACTCGCAAGAGCCTCGTGATAGGAACGCAGCTCCCAACCCAACATGAGTTCGGCAAAGATGGCCCGATCCGCCCAAGGCAAGGCTGGCCCGCCGATCCTGACTTGATCTTGTATGATCGCCCGGCCGGCCTCGGGCATCGTGCGGAAGCCGCGCCGGGTCATGGCGTCAATCAGGCTGCTTTTGCCGGAACCGGGGCCGCCAGTCACGACGAACATATGTTGAGCGTTAGCCATAGAAACTCCTTCCACACTACTGCGCCGGCGCTTTCACCGTGATCGTGCATCGCTGATCCTCGCCGGCCGTGCGCGCGGCCTCCCAACAAGCCGCTACCGCCTCCCTGTTCGTTTCAAGGAGCTGGTCGGCCGAGGCCACGCGCTGCCACGCTTCCGGGCTGCCGAACGCCATGAGGCTCATACCGGCCTGCCACGGCCTTTCGCCCATGACGACGCTGGCGACACGCGGCGCGGCCGAGAACGGCAACAGGCGCGGAAGGAACAACATCACCAGCGCGCCGGCGAGCAGGCCGACCGCGAAAGCGGCGACAAGCCACCAATCTTGCCGGCTACGCTCCCGCGCGCCGGCGACGTGCGCCGAAAGATTGCGGCCGGCGCGCTCGAGGTCGGACGCCTGCCGCTCGAGCTGTTGCGCGGCGGTGCGTATCAGGGCCTCGCCGCTGCGCTCGAGGAGCGCCGCATAGTGCGTCGCGCCCTGCCGGAGAATAGGCGATTGCTCTACGCCGTGCATCCGCTCCGCAACAGTGTCGAGCGCCTGCACGAGCTGGGCGAGCTGGGGCTTGTAGTCCTGCGCCGGCTCGATCTTTTCGAGCTGGTCGAAAGCCGCTTCCAGCCCACGCCGCATCACGGTCATTTCCGCGCCGATCTGCGCGCCCTGCGTCTCGATCGTGCGCCGGAGCGCATCGAACGCGGCGGCCGGGTCGCCGGCGTCCTCGTCCAGTGCTTGCCGTGCGATTCCTTCCCTGTCGTCGTCCAGCTCCGTCATATTCTCCGTGCCTACCTTCCCAAACCGATGCCCCGGCTAATCTGCCGGCTGCGTGACATTTCTTCTTGTAGCTGATGGGCGATGCTCTGCCCCCGGCGAAGCTCCTGCCCGATTCCAAGCTCCTGCCGGCGATTGCGCAGGATGGAATCTACCTGCGGGTCACGTTCGAGGCTCTTGGTCAGGCCGTTCATCTGGCTTTCGACCTTGGCGCGGGCATCGTCGTGCTGCCAGCCGCGAAGCTCCCGGCGCTGGCCCTGTAGTTCCTGCCAGCGTTCAACAAACCGCTCGGCCCTGACATTCGGGTCTTGCAGCGCGGCGTTTTCGCGCTTCATCCCGTCGATCACCTGCGCGACACGCTCCCGGCCGGAAAGCTCGGTCATGGCGCGCGCCGTCGCCGGGTCGTTTTGCAGGGTCGAACGCATCAAATCTTTCATGCCGTCGCGCACCTGGTCGAGCTGCTGGCCGGCATCGCCCATTTCCTGCCGCTGCATGTCGAGGACCGGCAGGCCCTCGCGCCGGTGCTGGTCGATCGACTGATAGGCCCGCGAATAGCGGTCAACGGCCTGCTCAAGCGGCGACTGCCCCCGCGCCCGCTCGGCCAGCCGGTCGGGCGCCGGCGCCTGCCGCAAGCTCCCTTCCCTTTCCGGCCGTCGCTGCATCCGCGATGCCTCGCCGCGCTCCTGTGAGGGCGCAGGGCGTGCATTGAGCTTGAGGCCGGCGAACATACCGCGCCGCTGCTTCTCGGCCTGCTGCGGCCGTTTCTGGTCGATCTGCGGGCCGTCCTCGCCGGCGCGGTCTGGCTCGCGGCTCTCGGCCGCCGCGCCGCGCCCGAGTTTCAGGCCCTCGAACGGATTGCGGCGCTGCTGTCGATCGCTGGCGAGATCTTCGCGCGGATCTGCACGAAGATCCTGCGCGAGATCCGCGCCGACTTTTTGCGAGGATCTCCGCTCAAGGGCGTGATCCCCGGCCGTCGACTCCCGTTCCGCACGTAGCCCGGCGCGCTCGGCCGGAATCTCGATCTCGCTGCGGACGCCCATTTGCTCCGCGATCCCGCGCCGCTCGGCAAAGTCGCGGGTATAGTCGAGCGTCGTTTCCTTCACGCCCGACCGGGACAGGCGGCGTTCTAGCTGGCTATAGGCCAGCTCGCCGGCGTCCTGAACCTTCCATGTGTTGCGGTGCGTCTGCGTCCCATCGGGCAAGGTGACGGGGGTGGAACCCTCATGCTGTAGGCCGATCTTCTCCCCGATCTCCGGCGCGGCCTCCTTCATGGCCCGCTCTAGATCGACGCCCCATAGGGTGCGCTGCTCGCCCTTGTCGTTTTCCAGCGTCACGAAATAGCTGTCGGACTTCTGCGGGTCATGCTCGAAGGGCGCGGCCCCATGCTCGACCAGCCGGCCGGCATTGGTGAACTCGTCCTGTGCCGCGTAGAGCTGCACCCCGTCACGATGCCGGGTCATGGCGACATAGGTTAGATGCCGGTCCATCGTCCCCGACGCCATCACATAGGAGCGATCGACCGTCGCCCCCTGATTTTTGTGAATCGTCGTCGCATAACCGTGGTCGATCGCCTGATAGTCGCCCATCGGCACGGAAACACTATCGCCGCCCCGGCCGTCGAGCTGCGCGACGATCCGGCCCGCCTCGACATGCTCGACCGTGCCTAGCATCCCGTTTTTCACGCCAAGGTCGCGGTTGTTCTCCAAGAACACGATGCGGTCGCCCGGCGCGAACTCCCTCTGCCCGGTATTGGTCTGGAAGGTCAGCGCCCGGCCCGGCCCTTCCCGCTCATGGGCGACGTCGCCCGGCGCAAGGCTGTCGTCGGCCACGCGCGCCAGCTCGCCCCGTGCCAAAACACCCCGGTCCTGTAGCTCGGCCCGGATCGCGTCATTGATGGCGCGAACATCGGCCCGGCGATGCGCCATCGCAACCCGGGTGCCGTCCGGACGTTCATCGCGATCGGCAAGGTAGTCCCGCACGATCTGGCCGCGCGCGTCCTCGCCTGTCTCGGCAAAGCTGATATTGCCGTGATCCCGATAGGCCGCCAGCCCCTCGGCCGTCCGGTGCGTGGCGAAGTCAATGGAAGCGTCCCGCTGCCAGTCCACGCGCTGCCGGCGAATCTCCGACAGCTCGGCATGGCCGATTTCCTCCGTGATCGCCCGGAACGGTGCGCCGGCCCCGATCGCCTGCAACTGCTCATGGTCGCCTACAAGGACGATCTTCGCCCCGCGCGCCTCGGCCTCGCCAACGAAGCGGGCGAGCTGGCGGCTCCCGACCATGCCCGCCTCGTCGATCACGAACACGTCGCCGCGGCCGATCGTGCCGCGGTCGTTCTCCCAACCGCGGGACCATGATGCGAGGGTGCGGCTCTGGATGCCGGAACTTTCCTCCAAGCCCTCGGCCGCCTTCCCCGACAGGGCCGCGCCGTGGACCTGATAGCCTTCGGCCTCCCACGCCTCGCGCGCGGCCGCGAGCATGGTGGACTTGCCAGCGCCGGCATAACCGACAACGGCCGCGATCCGCTCCGGCCCGGTGATATGCTCGATCGCCCGGCGCTGCTCGTCCGAAAGTCGCGCCGTCTCGATCTGGCGTTCACGTTCGCCGGCGTCCAGCTCGCCCCGCGCAACCTTCCCGGCCGTGTCATGGGAAACGCTCGACCGAATGGCGGCGTCTTGGGCATCTATCGCCCGCTCGACATGCCGGCGATCGACGCCATGACCATGAGCCGCGTGCATCCGCTGCGCGCTCTCGATCATGCCGGATTCGATCTCGACCATTTCGCGGGTGGAATAGCGAGCAAGCTCGATCTCGCCCGTTGCCGGGTCCGCGCGCTCGGGCTGCAACTCGACCAGCGCCGGCGAGGCCATCACCTTCGCAAAGGCGCTCTGGAACTCCTGCGGGTCGTCGTTGATGTAGCGATGCAGCGCCCGCGCAACGTCGTGGCGATCGAACACGCTCTTTTCCCCGGTGATGAGGGTTAGAACCTGCTCGGGCTTCTCCCGGATCAGCTCGGCATTGCGCCGGGCCGCATCCTCGTCCAGCCGCGACCGCGACACGTCGAGGCCGCGCCGTTCCATCTGCGAGGCATGGACGCCCATATGCTCGGTCGGCGCGATCTCAAGCCCGCGCTCCATGTGCGAACGATGGTCGATCCGAATATCAAGCCCGGCCATTGCAAGCCGCTCGTTGGCGATCCCCTCCCACCTCTGGCGAAGGTCGCGGAGCTGCATATCGGTCGTCGGCAGGTCGTGCGCCAGCAGCCATTTGTTTTCGCGCTCAAGATAGGTCTTGTCGCCTAGCCCGTTCTCCGTCACCTGCCGCGTGGTCATAAGGATATGGGCATGGTGATTGCGAACGTCGCTCGCCTCGTGCGGTGCATGAATGGCGAAATCCACGGCCGCGCCGTAGCGGTCGGCCAGCTCCTGCGCCATCTCCCGCGCCGCCTCTAGCCGTTCCTCGGCCGAAAGCTCATGCGGCAAGGCAACCTCGAACTCGCGGGCAACGCGGGCATCCTTCCGCTTCTCGGCAAACTCGGCGGCGTTCCAGAGCGTCGAGCGATCCCGCGCCCAATCGGCGTTGACGCCTTCCGGCAAGACGATCTCGGCATGTTCGACGCCCTGCTTTGCCGTGTAGTCGTGCGTGATGCCGTCGCGCTCGTTGGTCAACTTCTCCCCGGCACGATAAGCCATAGAGGCGACGGCGCTACGGCCCTTCGCCCGCGAAACTGGCTTCATGCTGAAATGGTAGATCGCCAACCCGTTGCCTCGATCCCGTTTCCGCCTTTCCCGTCAGCTTTCTAGCTGACAGCGCGCTGAGTTACGCAGTAACTCGTAAGTGCGCCCTTCTCAACTCAATTGCTTCGCTCTTTCGCTGTTCGGTGTGGCGCTGCGGCTAGGTCGATGCAATGAAACTGAGGCCCGGATTGTGCTGCAAAACCGCCGAAAACTCAAGCGCAACAGGCAAACACTGGAAAAGACGGCCGGGAATGATAGTCTAGGCGAACAACCGGAAAAGGAGATTTGAGGAATGGCGCGCAAATCCATTGAAGAACGTCTAGCCCAACTGGATGCGCAGCGCGCCGCCCTCAAGGCACGGCTCGGCAAGCAGGAACGCGCCAACGACACGCGCCGCAAGGTGCTGCTCGGCGCGCTCGTCCTGCATCGCCTCGAACACGGCAAGGATGAAGAATTTGCCCGGCGCTTGGGCGAATGGCTCAAGCGTGAGCTGCCCGACTTCCTGACGCGCCCCGGTGACAAGGAACTGTTTGCCGATCTGATCGGCAACGCGCCGGCCGGGGAAACGACAGGTAGCGCCGGGGGGACGGCCGCATGAGTCAGGCGAGACTTGCTTGGGGTGCGTTCAAGAACATGATGCGGCAGGCCGCGCGTGATCCGCTATGGGCGTTCGTCGCTCTGCTCGCCGCACCTTTCCGCATCTGGAAACCGCTTCTCGGGCTTCTGTTCCTCCTTGTTATCGTCCTGTTCGTCCTCGGCTTCGGCGGCCGCTTCGCTCTCGAACAAATCGGCTTTCGCGTCGGCTCGGTTCCGGTTCTCCTGCTCGATCTCGTCACGCTGCTGGTGCTGCTGGCGCTCGCCTTCCGCTTCCTCACCAATCCGCTGATTATCCATTTCGGGGATATGGACGGCGAAACCCACGGCTCAGCCCGCTTCGCCACCGACAAGGAAACCGCCGCCCTCGCCCGCGCCGATTCCGGCCTGCTGATCGGCCGCGACGGCAAGACCGGGAAGCTCCTGCGCTATGACGGCCCGGCCCATCTGCTGACGATGGCACCGACACGCACCGGCAAGGGGGTGGGAACCATCATCCCCAACCTGCTCACCGCCGACCGCTCCGTGATCTGCATCGACCCCAAGGGCGAAAATGCCAAGATCGCCGGCCGCGCCCGCCAGCAGTTCGGCCCGGTCCATGTCCTCGACCCCTTCGGCGTCACCGGCCAGCCCTCGGCCGCCTTCAATCCGCTGGAAGGGCTCGACCCGGCCGGCCTCGATGTCGCGGAAGATGCAAGCACCTTGGCCGACGCCCTCGTGTTCGATGAACCGGGCATGGCGGGCGAGGCGCATTGGAACGAGGAAGCCAAGGCGCTCATTGCCGGCCTGATCCTCCATATTGCCGCCAGCGAGCCGCGCGACAGGCGAAACCTCGCCACCCTGCGCGAATATCTCACCCTCGCCCCTGAAACCTTCGCCGCGCTCCTGAAGGACATGCAGGCGTCAATGGCCGCCTCCGGCCTGATCGCCCGCGCCGCAAACCGCCACCTCGGCAAATCCGACCGCGAGGCGGCCGGCGTCCTCTCGGCCGCGCAGCGCCATACCCATTTCCTCGACAGCCCGCGCATGGTCGCGGTCCTCGGCCGATCCGATTTCGGCTTTGCTGATCTCAAGCGCCGCAACGTCTCTGTGTTCCTCGTCCTGCCGCCCGATCGCCTCGCCACCTATTCGCGATGGCTGCGCCTGCTCGTCGCGCAAAGCCTCACCGACATGGCCCGCGATCCCGCCAAGCCGGCCGTGCCGGTCCTCTATCTGCTCGATGAGTTCGCCGCCCTCGGCCATCTGGCCCCCGTCGAGCGCGCTATGGGCCTCATGGCCGGCTACGGCGTCCAGCTCTGGCCCATCCTGCAGGACGTTCACCAGCTCCGCGCCACCTACGGGCAGCGCGCCGGCACCTTCCTGTCAAACGCCGGCGTCCTACAGGTGTTCGGCGTCAACGATCACGATAGCGCCCGCCTTGTCTCCGATCTGCTCGGGCAGGAAACCGTGGTGTTCCAGACCATGAGCCGGGCGCTCGATTCCGACAAATCCGGCATTTCCTACGGCGAGCAGCACACGGCCCGCCCGCTGCTGACCCCCGATGAGGTCCGCAACCTGCCGCAGCATGTCGAATTGCTGTTCCTCGCCGGGCAACGCCCGATCGTCGCCGGCAAGCTCGCCTATTACGCCGATGCAGAGTTCCGGGGGCTGTTCGACCAAGCATGAAGGATGAAGCCATGACCGACACCGATGCGCCCGAATGGCCCGATCCCGCCGACAAGGCCCATGCCGTCGAGCAAGCCAAGTGGCTCCGCAACCAGGTCGCAGAGGGTGGATTGCGATTTGAAGCCTATTTGCCGCCGTCGCTGGCCCTGTGGCTGCTCGATCTGATCGAACAGGACACGTTCCTTGATCCGTCCGAAGCCGTGTTCGTGATCTTGGGCGAGCATAAGGAGCTGGAACCCCATGCCGATCTGCGCCGGGAACTGCTCAAGCGCAGCATCGAGGCGGCGGCCGATGATCCCCGACCGGGGATTTCGGGCGAGGAAATGAAAGCGGAGCTGCGCGACATGCTCAAAGCCCCCCTGCCCGAGCCGGCCAGATGGGAAAAGCGGTCCCGGCGCTGACGCACCGGGGCTTTGTCACTGGCGGCCCTCCGGCTCACTACAGCGCGACATGGGGGCGCGTTCGCCTCCGGGCCGGGCGGCTACGCCGCGTCCCGTTCGTCCAGATAACGCGAATGGAGCCGGGTCAGCTCGATCCCGTCAACGGCCTGCGCTCGCCGTAAGGCAACGACCAGCTCCCCGACTTCATCAACAACACCATCGTCGCCGGAAAGCCGGGTGGCATCATCGGCCCAATCGTCCAGCGCCGTGCGCTGAACGGCAACCCCATGTCGGGCCGCCAGCTCCCGGATGATCGTTTCGGCCGTCTTGGTCGTCATGGCTTGGCCTCCGCAGGCACGGCGCTAGCCCCCGGCTGGCCCGCTCTCATCATCTAGGGCCGTAGGGACAGCCGGGGGCGGGTTGCAGGCGAATACATTGCCTAATTGCCTCTTTGCCAGCAATCAAGCAATCGCTTGAACACCCTTTTTCTGGATGACTGTCAGAAGCCGCAGCGCCGGGCCTCCCGGCTTCTTCACACCCCGCTCCCAATCCGAAACGAGGCCCTTGCTCACGTTGAGATACCGGGCAAAGACTGGTTGCGACAGGTGTTCGCGCTCCCGGATTGCGCGGATTTCCTCGGGGGGCATCGGCTCAACTGCTGTCAGGCAGGCGTCATCAAACTCGCGCATCGTCTGCTTGTCGATCGCGCCAGACTGATAAAAGCCCTCCATCATTTCATGGACGGCCGCCATTGCCTCACTCTTGTATGCCTTAGCCATCGCAATTCACCTCTAACATTCGGCCCGCCGCTACTTCCGCGTCCATCTGTGCATCGGAGAACCCAAGCACCAACTTAGCCGCCCTCTTGAACGCGGCTTCCTCGTCGTCCTCTAGGTTCGCCAAGTCGCTTTTCGCGAACCCAAATGCGAAAACCGCCCGCGTTTCCGCCCGGAAGAAAATCAGCGTCCTATAGCCGCCTGATCTTCCAGCGCCCGGCCGTGCAACACGCTGCTTGATGAGGCCGGCTCCAAGATCGGCGTCGATCAATCCACGCTCGGCGCGCTCGATCGCCTCACATAGCATCGCATCGGAGATTTTCTCCTTACGGGCGAACCTGTGAAACCTGTTGCTCTTGAAGACTCTCACCGTTGCCCCGTCATATATAACACATAGCGCCACACTTCAAGGCTATCGTCACTTACGCGCCCGCCGCCTTGCCAGCAATCAGGCATTATGCTTTTGCAGCAAGTCGGCAAGCGCCTCTCGCATAAGGTCTTCAATTGAACGGTCGGTGTCGGCTGATAGCCTCTTGACCCGGCGATGGTCCTCCGGCTCGACAACGACCGTCAATCGCTTCATCCCTGCCCGCGTGGCGGCGTGGTAACGCTTGCCCTCGCCCGGAGCCGTCGCCATGCCGGCGACGGATTCCACGATAGCGGCAGGGGATGCCTGCGCGCCCACGGCTTTCATGCTCTCGGCTAAACTCGGTCTTTTGGACATGGCCTCATCTCGTAAAATTGCCAGTTTGCCAGCAATAGCATTTAACTGCATTGCCAGCAATATGCTTTGCAGTCAAATCGGCAACTGACTTCTGAGCCAAGCCAGCAACTCGGAAACTTCGTCGCTGGCTTTGCCGCCCGGCTCATACTCTGGCGCGGTTTTGCCCGCCGTGAGCGCATGTCCGAAGGCCGCCCGCTGCTGGAAGGC
>NZ_JAPSET010000083.1:0-15653 GCF_026847585.1 Phreatobacter sp. AB_2022a
CGCCGCGGCGCCTGGCGCTTCCTCTGTCCTGAGGCCGGCGGCCTCGGCATCGGTGCGGGGACGGGCATCGGGCTCCAGCGGCGCGAGGCCGCGCCAGCCGTCCTCGCGCTCGAGGTCCTCGCCGCCGCTGTCGGCCTGGCCGGTCCTCAGATCCTGGGCGTGCGCCGGCACGCCGGTCCAGGCAAGGACAAGCGCGAGCACACCCACCGCTGCGCGGTTGCGGGCAACCAGACCCAATGCCGATCCTTCCCGGCGAGAATTTCCTCAACAAGAGGTAAAGAGCCGTGGTTAACGCGGGGTTGATGCCGAGCCCGGCTTCGCCGCCCAGCGGGATGCGCCGGGCATCGCGCCGTGCTATTGCGACCAGCTTTCCGCGACGGCCCCGGCGTGCCGTCCGACCGCTTCGACCAGGGGCCTCGCGCATGAAACCTGTCACCAACAGCATTCTGGCCTCGGCGCTGCGTACGCTTTCCGTGGAGGCGGCCGGCATTGCCGCACTCGAGGCGGCGCTGGCGAACGGTCTCGGCGAGCCTTTCGCCGCGGCGGTCTCGCTGCTGCGGGCCGCCAAGGGACGCGTGATCGTCACCGGCATGGGCAAGTCCGGCCATGTCGGACGCAAGATCGCGGCAACGCTCGCCTCGACCGGCACGCCGGCCTTCTTCATTCATCCGGGCGAGGCGAGCCACGGCGATCTCGGCATGGTCACGCCGGATGACGTGATCCTGGCGCTGTCCTGGTCGGGCGAGACCGTCGAGCTGCGCGACATGGTCGCCTTTTCCCGGCGCTTCGGCGTCGGCCTGGTGGCGGTCACCTCGATCGGCGATTCGGCGCTCGGCAAGGCCGCCGACGTGGTGCTGGAGCTGCCGCGCGCCGAGGAGGCCTGCCCGAACGGGCTCGCGCCGACCACCTCGACCCTGATGCAGCTCGCGCTCGGCGACGCGCTGGCGATCGCGCTGCTCGAGGTACGCGGTTTCACCGCCGCCGATTTCCGTACCTTCCATCCCGGCGGCAAGCTCGGCGCGGTGCTGACCCAGGCGCGCGACGTCATGCATGACGGCGAGGCCCTGCCGCTTGCCCGGGTCGGCGCGCCGATGGCCGGCGTGATCCTGGAAATGACCACCAAGGGGTTCGGCTGCTGCGGCATTCTCGATGCCGACGGCCGGCTGGTGGGCATGGTCACCGACGGCGATTTGCGCCGCCATATGGGCCCCGACCTCCTGTCGCGGCCGGTCGACGAAGTGATGAGCCGCAGCCCGAAGACGGTCAGGCCCGACCAGTTCGCCAGCGAGATCATCGACCTTCTGAACCGGACCAAGATCACCGCCATGTTCGCGGTCGAGGACGGTCGGCCGATCGGCATCCTGCACGTGCACGACCTGCTGCGCGCTGGCGTCGCCTAAATCACCTCGCGGCGTCGAGGAGCGCTGGCGCGCGGGCGTCGCCTAAATCACCTCGCGGCGTCGAGGAGCGCTGGCGCGCGGGCGTCGCCTAAATCACCCCGCGGCGTCGAGGAGCGCTGGCGCGCTGGCGTCGCCTAAATCACCTCGCGGCGGCGAGGAGCGCTGGCGCGCGGGCGTCGCCGGAACGCGTCAGGCCCCGGCAGCCAGGCGCAGGACCACGATGGCGGCCACGCCGACGCCGATCGTGCCGATCAGCGACAGACGCGTCGCCGCGACGATGGTGACGAGGCCGGCTGCCGTTTCCGGCCAGCCGGTGGCCAGCAGGGTCGGTGCGATGACGGCGGTCAGCACGGCCGGCGGAATCGCGTCGACCGCCGCCTTGGCCCGGCCGGTGAAGGCCATGCGATCGGCGATCAGCAGCCCCGTCAGCCGGCACGCATAGGTGACCGCGGCCATGCCGAGGATGGCGGCGAGGGTGATCGGATCGAGGTTCATGGCGCGGCCTCCGCCTGGTCCGCCGGTGCCGGCGCGTCGCGATGGGCCAGAACGGCGGCGCCCATGCCGGCGAGCGCGCCCGCCCGCACATGCCAGGGCGAGCCGAGGGCGAGATAGGCGCCGGTGGCGGAAAGGCCGCTGACGACCACCACCAGGCCGGCGCGCGGGCCGGTGACGAAACTGACGATCAGGCCGATGAAGATGGCCGTGAAGGCGAAATCGGCGCCGAACCGCCGGGGATCGCCGAGCAGCGGACCGAGCATCGCGCCGGCATAGGACCAGGCGACCCAGTTGATCCAGAAGGCCGCCCCCATGCCGAAGAAATAGGCCGCGGTGATCGGCCGCTGCGCCGCCCGCCGCTCGGCCAGCGCCCAGTTCTCGTCGGCCAGAACGTGGAAGCCGAGCAGACGGCCGGCAAAGGGCAGGTGGGCGACCTTGGGCGCGAGCGAGGCGCTCATCAGCACATAGCGGGCATTGATCAGGAAGGTGGAGAGGACGAGGGCGGCGACCGGCACCGGCACGGTCCACAGTTCGATGGCCGCGAGCTGCGCGCCGCCGGCGAAGATCAGCGCCGAGGACAGCATCACTTCGAGCGGGGAAAGGCCTTTGGCCAGCGCCACGGCGCCATAGAGCAGGGCGATTGGAGCCGCCGCCACCATGGCCGGCCAGAGGTCGGCGATGCCGTCACGCATTTCGGAGAGGGTCGAGCGGGGCCTTGCGGCGGTGAGATCGGTCATGGTGCCAGCATGGCCGGCAGCCGCCGCCCGATCTTGAACGAAATCGGCATGGCCGGCGAAAAAGCTCAGGCGACCGCGCGCTGATAGGCGCCGGGCGGCACGCCGAGGCGGGCCTTGAAGGCGCGGGTCAGATGCGCCTGATCGGCAAAGCCGACGGCCGCGGCGGTTTCCGCAGGGCCGATTCCGGCGCGCAGCCATGCCTGGGCCCGGCGCACGCGCGTGTCGACGACATAGGCGTGCGGCGTCAGGCCGGTCTCGCGGCGAAAGGCGCGGATCAGGTGGTGGCTCGACAGGCCGGCGACGGCCGCGAGCTCGTCCAGCCTCAGGTCCTCGGCGAAGCGGGCCTCGATCAGCGCACGCACCCGGCCGACCGGACCTGGCTCGGCGCCGAGCGGGGCCGCGGTGATCCGTCCATGCAGCACCAGCATGCGGCCGAAGGCGCGCAGCAGCAGTTCCTCCCCGCCGAGGCCGTCGCCGTCGTCCTCGAGCGCCGCATGAGCCGCGATGAACAGTCGGGCACCCTCGGGGTCTCGGACGACCGGCTCGGGGAAGGTCGGCGTTCCCGCCACCGGCCGACCGCCGACCGCACCGGCCACCTCGCGCAGGACGTCGAGGCCGGGATAGGTCATGCGGTAGGAATAGCCGCCCTCCATGGGTGCGCCGTCATGGGCGTCGAGCGGATGGTTGAAGACGATCTCGCCCGGTGTGGCATAGAGGCGCCTGCCGCGCGCATTCCAGACCTCGCAGCCGGCCGTGATGCTGCCGATCGCATAGGTGTCGTGGGTATGGGTCGCATAGGCGTGCTTCAGGAAGGTCGCGCGCAGGCAGTCGATCCCACCGAAGCGGGACGCCGCGAAGAAGTGCGCCCGATCGCCGCCGGCGAGCGGCGTCGCGCCGAGCGCCTCAGCCTGCGTGATCGGACCGTCCATGGCGCCAGTCTAGCATGAAGAAAGGGGCCGTCTGGACCGAAATCGGCCCGGCGAGGAGCCGATCGGTGCCGCCGGGCCGCCATACGGGGCGGTTTCGCCTTTCGACTCATAAGGTCTCATCCTTTCGACCCCTTGATTTCGCCGACCGTGCGTTCAACTATCCAACCCGGCATCGCCCGCGGCGCTCGCGCGCCGTGGGCCGTGCTGCAATGAACCCGGCCAACGGGGCGTGCGGAAGGGAACTGACGGTGGAGCGGCCAGGCCGCCTGCCGGGACGAACAGGGAGGATGCCGGCTGTGGCAAACCACGCCGCCGCGGGTGCCGTTGCCGGCGCCGGCGATACGTTTCCAAAGCTTCTGGCCTTGAACGCGAAGCGCTTCGGCGCGCGCCCGGCCATGCGCCACAAGGATTTCGGCATCTGGCACAGCTGGACCTGGGCCGAGGTCGCGCTCGAGGTGCAGGCCTTCGCGCTGGGCCTGCGCGAGCTCGGCCTCGGCGCCGGCGACAAGGTGGCGATCATCGGCCGCAACCGGCCACGCCTCTACTGGTCGATGGCGGCGATCCAGTCCTGGGGCGCCGTGCCGGTGCCGATCTATTCGGACTCGGTCGCCGAAGAGATGGCCTATGTGCTGGAGCATGCCGAAACGACGATGGCCATCGTCGAGGACCAGGAGCAGGTCGACAAGGTCCTGTCGGTGTCGGACCGGCTGCCGAAGCTGACCCATATCATCTACGACGAGGAACGGGGCCTGCGCGACTACGACCATTCGCGCCTGCATCCCTTCGCCGACGTGCAGGCGGCCGGCCGCAACGCCGCCGCCGACCCGGCCAGGATCGCTGCGCTGCGCGACTCGGTCGTCGCCGCCAAGGGCTCCGACCTCGCCATCATGCTCTACACGTCCGGCACGACCGGACGCCCGAAGGGCGTGATGCTGACCAACGACAACCTCATCATCTCCGCGCGCAACGGCAACCTGTTCGACGCGCTCGACGAGAACGAGGAGGTGATCGCCTATCTGCCGCTCGCCTGGGTCGGCGACAACATCTTCTCCTACGCGCAGTCCTATGTCGCCGGCTTCTGCGTGAACTGTCCGGAGAACGGCGACACGGTGATGGAGGATCGCCGCGAGATCGGCACCTCCTACGCCTTCGCGCCGCCGCGCGTCTACGAAGGCCTGCTGACCCAGACCATGGTGCGCATGGAGGATGCGAGCCCGTTCAAGCGGCGCGTGTTCCACTACTATCTCGGCGTCGCCAAGCGCTGGGGCGAGAAGATCCTGAACGGCGAGCGGGTGCCGCTCGGTGCCCGGCTGAACTATGCGCTCGGCCGCTTCCTCGTCTATGGGCCGCTGAAGAACCGCTTCGGGCTCAGCCGGATCCGCGTCGCCTATACGGCGGGCGAGGCGATCGGGCCGGAGATCTTCCGCTTCTTCCGCTCCCTCGGCATCAATCTGAAGCAGCTCTACGGCCAGACCGAAGCGAGCGTCTACATCACCGCCCAGCCGGACGGCGAGATCTATGCCGATACGGTGGGCAAGCCCAATATCGATGTCGAGATCAAGATCGACGACAATGGCGAGGTGCTCTACCGCTCGCCAGGCGTGTTCCTCGGCTATTTCAAGGACCCGGAAAAGACCGCCGAGACCAAGACGCCCGACGGCTGGGTGAAGAGCGGCGATGCCGGCTTCTTCGACGCCAAGACCGGCCACCTGCGCATCATCGACCGCGCCAAGGATGTCGGCAAGCTGAAGTCGGGCGCGCTGTTCGCGCCGAAATATATCGAGAACAAGCTCAAGTTCTATCCGAACATCAAGGAGGCCGTGGCCTTCGGCCAGGACCGCGACTTCGTCACCGCCTTCCTGAACATCGACCTCGTGGCGGTCGGCTCCTGGGCCGAGCGCAACAACGTCTCCTATGCCTCCTACCAGGAGCTTGCGGGTCATCCCGACGTGATCAGGATGCTCGCCGGCCATGTCGATGAGGTGAACCGGTCGCTCGCCGGCGAGCCGTTGATGTCGGGCGCGCAGATCCGGCGCTTCCTGATCCTGCACAAGGAGCTCGACGCCGACGACGGCGAACTGACGCGCACCCAGAAGGTCCGGCGCGGCTTCATCGCCGACCGCTACCAGTCGCTCGTGACCGGGCTCTATGACGGCTCGAAGCGGGCCCATGTCCGCGTCGAGGTGACCTTCGAGGATGGTCGCAAGGGCGTGATCGAAGGCGACGTTGCCATCATCGACATGGACGTGCACGCGGCCGCGCCCGGTGCCTTTCAGGAGGCCGCGGAATGAGGGGACCGTCACCGACCGACATCGCCGCGGGCGAAGTGATCCTGGCGGTTGAGCATGTCTCGCTCGCCTTCGGCGGCGTCAAGGCGCTGACCGACGTGTCGTTCGACATCAAGAAGGGCGAGATCCGCGCCATCATCGGGCCGAACGGCGCCGGCAAGACCTCGATGCTGAACTGCATCAACGGCTTCTACCACCCGACCGAGGGGCGCATCACCTTCAAGGGTGCGACCCGCCCGAAGATGCGGCCCTACGAGGCGGCGTCCGGCGGCATTGCCCGCACCTTCCAGAACGTCGCGCTGTTCAAGGGCATGTCGACGCTCGACAACATCATGGCCGGCCGCACGCTGAAGATGACCTCGAGCTTCTTCTGGCAGCTCTGGCGCCATGGGCCGGCCATGCGCGAGGAGATCGAGCATCGCCGGTTCGTCGAGGAGATCATCGATTTCCTGGAGATCCAGCACGTGCGCAAGGTGCCGGTCGGCAAGCTGCCTTATGGCCTGCAGAAGCGCGTCGAGCTCGGCCGGGCGCTCGCCATGCAGCCGGAAGTGCTCCTGCTCGACGAGCCGATGGCCGGCATGAACCTGGAGGAGAAGGAGGACATGTGCCGCTTCATCCTCGATGTCTCCAACCAGTTCGGCACGACGATCGCGCTGATCGAGCATGACATGGGGGTGGTGATGGACCTCTCCGACCGGGTGGTGGTGCTGGAATATGGCCGCAAGATCGCCGACGGCACGCCGGACCAGGTGAAGGCGGACCAGCGGGTCATCGACGCCTATCTCGGCGTGGCGCATTGAGGAGGGTGTGATGACGGACGCGACCATCGCACCGAAGCCGGCGCTCTCGGAGAGCCAGCGCAACTGGCTGATCACCATCGTGGTCCTGGCCGCCGTGATCGGTGGCCTCACCGTCGCGACCACGCGCGGGCTGATCGGCCCGAACGACTGGATCTACAAGATCCTGGTCGATCCTTTCGTCACCATGTGGGGCCTGCCGGACCTGTTCATCCAGACGGTCTGGGAGGGCTTCGTCGCCGGCGTGCTCTATGCCCTGATCGCGCTCGGCTTCGTGCTGATCTTCAAGGCCTCGGGCGTGTTCAATTTCGCCCAGGGCATCATGGTCGTGTTCGCCGCGCTGTCGCTGGTCGGCATCTACGAGATCCTGACGCTGAAGCTCGGGCTGCCACCCGGCCATGTCGCGGCCTTCGTCGCCGTCGTCGCGGCGGTCGGCATCATGCTGGTGCTGTCGATCGCGGTCGAGCGGGTGGTGCTCAGGCCGCTGGTCAACCAGCCCGACATCATCATGCTGATGGCGACCGTCGGCCTGTCCTATTTCCTCACCGGCTTCGGCGAATATGTCTTCGGCGGCAATCCGAAGGTGATGATCACCGCCCAGCTCGGCCTGCCGACCGGCTCGTCGACTTTCGACGTGCCGGGCGGGCGCATCAGCCTGCAGCATCTCGACATGGCGGCGGCGGTCATCGCCATCGTGATGATCGTCGTGCTGGCGCTGTTCTTCCAGTACACCCGCATCGGCCGGGCGCTGAGGGCAGTGGCGGACAGCCACAAGGCGGCACTGTCGGTCGGCATCTCGCTGAACCAGATCTGGGTCATCGTCTGGTTCACCGCCGGCATCGTGGCGCTCGTCACCGGCATCATGTGGGGCGCCCGCTCGGACGTCTCCTTCGCGCTCGAGACCATCGCGCTAAAAGCGCTGCCGGTGCTGATCCTTGGCGGCTTCACCTCGGTGCCGGGCGCCATCGTCGGCGGCCTCATCATCGGCATCGGCGAAAAGCTCGGCGAGTTCTACTGGGGCCCGCTGCTCGGCGGCGGCATCGAGACCTGGCTTGCCTATATCATCGCGCTGATCTTCCTGATGTTCAGGCCGCAGGGTCTGTTCGGCGACAAGATCATCGAGCGTATCTGACGGGGGCGTTGCGACGTGTTCTACCGTGAGGCCGGACAATACAAGACCAGCTACCAGGCCGACATGGCGATCTTCCCGCTCGCGCAGGACCGGATCGGGCTCGCCGTGATCGTGGCCGCGGCCTTTGCCGCGCCGTTGCTGCTCGGCAACTTCGCCCTGTCGACCATCCTCCTGCCGTTCCTCGCCCTGGTGCCGGCGGTGATCGGGCTCAACATCCTGACCGGCTATACCGGCCTCATCTCGCTCGGCTCGGCCGGCTTCATGGGGGCGGGCGCCTATGCCTGCTACAAGCTGACGACGATCTTCCCGGACGTGAACATACTCGTCTGGATCTTCTGCTCGGGCTTCTTCTCGGCGGCCATCGGCGTCGTCTTCGGCCTGCCGAGCCTCAGGATCAAGGGCCTCTATCTCGCGGTCGCGACGCTCGCCGCGCAGTTCTTCCTGCAATGGTCGTTCGTCCGCATTCCCTGGCTCTACAACTACAATCCCTCAGGCGCCATCGAGGTGCCGCTGCGCACCCTGTTCGGCGTCGCGATCACCGGACCGACGGCGGCGGTCGAGGTCAAATATTGGATCGCGCTCAGCTTCGTGGTGCTGCTCACCTGGATCGCCTCCAACCTCGTCCACGGCCGTGTCGGCCGGTCGTGGATGGCGGTGCGCGACATGGACATCGCCGCCCAGCTGATGGGCATCAAGCTCCTGGAATCGAAGCTGCTCGCCTTCGCCGTCTCGTCCTTCTATTGCGGCGTTTCCGGCGCGCTCTTCGTGTTCATCTATCTCGGCGGCGCCGAGGCCGGCACGGAATTCTCCATCCGCCTGTCCTTCCTCATCCTGTTCGCCGTCATCATCGGCGGGCTCGGCTCCAATATCGGCTCGTTCTTCGGCGCGGCCTTCATCGTGGCCCTGCCCACCATCCTGAAGTTCGGTCTGCCGGCGCTCGGCGTGCCGATCACCGGCTCGCTCGCCGAGAAGCTGGTGGTCATGGTGATCGGCGCGCTGACCATCTTCCTGCTGATCGTCGAGCCGCACGGCCTCGCGCGGCTGTGGCAGATCGCCAAGCAGAAGCTCCGGGTCTGGCCGTTCCCCTATTGAACGGTGCCCCAATTCGTCACGACCGGGCGGCCAACGCCCGGCAATGTCACCAGGACTGAGCAGATCGCTCGAGGGAGGACAGTCATGAAACTGGCTCGAACCATGCTGGCACTGGCCGTCGGCGTCGGGGCTTTCGCCTCGCTGCCCGCCGCGGCGCAGGACCAGATCATCTTCGTCAACAACACCTACCGCACCGGACCGTTCTCGGGCTCGGGCATTCCGATCGCCGACGGCACGCGCGACTACCTGATGATGCTCAATGCCCGCGACGGCGGCATCGGCGGCGCGCGCATCGTCATCGAGGAATGCGAGACCCAGTACGACACCCGCCGCTCCGTCGAGTGCTGGGAGCAGGCCAAGCAGCGCGGCTCGGTGCTCTACGCGCCCTGGTCGACCGGCGCGACGCTCGCCACCATTCCGCGCGCCCATATCGACAAGATGCCGATCTTCGCCATGGCCTACGGCCTCTCGGCCTCGGCGGTCGGCGATTCCTTCCCCTGGGTGTTCAACCCGCCGCTGACCTATTGGGACGGCGCCTCGGTCTGGATCCAGTACATCGCCCAGCGCGAAGGCGGCTTCGAGAAGCTGCGTGGCAAGACCATCGGCCTCGTCCATCTCGACGCGCCCTTCGGCAAGGAGCAGATCCCGTTCCTCGAGGCGATGGCCAAGGAATATGGCTTCACGCTGAAGCTCTATCCGGTCAATCCCAACGAGATGCAGAACCAGTCCTCGACCTGGCTCGCCGTGCGGCGCGACCGCACCGACTGGGTGCTGCTGCAGGGCTGGGGCGCGATGAACCCGACCGCCGTGCGCGAGGCCGGCCGCGCCGGCTTCCCGCGTGACAAGCTGCTCGGCATCTGGTGGGCCGGCGGCGACGACGACGCCCGCCCGGCCGGTGCCGACGGCAAGGGCTACCTGTCGATTTCCTGGCACCAGGTCGGCACCAACTTCCCGGTCATCCAGGACATCATCAAGCACGTCGTCGAGCGCGGTCAGTCGCAGTCGCCGCGCGAGAAGGTGGGCGAGAACCTCTACAACCGCGGCGTCTATCAGGGCATCCTGATCGCCGAGGCCATGCGCAACGCCCAGCGCCTCTCGGGCCGCAAGGCGATCACCGCCGAGGACATGCGGCGCGGCCTGGAGTCGCTCGACATCTCCGCCGCCCGCTGGACCGAGCTCGGCGCGCCGGACTTCGCCGCGCCCGTGCGCCTGACCTGCCAGGACCATAACGGCCACTTCCCGGCCTTCCTGGTCCAGTGGGACGGCACCAAATGGGCTCGCGCGACCGACTGGATCACGCCGGACCGCGCCCGCATCCGGCCGATGCTGGAGGAGGCGGCCCGCGCCTATACCACCTCCAACCAGGGCTGGCCGCGGCGCACCGAAGCCTGCGATCAGCGCTCGTAAGGCGCGACTTGCCGGGGCGGCGGCGACCGCCGCCCCGCTCTCTCCGTTTTTCGAAGAACCGGACCGCCCATGACCGCTCAGAGCGAAGCTGCCATCGCGCCGGCCGCCGCGCAGGACGAGATCCTGACGGTGAGCAATATCGAGGTGGTCTACGACCATGTGATCCTGGTCCTGAAGGGCGTTTCGCTCGCCGTGCCGCGCGGCGGCATCGTGGCCATCCTCGGTGCCAACGGCGCCGGCAAGACCACGACGCTGAAGGCGATCTCCAATCTCCTCAATGCCGAGCGCGGCGACGTCACCAAGGGCACGATCGTGTTCGAGGGCGAGCAGGTTCAGCACCTGTCGCCCAACGACCTGGTGCGGCGCGGCTGCATCCAGGTGATGGAAGGCCGGCACTGCTTCGGCCATCTGAGCATCGAGGAGAACCTCCTGACCGGCGCCTTCACGCGGCGCGACGGCAAGGCGGCGATCAAGGCCGACCTCGAGAAGATCTATGCCTATTTCCCGCGCCTGAAGCAGCGCCGCACCTCGCAGGCCGGTTACACCTCGGGCGGCGAGCAGCAGATGTGCGCCATCGGCCGCGCGCTCATGTCGCGGCCCAAGATGATCCTGCTCGACGAACCCTCGATGGGGCTCGCGCCGCAGATCGTCGAGCAGATCTTCGAGATCGTGAAGGACATCAATGCCAAGGAAGGCGTCTCCTTCCTGCTCGCCGAGCAGAACACCAACATGGCGCTGCGCTATGCGACCTATGGCTACATCATGGAGACCGGGCGCGTCGTGATGGACGGCACGGCCGAGGCGCTGCGCGAGAACGAGGACGTCAAGGAGTTCTATCTGGGCGTCGCCGAAGGCGACAAGAAGAGCTTCCGCGACGTGAAAAGCTACAAGCGGCGCAAGCGCTGGCTGGCATAGGCGGTCCGGAAAGGCCATGTTCGGTGCAAGTCCGGCGCCCTCCAGCGGTCGCCGGGTGACACGCCAGCCGATCATTCATGCCCATTCTGATCATTCTCGGTGTCCTGGCGCTGCTCGCGCTGATCTTCGGACCGCAAGTCTGGGTGAAGGCGCAGATGCGCCGGCACGCGCTGGAGCGCAGCGACTTTCCCGGTACCGGCGGCGAACTCGCCGAACATCTGATCGAGCGGGCGGGGCTTTCCGGCGTCACGGTGGAGGCGACCGACCGCGGCGACCACTACGATCCGATCGACCGGGTGGTGCGCCTCAGCCCCGACGTCCACGGCGGCCGGTCGGTGACGGCGGTCGCGGTCGCTGCGCACGAGGTCGGCCACGCGCTGCAGCATCGGGACGGCCATCCGCTGCTGCTCTGGCGGATCAAGATGGCGCATGGCGCCCAGGCGCTGGAGATCGCAGCCGGCATCCTGTTCGCGACCGCGCCGCTCGTGCTCGCCTTCGTCCACTCCCTGCCGCTGGTCATCCTGCAAATCGTCACCGCGGTGGCGCTGCTCGCCTCGCGCCTCGTCATGCACCTCCTCACCCTGCCGGTGGAATTCGACGCCAGTTTCGGCCGGGCGCTGCCGATCCTGGAAAAGGGCGGCTATCTCCCGCCGGCTGATCTGCCGGCGGCGAAATCGGTGCTCAAGGCCGCCGCGCTCACCTATGTCGCGGCCGCTTTGGTGACCCTGCTCGACGTGACGCGGCTGATCCGCATCTTGCGCTGATCCGCCGTCGCGGGCATGAGGGGGCCATGAGCAATGCCATTCTCGATCGCTGGTACCAGGCCCTGAAGGCGGGCGATGCCGGCGCGCTCGCCGCGGTCACGACGGACGACGTCGTCGTGCGCTGGAACGGCCCGGTCGGCATTGTGCCCTGGGCCGGCATCTGGGAGGGACGGCCGAAGGTCGTCACCTTCTTCAAGCGCGTCGCCGAACATCTCGAGATCCTCGCCGTCGAGCCGGTGCAGACGGTGGCCACGGCCGATGCGGTCGTGCTGGTCCTGGAGGGGCATTGGCGGGTGCGCGCCACGGGCGAGGGCCTCAAGGTCCGCGCGGTCAACCTGTTCCGCTTCGAAGACGGTCGCGTCGCGGCCTACGAGGTCTATCCCGACAGCTACGCCTTCGCCGAAGCGCTCGCCCGGGCGTGACCGGTTCGGGGTGATGTCTCTTGCGCCAGGGTGGCGCGCGCCGGCTACAGCGTGACGCCGAGCGCCTTCACCCAGGCGAGCCCTGCATCGGTATCGCCGCGCGGCCGGTATTCCGCGCCGACCCAGCCGTCGTAGCCGAGCCGGTCGAGCGCCGCGAACAGGGCCGGAAAGTGCACCTCGCCCTCGTCGGGCTCGGCCCGGCTCGGCACCGCGGCGATCTGCACGTGGCCGATATGGGGCAGCCAATATTCGAGCTTCGTCAGGATGTCGCCCTCGGCGACGCCGACATGGAAGGCATCGAACATGATCTTGACGTTGGGCTTGCCGACCCGGGCGATCATCGCGCCGGCATCACGCAGCGTCGAATAGAAGTAGCCCGGTGCGGCGCGCGGGTTGAGCGGCTCCAGCAGAATGGTCAGCCCGTGGGCGGCGGCCTTGTCGGCGGCGCGGCTGAGATTGTCGGCAAAGACCGCGGTTGCCGCCGGCCGATCGGCCGGGGCGACGATGCCGGCCATGGCGTGGATGGCGGTACCGCCGGCTGCCGAGATCCAGGCGACGGCCTGGTCGATGGCGGCGTCAAACTCGGCCGCGCGGCCGGCGAGGGCGCCGAGGCCGCTCTCGCCGCGGGCGACGTCGCCGCGCACCGTGTTGACGCCGAGCACCTTGACGCCGCGGGCGGCGGCGGCATCGCGCACGGCGAGTGGATCGGTGTCGTATGGCCAGTGCATCTCCACCGCCTTGAAGCCGGCGGCGGCGGCACGGTCGATCTGTTCGAGCAGGGGCAGGCCCTGCCAGAGAAAGCCGAGATTGGCGGAAAAGCGCGGCATGTCGGTCAGCCTTTCAAGGTGAAGGTCGCTTCGAGATCGGCGATCTCGGCAGGCGAAAGATGGCGCACGGCCATGCCGCGGGTGATGAGGACGAGCCTTGCCGTCTCCTCAAGTTCCTCCATGGCGAAGATGGCCGCGTCGAGGCTCGCACCGGCCACCACGGGGCCGTGATTGGCGAGGAGAATGGCGGGATGGTCGGGCGCCTTGGCGCGGATCAGCGGCGCGACATCGGCCGAGCCCGGGCGGGTATAGGGCACGACGGGCACGCGGCCGACCCGCATCACCACATAGGGCGTGATCGGCGGGATGGCGTCGGCCGGATCGACATCGGCGAGACAGGAGAGCGCGGTCGCGTGGGTCGCGTGCAGATGCACCACCGCGCGGGCGGCCGGGCGCGCCTCGTAGAAGGCGAAATGCAGGGGCAGCTCCTTGGTCGGGGCGTCGCCGGCGACGTGCCGGCCGCCGGCATCGAGCCGGCTGAGCCGTCCGGCATCCAGGAAGCCGAGGCAGGAATTGGTCGGCGTCACCAGATAGCCGTCGGCGAGCCTGACGCTGATATTGCCCGAGGAGCCGGGCGTCAGGCCACGCTCGAACAGCGAGCGGCCCCAGCGCACGAGGCCGGCACGCGCTGCGGCTTCGTCCTGATCGGCGGTCATGGCGCCCCCAGGGCGGCCAGCGCCTTGTCGTAGAAGTCGACCGCGCCGAAATTGCCGCTCTTCAAGGCCAGCCGGATCGGGCGCGGCCCCTCGGCGGCGAGCGCCGGCACGCCGGGATCGATTTCCGGGCCGATATGGAACCGGTCGACCTCGAGCGCGGTGACGACCGCGCCCGATGTCTCGCCGCCGCCGACCGCGAGGCGGGTGACGCCGGCGTCGGCGAGCATGACGGCGAGCTCGCCGAAAAAGGTCTCGATCGCCTCGGCCAGCTCGGCCTGCCCGTGGCGCTCCTGCGCCGCCCTGACCTCGTCCGGATCGGCCGACGAATAGACCATGGGGGCCAGGCCGATGCGGCCCATGACATGGTCGAACGCGACCTTGGGGGTCATCGCGCCGCTGATCACCTCGTCGGGCTGGACGAGCAGGCCGGGATGCCTGGCGGTATAGGCAACGACCTGGGCGCGCGACTGGGCGGAGCAGGAGCCGGAGAGCACGGCGGCGGCGCCCGTTGCCGGCGAGAAGCTCGTGCCCCTGCCGGAAAGCAGGCCCTTGGCCTTGAAGTTGGCGGGCAGACCGAGCGCGATGCCCGAGCCGCCGGTCACGAGCCTGGCGTCGCCGAGCGCGGCGCCGATGGCGACGAGATCGTCGTCGGCGACGGCATCGACGACCGCCAGGCGGCGGCCGGCCCCGGCTTCGGCGGCAAGGGCCGCCGCGATGGCCGCCGTGCCCTGCCGCACGGTGGCATAGGGAACAAGGCCGACCGCGCCGGCCACCTGATGGCCGAGCCAGCGGCGGATGTCCGGATCGGTCATCGGGGTCAGCGGATGGTTCTGCATGCCGCTCTCGTTGAGCAGCCGGCCGTTGACGAAGAGATGGCCGTTGAACAGGGTCCGGCCGGTGGCCGGAAAGACCGGGCAGACGACCGCGACATCAGCGCCGAGCCGGTCGATCAGCGCCTCGGCCACCGGGCCGATATTGCCCTCGCGGGTGGAATCGAAGGTCGAGCAATATTTGAACAGGATCTGGCGGGCGCCCTGGGCGAGCAGCCAGTCGCAGGCCGCGAGCGACTGGGCGACGGCATCGGCCGGGGCGATGGTGCGGCTCTTCAGCGCCACGACGCCGGCCTCGCACGCGGCGGGTGCGGCATCCCCGGGTATGCCGACGAACTGCATGGTGGCCATGCCGGCCTTGGCCAGCGTGTTGGCGAGATCGCTCGCCCCGGTGAAATCGTCGGCGATGCAGCCGAGAAGCATGAGCCCGCACTTTCCTGGTCGATGGTGGAATTCGAACACAGGGCGATCTTAGCCCGTTCGGCGCACCCGGCAATTCTTGCCGCGCCCGGCAGCCGATTCCGGGCGAAAAATCCCGAGGACCGCCCCGGAGCCCTGAATTTCCAGGGTTTTTTGGTTGCGTTGCGCTGGCCCGGAGCTTGCTCGCCTGAGACCGGCTGAAGGCTTTTGGGGCGTTGAGGGGCAGGCGCAGTGGCGGCAACGACGGCAGGAACGGTTCCGGGGACGGGGGCGAATACGGTGACGCGCAACGAGGTGCGCAGCCGCCCCGCTCAGGCGCGCGGCGGCGACGGCGGGTCGACGCCCTTCGCCGACGCGCTGGAGGCGGGCGAGCAGGAGGCGCCGCAGCGCGCGCGGCCGGTTCGCGCTCCCGCGGCGAAGCGGCCCTCGCAGGTCCCCGAGACCGAGACGGCCCAGCCGAACGCTGCGCCTCCGGCCGCTCCGATCGACCGGCGCGAGCCGGTTTCGGCGGCTTCCGAGGGCGGTCCGAAAAAGACCGAGAC
>NZ_JAPSET010000084.1:0-15239 GCF_026847585.1 Phreatobacter sp. AB_2022a
TACGCTCATCGCCGCCGCCGCACCTATCCGCGCGAACGTGTAGACCATCATGCCGATGAGCGCGCGATCGCGCAGCCCCGCGGGCGAGCCAACATCAATGCTGTCCAGGAGATGGCGCGCTTCTTCCGGCGTCAGTACAGGCGTCTTGCCGCGCTTGACCACATGCTTCGGACCCCGCACCGACGCCGCGGGGTTGGTGGGAATTAGCTGGGATATGACCAGGTGATCAAACAACATCCGGATAGCCGCAAGAGCCTGCTTGACGGTCGGTGCGGAGCGCTCCCGTTCCCGCTGCCGGATAAACAAGGAGACGTGCAGAGGTTGCACGTCAGTGATCGACGTCACGCCCATGGTCTCGCAACAAGATGCAAAGTCACCGACTGCGCGCGCATAGGCCTTGCGGGTATGACCGTTGGTGATGTGCCCCAGAAAGAACTCGGCGGTGCGAGCAGCAGCCTGAGGACCGGCGGCGACAATCAGCGCCGGCAGACGCGGCGCCAGGATGGCGGGCAGGTTCATGACAGCCTGACAGTGTCGGCCGGGTTCACTTCACACCCTTGGCACGTTCGAGAATGCCGGTGCGATAGCGCTCTTTCATCTGGCCGGCGATGTTCTCGACCAGGGCGTTGCCCCGGTAGAGGAGGGTTTTCTCGGCGACCATCCTCTCCATGGCGCCGATCGCGTCCTTCACGCTGGACGGGTCGGTCGGATCGAACTCCACCGTTCCAATCGTCCCGTCGAGGGCTTTAAGCGCTCGTTGTGCGTCTCGCAGGGTTTTCTGCAGGTCCTTGAAGCCGGTCACCGTTCCCATCCATCGTCTCCTTTTCTTTTTATCTGATAAAGGATGTTATCATATATACAGAGCGCACTGAACCAAATTGTGACGTTCCACGAAACAGGACGCTATTCGATCATCACGTAGAAGGGCTCGCTCTGCCCACAGAGTGTGTCGTCGCGCGCTCGGATGAGAAACGCTTCAACCAGGAGCACCCCTCGATAGGCGAGCTCCTCCCAGCGAACTCCCGGCCTGTCTGATCGGTAAAAGCCACCCCTCAAGGCATTCCGGTCGTAGGCCTGCTGGTCAGTATTGGAGACGCGCCATTGAATGACGTAATCCGAGCCGAACGGAATCCCTACATTGTTGACGGCTTCAAAGCGCAGCCACCGCCCCGCCGAGAGCGCTTGCAGCGATTGAATGGAACCGATCTGACCGAACTCTCGACTTGCCCACAGCGTCGCTCGCACGTTGACCGTGAATGATGTGCCCGCCGCGACGCTCCATCTTGGCCGATGCATATGAGGCAATCGGTTGAAGCCAGGCGGAAGCGCGCTGGCCCCAAGGTTTTTGACCAGTGAGACCAGGTCGTTCCCAAATCTGTAGGCATCCGCCATGATCTCGCGGATCTTGGCGATGGCCGTGCTGCTTACCGACTTGGCGGCCTCGACAGCCACGCCGCTGGCAAAGCTCTCGCCCAGAACTCTCTGCCATTTCGCGATGCTCTCGTTCCGATCGGCCTCATCGTATGCGTCGTCGATCCACCCTCGATATTTGGCGATCATCGTCCGGAGATTGGCGTACTGGTCGTCATCAAGGCTGCTGGCGAAATCTTCGGTCAGCAGAAAGGGGTTGGCCACACGCGGCTTCGTCGGCCGCAGACTCAGCCAGGCATCGAGCCTGCCGAACATGGTTTTAAGCGCCGTAGGCGTATCAGCGAACTCATCTGAATCAATATCGGCCGGCGAGATCAGATTGCCGAGCAGCGTCGTCAGGAGCACCGATGGGCAAGTGAAAGTGGTCTTGATGTCGCGCAGATACTTGATGATCCGCGTCACTTTCCGGAAGCTGTTGCTGCCGAAATAGCTGTTCTGAGCGATCAGCCAGTCTGTATATTGAATGGGCTCACTGCGCTCGAACAGCCCAGCGTCGCGATTGCAGACCTCATAGCCCGGATATCCGCCGCGATTTACGATGCACGGAGCAATATCGATCTTGCTCTCATTCGCGTAGGTGATCGTGACGCAGTGCGACCAGCGCCTAACTTTCTGCTCGTAAACGGTCGAGGCGCGGAATGCCTGATAGAGCGTGTTGATGTAGTCGGCCGGGGTCCAGCCGGTCACCTCCGTGACGAACACCAGGAGATCTGCATCGAACTCGCCGCCGTCGGTCGGCTTGATGATCGTCTTGTGGGCCCATGATCCCTGCGTCCGCCACTCCTGAATTGTTGGCGCCCAGCTCGACCCGTCTATAAAATCTTCGATTGCATCGACGCTCTTCTCAAGCGTCTCGACACGGGTTTTGTTGAGATTAACCTCGTCGCGCAGAAAGTCGTCGAAAAGCGCTATAAGCTTCATCTGAACTGCCCCGGCCTACAGCGACAGCTTCGATCTAACAGCATCCCACTGCGCCGTGATCTTAGGGTTATCGCGATTGAAAATCCGGCTCGAGAGAACGATTGAGGCGGACGCCTTGGCGGTTTCGTACTCGCACAGAATCTCCAGCGAGCACGCCATAAAGTGCTTTGTGCTCGACTTTTGCAGGAACAGGCTGTGAGCCTTTGAGTAGATGACCTCCGAGCGCCGGTGCAGCCATTCCAGCCTGATGTGCTTGGAGAAAATCTGTTCGCTGAAGAGTGCCTGGACGATGATCGCGAGCGTGCCAATATCCGCCGCTCTGTTCATTACGGCCACGATCCAGAGGCCGAAATACACGAGAATTTTCGTGCGTTGCCAGGTCAGCATTGTGCCGGTGATTTTCTCAGTAAAAAAGCAGCTTTCCATCACGGAAGCCAACATGCGGCGAAGACCCGGCGGCTGGCTGCTGTTGTAGTATTCTTCGGAAGGGTTCGCCGTCAGGGGGACGTCGAACGCATCCGTAAAAAGATCTTTCCGGCGGCTGTCCTCGGCACGTGGCCAGAAATAAACCCGGATAACGACGCCGCTCAGGAATACCCCGATCGTTGCCAGGATGAAGGCCGTTTGCACGCCGTCTTAAAGGGCCTGATGTGAGCCTCGATCTATAGCTAGGATTACAATCGACAAAAATGCGGCAAGATAAAATAGCCAGTCGCTAGCCTTATCGGCCCTGGCAAGCGCTTGTAATATAGGTCCCCGGTTGGATCGCTCTTAGACACAACGCACTCCGTGTTCCTTATTAAGGTACCACAGAGACGCTGGATCATCGAATAGTATGAACGGCTGTCCACAACCTTGGGGTTAGCAGTGGGGAAAACTGCATCGCTGCTGTCCGCCTCAAAGACCTAGGGGGCCGAGATTGCTCAGACCCAGACGATATCGGAGGACCTTTGTCCCGCGGTAGCAATAGGGGTCATCGATCGCCGCATACACAGGCCTCACACCTTCTTGGCGTGCTTCTCGACGATGGCCTTGCGGCGCTGCTCTGCTGACAGGCCGCGCGCCTCAAAATCAGCGAACATCCGCTTGCTGGAAGCGGACAGTTTGACGCCTTCGACGGCGCTGATGTTGCGGAAACCCGTCATACCCAGAACAAGGGTCTTACCGGTGGCCGCCTTCGATGTACGGGGCGATTTCATACAGCCAGGATACCACAACACCCAATTCCGGCGAGAGAATTCTGCTTTTGATGCCTGAAAAGCCAACGATCCTTAGACACACGCTGGTGCACGGATTATCCCTCTTCACGCTGCCGCCGTTTGCATCTGCGACACTTCCACGGTCACGTGCGACAGTTCATGAACCGGGCGCAGCCGAAGCCTGTAGTCTTCAGGGGTCGCTGGCCGCGGCGAAACGATCGCCAGGATCGCGGCATAGTGCCCAGGGCCCACCTGCCAGACGTGCAGGTCCGTGATCACATCACCATCACGTTCGATGATCTCGCGGATTTCCGCCGGCAGAGTTTCAGGGTCCGGCAGACGGTCGAGAAGCACGCTTCCCGTGTCGCGGATCAGGCCCCATGACCAGCGTGCAATGACCATCCCGCCGATGATACCCATGACCGGATCGGCCCAAAGCCAGCCGTAGGCACTGCCGACCAGCAAAGCGGCGATGGCCAGGACGGATGTCAGTGCGTCTGCCAGCACATGCAGGTAAGCCGCGCGTAGATTATTGTCCTGCGCCGGGCCGTCATGGTGGTCGTGATCGTGGTGATGCCCATGGTGGTGATCATGGTCATCCTTCAGCAGCCATGCGGAGACGAGGTTGACGGCCAAGCCTACCACCGCCACCGCGATGGCCTGACCAAAACTGATCGGAATCGGGTTCGTAAGGCGTTGGAAGCTTTCCCAGCCGATGAGAAGCGCGATCAACGCCAGTACGACCGCGCTCGCAAAGCCTGCCAGGTCACCGAACTTGCCGGTTCCGAACGTGAAGCTGCGGTCATGGATGTGGCGCCTTGCATAAAGATAGGCAAGCGCAGAGATCAGCATTGCGGCGGCATGGGTCGACATGTGCCAGCCGTCCGCGATGAGGGCCATCGACCCGTAAACCGACCCTGCGGCTATTTCCACAACCATCATGGTCGCGGTCAGCGCGATGACCAACCAGACCTTGCGCTCATTCCGGCTGTGCCCGTCGCCTAAGAACACGTGCTGGTGCGTGTCGGTCGAAGTGATCTGGGTTGTCATGCTCTATCCTTTCCGCCGGCGGCCGGCTTATTTCATGTAGGTGCGGATGACCGCGATCATCTCGTCAGCACCCTGGCGGCGGGCGGCATCGGTCCCAGCCTGGACGACGTGTTCCAGCAGATGCTCTTCCATGACCTCGACGGTCAGGCCGTTCATCGCTCCTCGGATCGACGCGAGTTGCCGCAGGATTTCGCCGCAGGCCGCATCTGCCGCCAATGCTCGCTCGACACCCTCCAGCTGGCCCTTGAGCCGGCGCAGGCGGGCCATCAGCTTGTCTTTATGTTGGATCGTATGCGACATAGTTGCTTACCCTTATAGCATAGTGGGGTATACTATATACTGACGCGGTCGGGAAGGGTTCGTTGGCCACCCAATCCCCGATCTGCCCAAGAACAAATTAGCAACACCTAGCGGCAATTTTAGCGGCAAACGCTGCGGAGGGCCGTAGCGTTAACTTATTAGTCCAGCTAAGATTTTAACCGGCAAGGAAAGCGGCAATTTATGACGACAATTTATAGGATGGAGCCGATGCTGCCGGAGGACGGCAAGCACGAGCTCTCCAACAGGTGTGTGGAACTCGTGTCCCTGGCCTCAGGCTTAGCGGGGAGGGTACACCCGACGCTACGGGCGAGCATCGGCGATCTCGTGCGCTCGATGAACTGCTACTACTCCAATCTCATCGAAGGCCACGATACCCACCCGATCAGCATCGATCGGGCGCTGGCCGGAGACTACTCCAAGGATCCAGAGCAGCGGAACCTGCAGCTCGAGGCGCGCGCTCACATTGAGGTGCAGCGCATGATCGACCATGGCGAAGCGCCGGAACCGGTCGTTTCTCGCGCGTTCCTGCAGTGGGTGCACTACGAATTTTGCCGCCGCATGCCCGAAGAGCTGCTGATCGCGGGCGAGGACAAGGACGGAAAGCCGGTCAAGGTCATCCCGGGCGAATTTCGTCGGCAGCTGGTGAAGGTCGGGCGTCACATCCCTATCGACGCCGACGACGTTCCCGCGTTCCTCGCGCGCTTTGAACAGGCTTATGATCCGTCCCGGCTATCCAAGGTGGAAGCCATTACGGCGGCCGCGGCGGCGCATCATCGTCTGCTCTGGATCCACCCGTTCCTGGATGGCAATGGGCGCGTGGCGCGACTGTTCTCGCATGCCCTGTTGCGCCATCTCGGAGTCGGCTCTGAACTGTGGTCGGTATCGCGCGGGCTTGCGCGCTCGAAAGAGACCTACAAGCAGCTGCTCATGGCCGCCGACGCTGATCGGCGCGGCGATCTCGACGGCCGCGGTCACCTTACAATGGCCGGGCTGCAGGAGTTTTGCGCGTACTTCCTCGACCAGGGCATTGACCAGGTCAAATTCATGGAAGGGCTCATGGAGCCTAGGGAGTTGCTGCGGCGCATGGAAATCTGGACCGAGGAGGAAACCCGAGCCAAGCGCTTGCCCAAAGGATCCTGGCAATTGCTGCGCGAAGCCGTTGTTGGCGGCTCATTCCCGCGCGGGCGGGCAGCGGAGATCACCGGCTATGAAGAACGCCAGGCACGGACGGTTCTGGGCGCTCTCCTCGATCTTGGCGTTCTGGTCTCGCCTGGTCCGCGAACGCCCGTGCGGCTTGGCTTCCCCGCGACCGTCCTTGAGCGTTGGCTGCCGCTGCTTTATCCGGCCATGCCGTCGCGTTAACAGTACCGAATACTTACAGGTAGCTGATTTAATGCCACACTATATATAGAGAACGATCGGATTTGATTGCGGCTCTATGTGCTATAGCGTAGTTTTGGCTTGTGAAATGGCTGTTGGCCCTCGGCGTTGTTTTCATGCTGTCTTTCGGCATGGCGCCAGCGGCTATGGCACATTCAGCGGACACCGCTGCCCATCAGGCGACGGCCATCCAATCGGTCAAAACGGATGTCGCCCCGCTCAAGGTTGAGTCCTTGAAATCGCCGGCAACGAAGTGCCCCTGTAAATCGAAATGCAGCACGTGTGCCTGTTCAATGGCCAGCTGCTGCCAGGCACTCGGCAAGAACGTTCAGACCCGCGAGATGCCCGAAATGGGCGGTGGCCGCAGCGACGGTCGGGTTGATCGGCTCGCGGTGGCGATGCGGCCGCGCGCTATCGCGGAACCTCCCCAGCACATCTGATTTCCTACTGCCGCCGGTGGTCTACGCCTCTTTCGGCCGACCCGCACGCGGCAGCAATTCCCCAAAGCAATCCAACCATATGAACCCAGGAGATATCCTATGAAAACGCAACACATCATCACCGCCGCGGCTCTCGCGATCGGTCTGCTTGGCATGGCAAGCCAGGCGTCGGCCTACGACGTCGGCGAAGGCAGCCAGACCCACTCGGAAGCTCACTTCGGAGGGGAACGCGGCACGTTCGGCCGTTCGTCGGTTTACGACCTCGGAAACCCGGCCGTCCACCAGAATGCCAAGAGCGACGCGACCGCCAATCAAGGCCAGGCCCAAGCCAAAAAGCCGGGCTGCAAATGGTATGACGGGGCAACCCACCAGCACTCGTGGCCTCAGTACGAGATCGGCAACACTAACCGCGCCGACTGCCCGCCCGAAAGCCACTAGCTAGCGGGGCGACCCCTGCCGACGACACGTCGGCAGGGCCTCTTTCTTAAACTCCAAAGGAGATCTGCATGTCATGCATCGCCTGTTCAACATGGTCGGCATCACCGCCATGGCCATCATCGCCTTCGCAGCCATAAGCACGTCGGCCGCTGCGACCAAAGAGTACGATCTCAAGATTGCTCGCGAGCCGGTGAACATCACCGGCAGACCCATTAGCAAGATCACTGTCAATGGCGGCATTCCAGCGCCTACCCTGCGCTTCCGTCGCGGTGAGGAAGCGGTCATCAGGGTGACCAATACCCTCGGCGAGGACACCTCGATCCACTGGCACGGTCTGCTCCTGCCAGGCGAAATGGACGGCGTCCCGGGGTTCAACGGTTTCCCCGGCATTCCCGCCGGCGAGACCTTCACCTACCGCTTTCCGCTGCGCCAGACCGGCACCTATTGGTACCACGCGCACTCCATGGGTCAGGAACAGGATGGCCTGTATGGCTCGATCATCGTCGACCCGGCGGGCAAGGATCCCATTCGCACCGACCGCGACTACGTGATCGTTCTCTCGGATTTCACCGAGGAAGAATCCGGTGAGGTGATGGGCAATCTCAAGATGGCGGCCGACTATTACGGCAACGCCCGCCGCACCGTATTTGATTTTCTCTCGGATGTGCGCACCCGCGGCTGGTCAGCAACCTGGAAGGACGCGCGGGACTGGGGGCAGATGCGCATGGCCCGCACCGATCTCTCAGATGTCACCGGCTACACCTTCCTCGTCAACGGCAAGTCGCCTGACCAGAACTGGACCGGCCTCTTCGTACCGGGCGAGCGGGTAAGGCTGCGCTTTATCAACGCCTCCACCATGTCGTTCTTTGATGTGCGCATTCCCGGGCTTTCCATGAAAGTGGTGCAGGCCGACGGCCAGAACGTCGAGCCGCTGACCGTCGACGAATTCCGCTTCGCACCCGCGGAAACCTACGACGTCGTCGTCACGCCGAACGAGGACCGCGCCTACACGATCGCAGCCGAGCCGATCGACCGGACCGGCTTTGCGCTTGGAACACTTGCTACGCGCGAGGGACAGCGAGGCGCCATGCCGGCGCCGCGACCGCGCGCACTGCTCAGCATGGGGGACATGGGCGGGATGGAGGACATGGATATGACCATGACCCCTGACGACATGAAAAGCGGTTGGGCCGATGCGGGCACCCCCACCGGCGCCCGGCTGCTCGACTATGCGGATCTGCGCTACGCCGGTCTGCAGAAAGACACCCGCGAACCCGAACGGACCGTCGACGTCAAACTCGGCGGGAACATGGAGCGCTATATCTGGACCATCAACGGCCGGAAGTTCTCGGAAGCCGAACCCATTCGCCTGCGCTTTGGTGAACGGGTGCGCCTGCAGTTCACCAACGACACCATGATGGCGCATCCGATGCACCTCCACGGCATGTTTGTACAGCTCGAGAACGGTCAACCGGCCGGCAAGCTCCCCAACAAGCACACCGTCATCGTCGCACCGGGCAAGTCATATTCGGTTCTCGTCACGGCGGATGAGGCCGGCGAGTGGGCGTTCCACTGCCATCTGCTCTACCACATGATGTCTGGCATGATGACCAAAGTGGTCGTCGCGCGCCTGGATGCCGCTGACGTGCCCGCCCCTCCGAGACAAGCGGAGCAAGGGGAGGGTGCTGATCATGCGCACTAGCATCATCGCCGCCATCCTCCTGGCAACCGTCCCTGGCGTGATGGCTGAGGACATGGCTCACGACATGGCGCGGGAACACGGCGGCGCCGTCCACCACATGTTTGTCCTGGAAGCTGAGACGGGCGGCGGGCCGGAAGGCGCCGTCTCCGGGTGGGACCTCGACGGCTGGATCGGCACCGACGACAACAAGCTCTGGCTCAAGAGCGAAGGGGAGGGATCCGCGCGCAAGCTCGAGGATGCGGAGACCTGGGCGCTCTACAGCCGCAATATCGCGACGTTCTGGGATCTGCAGGCCGGCACCCGTCGCGACACAGCCATGATCTCTATCATGTCGGAACTCGGCTCATTATGGGCATCAGCCCGCGAGGTGAACCTGAAGCGAGGCGCCAACCTGTTCCGCATGGGTGACCCAGTTCGATCGATGTACCGAGTAATCGCAGGAGCTGTCGGGCTGGAACGTTCGCTGCCGAACGGCACATCTTTGATCCTGCAGATCGCGCGGCCGGGCTCAATGCTTGCTGAACCCTCATTGTTCGCACCAACGTACCATTGCGACGCAACAGTCCAACAAGACTGCGTTGTTGCGCGGCTTCCCAAGGCGAAGGTAGTCGACGCGCTTAAGAGTCCCCTATTTGCTTTACCTTTAGTCCAGAAGTTGGCTCACGATCTCCAAGCAACGCGTATGCGCGCCGAAACCCTTGCGCTGCGCACCGTCAAGGAACGTCTTGATGCTTGGTTGCTGTTCAACGGGCCGGGTCTGTCGCCGCCGAAAGCCCGCACACATGTGATGGGCCACGCTTGTGGAGCCCCAAAACACATCTTCCTATAGAGAAGAAAAAACATCCGATAAGGCAAGATGATCGGGACATTCCTGCCTTTCCCAAGCTATACGTTGAACGGCAGCTCTTGTCAGAAGCCGACATTCAACGTTTGCCGGCTGGCGTCGCATAGGGCAGAGAGTGGGCCGGTAGCAGACTGTCTGGTTTCGGCTGGGCTGCGCGAAAAGCTGCCTATCCACTCTCGACCTCACTGCAGCCGTTCTTGCGTTAGAGGCCTCCGATATAAAGGTGGAACCTGGATCCCCTCCAGATAGGGCTATATTTCAGCACCAGCGGACGTCTTCTGGTGCATGGATGCAGTTGCCTCGATATGGGGCGGGCCGATCTTGGCGGAGTGATCAGGGGCAGAGGCGATCCTGGCTTCTTCTAAAAGCCGTGAGCGCGGCCCGATCAGCGGACGGCAACGCCGCCGGCTGGAGCTCTTCCTTGACCGAAATTTGCATCTGGGCATAGTCCCTATGCCGTCGAAGGAATATCTTGCAATATTCCGCCAATGGAATATCATAAGGATATGTATGCATTGGAATGTGGAGGTCACGGACGAGTTCGGTCGATGGTACATCGACCTCATCGAGACCGTGCAGGACGACATTGATCGTGTCGTCGGGCTGCTCGAGGCGAAGGGTGCTCAGCTGCCATTTCCGCATTCATCCGGCATCGAAGGCTCCCGGCACACGCATATGCGTGAGCTCAGGGTGCAAAGCGCAGGGGAGCCTTGGCGGATTTTCTATGCGTTCGATCCGCGCCGCACAGCCATCCTGCTGATCGGCGGAAACAAGGTGGGTGACGACCGGTTCTATGAGACCATAATCCCGATCGCGGACCGTCTGTATGACGACTACCTGATCGAGATCCGAAGGGAAGGATTGATATGACAGGACATCGTTCATTCAATGAGCTCCGCCAAGGCATGTCGGCTGAGCGTCGCGCCCGTAATGCGGATGCGACCCAGACCATGTTGCAGGAGATGGCGCTCCACGAGCTGCGCCAGGCTCGGGAGAAATCCCAGGTGGAGCTGGCGCGTGACCTGCATGTCGGACAGCCGGCCGTTGCGAAGATGGAGCAGCGAGCGGACATGTATGTCAGCAATCTGCGCCGCTACGTCGAGGCACTGGGTGGAAAGCTTGAGATCACGGCTCGCTTCCCCGATGCGTCCGTGACGATCAAGAATTTTGGCGAGCTGTCTGCAGGCGAGAAAGCTGGGCAGGGCGGTCCGGCCTCTCCGCTCGCAACGTCGTGACACAGAGCCTTCCGTGAAGCGGGATTTTTTCCTTTATGAACTCAGCGACGATGAGTTCGAGGCGCTGGTGGTCCAGATCGCCAAGCACCTTCTCGGGCTTGGCGTCACCCCCTTTGCTGCTGGCAAGGATGGCGGCCGCGACGGAAAATTCCATGGAGCGGCGGAGCGATTTCCGAGCACGACCTCCCCACTGGTGGGCCATGTCGTGCTTCAAGCAAAGCACATCAATGCCCCTGACCGCTCCTGCTCGGAGCGCGATTTTCTCAAGCTCATGAAGGATGAGCATCCGAAGATAAAGGCGCGGGTGAAGGACGGCATTTGCGACCACTACATGGTCTTCACGAACCGCAAATACACGGCCGGGACCGATATCAAACTGATAAATGCCCTCGAAGGATGCGGTGTCAAATCGGGCCATGTCCTCGGCGTCGAGTTCATACACTCCCTCCTCGAGAGCCACGCCGACCTACAGAAGCACCTACCGAACGCGAAGGACACAGCTCCGTTCGTGTTCGAGTCAGACGAATTCATCGAGGTGATCCACGCCTTTCGCGACTATACCAAGGATGAGGACGAGTCCGCCTACACCAGCGCTTTCGACTTCGAGTCCGTCAAGCTGAAGGACAAGAACCTCATCAACGGCCTCACCGAAGACTATTACAGACAGGTGATCGTTGCGCGATCGATGCCCTATTTCGATAAAATCAAGGCATTCCTGTCGAACCCGAGGAACCGGGAGTTCGCCGACATCTATGCCGACTCAGCGGCAGAGATGAAGGAAAGCATCCTCCTGCATCGAGCGAAGTTCCCCAACTTCGATCACGTGTTCAATTTCCTCTATGGCCACATCCAGAAGCAGCGTCCTGCGCTGCGCCAGAAGCGGAGGCTGGTGAGCATCCTGCTGCACTACATGTATTGCCACTGCGATATCGGCTCGAAGGATCTCAGCGCTCTGGTGGAGGCGGAACATGCTGACACCTAGGAAACACCTCGACCTAAATACGTCGCTCCTGCGCGTCGCTGCGATCATGCTCAAAGAGCTTCACAAGCGAGGCGTCATCGAGATGATGATGCTGAAGCAGCGCGTTATCCGCCGTGTAGGCAGCAACGGGGAGCTTATGTTCCTGCCGGCGTTGAACTTCCTCTACCTGCTTGGCAAGGTCGAGTACCATGTACAGAACGACACACTGGAATATCGGACCGACTAATGCAGATCAGTCGGATATATTCGAACCTCCCCACGATCTTCGAGCCGATCGACTTTAATTTCGGCGCGGACGCCGCGCGTCTCAACGTCGTGCTGGGGGAGGTGCGCAAGCCGGCCGACAAAAAGCGCGACTCCCATAACCTCGGTAAGACGACGCTCCTGCATCTGATCGATTTCATGATGCTGCGCGGCATATCGCCGGAGTTCTTTCTGGTGAAGCACAAGCACCGTTTCGAGCGGTTCGTGTTCTACCTGGAGATAAGTCTCAATAGCGGCGATTTCGCCACCATCCGGCGCAGGCCGGCCAACCCGAATGAGATCGGTTTGACGCGCCACGCCGAGGGCCGACAGAACTATTGTGACGCGGCCGACGATGCGTGGGATCATGCGGCGATGCCCATCGATGCGGCGAAGACGCTTCTCGATGGATGGCTCGACCTGCGCGTGCTCAAACCCTACGACTATCGGAAGGCCATAACCTACTTCCTGCGCTCGCAGGACGACTGGAGCGATGAGCTTCAGCTGCGGAAATTCTCCCAGGGCAAGGATGCCCACTGGAAACCGTTCGTCGCCCATCTTTTCGGCTTCAAGGGCCAACTCATCGATCGGAAGTACCAGCTCGATGACGAGATCCAGACTGCGAAGCAGCGTCTTGAGGAACACCAGACCGAGGTGCAGTTCAAGGAGGACGACCTCCCTGCGCTTATCACGGATATCGCGCGGCTAAGGCAGGAGATCGAAGAGCTTTCTGCCCAACTCGATGTCTTCCACTTCGACGCTGAAGAGCGTCGGATCATGACGCAGTTGGTCGATGAGATCGAGGGTGAGATCGCTCAGATAAACAGCACGCTCTACGATATACGCTACGACATCCGTCAGATCGACGTGGCACTCGAGCAGAAGGACAAGTTCGACCTCGCCGAGATCGAAGAGGTCTTCCGTGAGACCCAACTCCATTTCGCACAAAGCCTCAAACGCAAGTATGAGGAGCTGGTCGCCTTCAATAAGAAAGTCACCCACGAGCGCGATGTCGCATTGCGCTCCCGCCGACGTGAGCTCGAGGCAAAGCGCGAGGTGCTGCAGAACCGCAATCGCGAGCTCGACGACCAGCGCCAGGCCAGTATGGCTGTACTGAAGAACACCGACACCTTCTCCAAATATAAGCACCTGCAGAAGCAGCTAGTCGATCAGCGCGCGCACCTGGTGTATCGTGAAGAGCAGGAGAGGAAGCTCGAGGCAGTCGCGGAAATGGCACGTTCGGTGCGCGAGCTGGAACGTGACCGCGGCCGTATCGTCGATGAGATGAAGGTGATGGTCGCAAAGCAGACGACCGTGGCCGAGAAGTTTCGGGCGATCTTCAACCGCTATTGCCAGCAGGTGCTCGACCATAATGGGGTGTTCTATTTCCGCCTGAACTCGAGCAACAATCTCGATTATGAGATCGGTCTCGAGGAGAAGGGGCAGATCGGAAAGACGTCGAGCCAGGGTGATGGCACGAGCTACAAAAAGCTCATCTGTGCCCTGTTCGACCTCGCGCTGCTGAAGGTCTACGAGGACGCGGCGTTCTATCATTTCACCTTCCATGACGGTGTGCTCGAGGCACTCGACAACCGCAAGAAGGAAGCGCTGCTGAAAATCGTGCGCGAGCAGATCGCCTCGGGCAAGACACAGTACATCCTCACCCTTATCGAGGCGGACATGCCTCGCGACGCGAAAGGAAAGTCGATACCCTTCAGCGACGATGAGGTGGTCCTCCGGCTTCACGATGAAGGTGACGACGGCCGACTTTTCCGGATGGCTGAGTTCTGATGCAGAAGGTCTACTTCGACGAGAGTGGTCAGACGGGCACCAACCTGTTCGACCCCGACCAGCCGTTCTTCGCGTTGGCCAGCACGGACCTGTCCGAGCGGGAGGCGGCCGACATAATCGCCAGATCGTTTCCCGGGCAGCAGGGGCCCGAACTGAAGTCGGCGAACGTGTTCAGACGTCCGACGGGGCGACGGAATTTCCTGAACTTTGCCAAGGAGGTCGGCGCCAGGCCCAACAGCTTTTGCGCGGCGAAGATCAGCAAGCGGTATGTCGTCGTGTCGAAGATCGTCGATCAGTTGGTCGAGCCGATGCTGCGCGACGCAGGGTATGACTTCTATAAGGACGGTTATGCCATTCGTTTTGCGAACTTGGTCGGGTACATGTTCGAGCATCTCTTACAGCGTGCTGATGCCGACCGGATCTTGTCGAGCTACAACGAATTTGCCCGTACTCCCACGGCCCCGTTGCTCCGCGCGTTCCGGAGCGAGCTTGGCTCGATCTTAGCCAATCCGCCCAACGGCACGGACACGTTCCTAAGCCTGATCGCCCAGGGAGCCGCAGAGGCAGCAGCTAGTCGAAATCTCACAGCTTTTGAGGATTCGAACGAAATTCATGTCACCTCGGCGATCGAATGCATGAAGTTCTGGCAGGAGAAGACGGATGAACCCTTTGAGGTCATCCACGATGAAAGCACGCATTTTTTCAAGCGGTCCGACATGTGGGAACGCATGACCAACCCTGATCTCGAGCCGCAGATATTCACTATCGGCGACAAGACACTGCGCTTCCCGATCCCCGTCGTTTCAACGGTCAGCGCGAAGAGCCATGAGAACGCATCCCTTCAGGTATGCGACCTTATCGCTGGCTTCACAAGTCGCGTGTCGGCACCTGGCGCGTCCGAGGAAATGGTGCGTTTCCGTCGCGAGGCGATTGAACAAGGGCTTGGCGAGGTGCTGATTTATCCGGTGGAGTTCGGCACTGATTTTGCGCCAGGGGAGCCGCCCCGCGCCGATGGACCTGACATCGTCGATCAGATCGCAAGCGCAATCAGCAAGCCACGACCAAGGAAGTAGCGGCAGGCCCTACAACTAGTCCGTCAAAAATCGCACAGCGCAAGCGATGATGACAGCCGCGACCGCGAGGCCAAGCACCACCGCGATTGCGCCCTCGGCCGTCACGCGCAATGTCTTAAGCGACGCGTCGATTTCGATCTTGCTCACGTCCGGTCTCCATCGCCCGCGCAGAATTCCAGGCAACGCACC